>JBFMFT010000299.1:0-6757 GCA_040751925.1 Chloroflexota bacterium
AGGGGAGGGAGTCGCCGGCGCGGGTGGGGGATGTGCGGCCGGCGGAGGTGGAGGCGGTGTTAGCAAGCCAGGCGGCCGGGGGCTTTTTATCGCCAGAGGCGACGCAGGCGATTTTGACGGCTTATGGGATTCGGACGCCGGTGGCGAGACTGGCGCGGACGGCGGCCGAGGCAGTGACCTGGGCGGAGGAACTGGGCTATCCGGTGGCCCTAAAGGTAGCTTCGCCGGATATTACGCATAAGTCGGAGGTGGGGGGGGTGCGGTTGGATTTGGGGAGTGGGGTGGCGGTGGCGGCCGGTTTTGCGGAGATGGTGGCGCAAGTGGAGCGGGCGCGGCCGGCGGCGAAGATTGATGGGGTGACTGTGCAGCCGATGGTAGCGGCCGGTCAGGAGGTGATCGTGGGAGCGTTACAGGATCCGCACTTTGGCCCATTGGTAATGTTTGGGTCGGGTGGGGTGGAGGTGGAGGGGTTGAAGGATGTGGCTTTTGCGCTGGCTCCGTTGACAGTGGCCGAGGCGGAGGGGATGTTGGCGCGGACATGGGCCGGCCGGAAGTTAGCGGGCTTCCGGGGAACGCCGCCGGCGGATCGAGCGGCGGTGTTGGATGTGTTGTTGCGGGTGGGGCAGTTGGCGGCCGATTTTCCGCAGTTAGTGGAGATGGAGGTGAATCCGTTGCGGGTGTTGGCGGCCGGCAAGGGGGTGTGGGCGGTGGATGGGCGGATGCGGGTGGCTCTATCGTCAAATCACCCGCACAATGACTTTGTGGACGTCGCGGGCCGCTGAGAGGGCTTCGCGAGCGTCAGCCTCGACGGGCAGGCCGTGCGGTAATGCGCCAGGCAACGCATCCGGGTAGCGTGTAGGGATGTAGAAGCGGTCGAGTGTCAAGAGATCCATTTCTAAGGCGGCCGAAAATGGCAGAGGTCTGGGACAAAGACCAAGCAGCAGCGCAATCTGATGAGTGCGCGGGGGTAATAGGCCGTGACGGACTAGCCAGGCCTTTAGAGTTTTCTCGGCACATTGTTGGGCGTGAAAGCAGACCTGGTTGTAAACACTATTGCCCCAGGCTAACTCGGCCATTTGTAAGTCTTCACTGGCGTATTGCAGCCACTCAGTAGGCGTACTCATAGAGTAATTTCCCTGTTAACACCTCGTTCTGAAAGAAGGGCCGTTCCCGACAAAGCGCATCGAATTCTTCGGGGGTATAGATAAAAACATCGAGGCCGACCTGCGGTTTTACCAGCAAGAGTGCTTCCTTCGTGCGATCTAGAAAACGGTGGGGCGTATTGGCTACGACAATCAGATCTATGTCTGACCACAAGTGGGCTTGACCCTTAGCTGATGAGCCAAAGAGAATAACTTTCAAGGGTTTATAATGACTTATCAGAAGTGGCAGAATGCGCCGAAGTTCAGCCTGTAGGTGTTGCTGCCAGGTTAGATCGTTGTAAGGCAGCTTGAGTAGAGTGGTTTCCTGTAGAGCGACCATAGCTCAGTCTCCAGTCCAGGTATTGTAAAGTGTCTATAACACAGCGTCAACAACAATTCGGCCGCCTTCTTGACAACTTGTTTCGTTTGCATATAATAATTATATACCCCCCCCACCTGGGAGGGGGTTGAATAAATTATGGGTAAGTCATAATAAATGGACGACAAAACCAGGCAGGTTATTTCGCGGCGGATTGCGAGTGCGGCCGGTCACCTCAAGGGTGTGGAGCGGATGGTGGACGAGGACGCTTACTGTATTGACGTGATTAAGCAGATTCAAGCGGTGCAGGCGGCTCTGAATAAGGTGAGCGCGCTCATTCTGGATACACATTTGCGCCATTGTGTCACGACGGCGATCCAGGGGGATGACCTTGGGGAGCGGGAACGGGTGTTGCAAGAAGTGACCAGTGTGTTTGAGATGTCGGCGAAATTGTAGCAGGTGGCAGGTGGCAGGTGGCAGGTGGCAGGTGGCAAGTGGCAGGTGGCAAGTGGCAGGTGGTAGCGGGGATTAGGGGATTAGGGGATTTATGATGGACCGGACGAGAGAGGCACAGGATGAACAGGCGGCCGAAGTGACCGCTCCAGGCCACGGTAATATGGCTCACGCAGATATGGAGATGCACCAGCACGGGCAGGTGGCGGCCGGACACGCGGCGCACACGGCCGAAGGCGAACAGGCGGCCGGGCACGCGGCGCACATTGACCACAGCGGTCACGAATGGATGTTCCGTAACCGCTTCTGGGTCAGCCTGGTGGCGACGATTCCAGTGCTGCTGTATAGTGAAATGATCCAGATGTGGTTGGGCTTTACGCCGCCAGCTTTCCCTGGCAGCCAATGGTTGGTGGTCATCTTGTCGGTGGCGATCTTCCTGTATGGTGGCCTGCCGTTCTTGCAGATGGCGGCGACGGAATTACGGCAGCGGCAACCAGGGATGATGACCCTGATTTCCCTGGCGATCAGTGTGGCCTTTGTCTACAGCCTGGCGACGGTCTTCGTGACCCTGGGCGAAGGGTTTTTCTGGGAGTTGGTGACGCTGATTGACGTGATGCTGTTAGGCCACTGGATTGAGATGCGGAGCGTGCGCCAGGCGTCGGGGGCGTTGGACGAATTGGCGAAGCTGATGCCGGATACGGCCGAACGACTGCGGCCGGATGGCAGCGCAGAAACGGTGGCGGTTAGCCGTCTACAGGTGGGAGACGTGGTGCTGGTGCGGCCGGGGAGCAGCGTGCCGGCCGACGGGCAGGTGGTCGAGGGCGAGACGGACGTGGATGAGGCGATGATTACCGGCGAGTCGCGGCCGGTGAAGAAACAGCCCGGCGACTGGTTGATTGGGGGTACCGTCAACAGCGGCAATGGCAGCTTGCGGGCGCAGGTGGTGGCGACGGGCGAGGAGACGGCCCTGGCCGGCATTATGCGGCTGGTGCGCGAAGCGCAGCAGAGCAGGTCGCGGACACAATTGCTGGCCGATCAGGCGGCGCGCTTTCTGTTTTACACGGCCCTGGCGGTGGCGGCGGTGACGGCCGTGGCCTGGACGATTGCCACTGGTTTTAACGTGGAAGTGTTGGAGCGGGTGGTGACGGTGCTGGTGATTGCCTGCCCCCACGCCCTGGGGTTGGCGATTCCGCTGGTGGTGGCGATTACGACCTCGCTGGCGGCCGGCAATGGCATCCTGGTGCGTGACCGGCTGGCTTTGGAAGCGGCCCGCCACCTGAACACAGTGATTTTTGACAAGACGGGTACGTTGACCAAAGGGGAACAGGGGGTGGTGGGGCTGGCTACGGTTGCGGATTGGCGCGAAGAGCAAGCCCTGGCTCTGGCCGCGGCCGTGGAAGGGGATTCGGAACACGTGATTGCTCAGGCTATCCGGCGGGCGGCCGGGGCAGGCGCGACCCTGCCGAAAGTGAGTAGCTTTGAGGCGTTGAAGGGCAGGGGGGTGAAGGCGCAGGTGGACGGCCGGAGTGTTTACCTGGGTGGGCCGCGCTTGCTGGAACTGTTAGAGGCGGGTTTGTCGGAGACATTGGCTCGCTTTGCGGAGACGGCCGGGGCGAAAGGGCAGACGGTAGTCTACCTGGTGGAAGAAAATCGGCCGGTGGCGGCCCTGGCTTTGGCGGACGTGATCCGGCCGGAAAGTAAGGAAGCGGTGCGGCGGCTGCATGAGATGGGGGTGGAGGTGGCGATGCTGACTGGCGACAGCCAGGCGGTGGCGAAGGCAGTGGCCGAGGAACTGGGTATAGACCGCTACTTTGCCGAGGTGCTGCCGGAACATAAGGACAGGGTGGTAGCCGCCTTGCAGACGGCCGGGGATTGGGGACAGGGGGCAAGTGGCAAGTGGCAGGTGGCAAGCGATGAATCCAAAATCCAAAATCCAAAATCCAAAATCGTAGCGATGGTCGGCGATGGGGTGAACGATGCGCCGGCCTTAACCCGCGCCAACGTGGGGATTGCCATTGGCAGTGGGACGGATGTGGCGGTGGAGTCGGCCGGGATCATCCTGGTCAAGAGCAATCCGCTGGACGTGGTGAAGATGATCCAGTTGAGCCGGGCCAGCTATGGTAAGATGATCCAGAATTTGGTCTGGGCGACGGGTTATAACGTGGTGGCCCTGCCCCTGGCGGCCGGGCTATTGGCCCCATGGGGCATTTTGCTCTCGCCGGCGTTGGGCGCGCTGTTTATGTCCCTTAGCACAGTGATTGTGGCTCTGAACGCCCAACTATTGCGGCGGGTGGTGTTTTAGTAATGAGTAATGAGTGATGGGCCTATGCATGAGTTCGTAGGCTCGATCAAGAAAACAAATCAAACCGTATTGCAAGAAGGAGATACTAAGATGACAACAAAAATCGTATCTGTACCGGCTATTCATTGTGGGCATTGCACGCACACGATTGAGATGGAGTTGGGTGAGTTGGCCGGGGTAAAGAGTGTGAAGGCGGAGCAGGAGTCGCGCAAGGTGACGGTCTCCTGGGACGCCCCGGCGACCTGGGAGAAGATTGAGGCGACGCTGCGGGAGATTAACTATCCCCCGGCCGATTTGCTGCAAATTGCTTAAGGATGAAACGTGAAACGTGCAACGTGACCGTCCTTCACGTTTCACGTTTCACGCTTCACGTTTCACGCGCTTATGTCTGACACAAAACAACTAACGTTACCTGTCCTGGGAATGACTTGCGCCAATTGTGTGGCGACGGTAGAGCGGAGCGCCCGCAAAGTAGAGGGCGTGAGCGAAGCGGTGGTTAATTTCGCCAGTGAGAAGGTGACAGTGACGTTTGACCCGGCCGTAGCCCGGCCGGAAGCGATAATCGAGCGCATCCAGAAGGCGGGCTATGATGTGCCATCTACCAGCCTGGAATTGCCCCTGGTGGGGATGACCTGCGCCAATTGCGCCAACACGATTGAGCGGCGACTGGGCAAGTTGGACGGGGTACTGGAAGCGTCGGTGAATTTCGCCAGTGAGCGGGCGACGGTGCGCTACGTGCCGGGGGTGGTGACGCGGGCGGATATGGTGGCGGCCGTGCGGCGGGCCGGCTATGACGTAGTGGAGAGCAAGACGTCGGAGGTTTTGGAAACCTCCGAGGTCTCGGAGGATGCGGAGGCGGAAGCGCGGGCGGCCGAGGTGCGCCACCAGTGGCGTCGTTTTCTCGTGGGGGCTTTATTCTCGTTGCCGCTGTTTGCGTTGAGTATGGCCCGCGACTTTGGCCTGTTAGGAGCGTGGGGCCACAATAATTGGGTCAACTGGCTGTTCTTCCTGCTGGCGACGCCGGTGCAGTTCTACGTCGGGTGGGATTATTACGTGGGCGGCTATAAGAGTCTGCGGAATGGCAGCGCGAATATGGACGTGCTGGTGGCCATGGGCTCCTCGGCCGCTTATTTCTACAGCCTGGCCGTCCTGGTCGCCATGAGCCTGGGATCGCACGCCCTGGGGATGCACGTCTATTTTGAGACCTCGGCCGTCATTATCACCCTGATTGTCCTGGGCAAGCTGCTGGAAGCGCGGGCGAAGGGGCGCACGAGTGAGGCGATCAAGAAGCTAATGGGCTTGCAGGCGCGGACGGCCCGCGTGGTGCGGGATGGCGCGGAAGTGGCCGTGCCGGTGGAGGAAGTGGCCGTTGGCGAGGTGGTGGTGGTGCGGCCGGGGGAGAAGATCGCCGTGGATGGGGTGGTGGTGGACGGCCGTTCGGCCGTTGACGAGAGTATGATTACGGGCGAGAGCCTGCCGGTGGATAAGAAGGTAGGCGACGCGGTGATTGGGGCGACGATCAATAAGCAGGGATTACTGCGTTTTGAGGCGACGCGGGTGGGCAAGGAGACGGCCCTGGCTCAAATCATTAAGCTGGTGGAGCAGGCGCAAGGGAGTAAGGCCCCTATTCAACGGCTGGTGGACCAGATTTCGGCTTATTTCGTGCCGTTTGTGATTGGCGCGGCCCTATTGACCTTTGCCGTGTGGTATCTGAGCGGGGCGGGCTTTACGGCCGCCCTCATTCGCCTGATCGCCGTCCTGGTCATCGCCTGCCCCTGCGCGATGGGTTTGGCGACGCCGACCTCCATCATGGTTGGCGTGGGCAAGGGTGCAGAAGCGGGCATCCTATTCAAGAATAGCGCGGCCCTGGAACGAGTCCACAAGGTACAAACGATTGTGCTGGATAAGACGGGGACGATTACGAAGGGAGAGCCATCTGTGACAGAGATTTTGGATTTTGGATTTTGGATTCCGGCTCCAAAATCCAAAATCCAAAATCCAAAATCCAAAATCCTTTGGTTGGCCGGATCGGCCGAACGAGGTTCTGAACATCCGCTCGGCGCTGCGATTGTGCGGGCGGCGCAGACGGAGGGGTTGGTTCTCAGCCAGCCGGCCGCCTTCCAGAGCATCCCCGGTCACGGAATTGTCGCCGATGTGGACGGCCGGCGGGTGTTGGTGGGCAATTTGCGCCTCATGCAGCAGGAGAATATCTCGCTGAATGGTCTAGGCGCAAAGGCGGCCGAGTTGGAACAGGCCGCCAAGACGGCTATGTGGCTGGCGGTAGATGGCCAGGCGGCGGCCGTGATTGGGGTGGCCGATACAATTAAGGAGGGGTCGCGGGAGGCGATTGCCGCCCTGCACAAACTGGGCTTGCAGGTGATTATGATGACCGGCGACAACGTGGCGACGGCGCAAGCGATCGCTAACGCCGCCGGCGTGGACCAGGTATTGGCCGAGGTGTTGCCTGGCGACAAAGCCGCCAAGGTAGCCGAGTTGCAGGGGGTAGGGGCGAGGCAACGCGGAGAGGATGCCGCTCGGAGA
>JBFMFT010000003.1:0-34118 GCA_040751925.1 Chloroflexota bacterium
AGGAACTGGATCGGAGTTCCTTCAGTTCCCTGAGTTCCCTCAGTTCCTGAGAGAGTAAGAGAGATGGAGATCCGAAGTCGGGCTGAAGTTTTGCAAGACACCATCGCAATCCTGGAAGAATACTTTGCTGACCAGGACTTAGAGGCGGTCATCTCCGAGGCCACCCGCTTCCTGGGCGACCTGGGTTGCGAGTCGCTGGAAGTGGTCATCATTGCTAATTCCACCCAGGCCCGCTATGGCCGCCCCTTTCCCTTCAACGACTTCTTTGCGGCCGTCGGCGAGCGCGAAGACGGCGACGCCACCGTTGGTGAATGGGTGGACTTTGTATGTAGTCACTTAGAGCGGGGATTAGGGGATTAGGGGATTACGCCAAGTAAAATCCCCTAATCCCCCAATCCCCGCAACACTTACTATGCCAAAGATTGAGATTAACGGATTGAAATACCATTACTGGCAGGTGGGGCTGCCCGGCGCGCCCAACGTGCTGATGTTGCATGGCCTGGGTGGCAACCTGGCCGTCTGGTACGCCGGCCTGGTGCAAAACCTGTGGAGTGACTTCTACCTGACGACGGTAGACCTGGCCGCGCACGGCAACAGCGACTCGCCCGGCCCCGGCTACACCCTGGACCGAATGTTGGACGATATGCGGCTGTTCCTGGAGCAGTTGGGAATAGACAAAGTTCACATCATTGGTCACTGCCTGGGCGGCGACCTGGCTCTGAACTTCGCCCTGGTATATCCGGAGCGGGTCGGCAGGGTGATCATCATCGAGACGGTATTGGCCGATCTGGCCCACCTGTACGCCAGTCCCGATTGGGAGGGGTGGGCCTATTACGCGGCCGAACTGGAGAAATACACCGGCGAATTGATCCCGGCCGAGCAGCGCAGCGATCCGGCCTACCTCCTGCAAAAGATACAGGAAGCCCCCCTGATGCACGGCGTCGCCAGAGGGCGCAAACGCAATCCCAAGCACATCGAGCGGATGGTGCAGGGGATGGAGATGATTCGCCAGGCCCACGCCGAACTAGCCGATTTGGACGAGGCCGACCTGCAAAAGTTTATGGCTTCGGTGACAGTAGATAATCTGCACCAGATTCCCCATCCCGTCCTGATGATTTATGAGCAGGATTCGTTTTTCCTATCCTCGCACGACGAACTGCGTAGCCGGTTGCCCAATACGCAGTCAGCCTTTGTGCCGCCGGCGACCATCAAGCACCTGAGCGTGCTGGATCGTTCCAAGACGATGGCTGCCTATTGCCTGGCCTTCCTCCGCACGGGGACGGTGGCCCAGGTCACGGCCGAGGACATAGCCCGCGCCGAGGCCACCCTGATCTAGTCGGGATGAGGGGATAAGGGGATTTTTTTTCAGGTTAAATCCCCTAATCCCCCAATCCCCGCAGAACGATCTATATGCGTGTATTGGTGACGGGTTGTAGCACGGGCTTGGGGTTGGCGACAGCGATCCACCTGGCCGGCCGGGGGATGCAGGTCTACGCCTCTGTCCGCCAGGAACAGGAGGCCGAACGCCTGGCGGCCGAGGCCCAGGCGCGGGGTGTCACCCTGCGCGCCGTGCGGCTGGACATCACCGACCCGAGCAGTGTGGAGGCGGCCGTGCAAACGATGATAGCCGAAGTGGGCGGCATTGATGGCCTGGTCAACAACGCCGGTGTTGGTCTGCGCGGTTTCTTCGAGGACTGTGTAGAGGGCGAAATACGGGAACTGTTCGAGGTCAACGTTTTGGGGACGATGAAAGTGATTCGGGCCGTTTTGCCCACCATGCGCCAGGCCCGACACGGCCGCATCGTCATCGTTACCTCGGTGGCCGGCCGCGCCGGGGCCATTGGCGTCAGCGCCTACTGCGCCACCAAGTTTGCCCAGGAGGGCTTCGGCGAATCACTGGCCCAGGAGGTGTGGCCCTTTGGCGTTCGCGTTAGCCTGATCGCCCCCGACATCATCCAGACCGAACGCTGGACGACCAATCGCCGTTACGCCCAACGAGCCTTTGACCCCGACAGCCCTTATCTGCGCCTGTTCCAGCTTTCCGAAAGGCACGCCGATACCATTGTCCACTACTCCCGCACCACTCCTAATGCGGTAGCGGCGACGGTCTACGACGCTCTAACCGCCAAAGAGCCGAAAATCCGCTACATGGTCGGCCGGCGCGCCCGCCTCATCTTTTTTCTCCGTCGTTACCTGCCTGGCTTCGAGAAAGGCATGATTCTGAACCCCATCCGCCGCGTCGCCAGAGAAGCCGGTATCATACAGACATCGGATGTCTCGGAGACATCCGATGTCTGACCAGTCGAGTATGCTTAGAAAGAAAAGAATCACCCCTGATCAAACTCATCTACATCTACTAGAAGGCATTTCTTTTCGACCCATCTTTATCCTGGGACCGCACCGCTCCGGTACGACGATTCTGTTTAACTTGTTGGCAAGTAGTGGCGCGTTTAACTATCTCACACTCCACCAGATTGTCTATTACGACCAATTGCTGGACGACCACCTGAACGGCCGGACAAGCCAGGTGAAACAGGAGTTAATAGACCGCTTTGACCGTCTGGGCTACAAGGATCGCGTGTTTGATGGCATCCCCTTAAGCCCCGACGCGCCGGAGGAATATGGCTTTGTCCTGCAAGTGACCAAAAGAAATCCTTTGGTAACAATGCTCAGGCCCTATCACGGCCCTTTTGCCAACCGCTTTGCCCGCCACCTGCAATTAAACGGCGACACGGTCGCTCTTTTTAGCGAGATGTGCCGCAAGATTCAATTCCTGGCTGGCGCGGACAGACCCATTCTGCTGAAGAACCCTTACGATTTTAATAACTTCAAGGAAATCCTGCGTCACTTTCCTGCTGCTAAATTTATCTTCAACCATCGCCATTCACTGCACGTCTTAAATTCTCAGGTGCGGACGCTGCACTCCATTTTCTCCAGCAAGAACGAGGCCCTGGCCCTGATCGGCCGTGACTACGCCGCTATGTACAAAGACTCCCGCGTGCGGGAAGCCAACCGCCGGACCTACGCGCCGGGCAACAAAAAGGGCATCCTCTCCGTGCTGCCCAGTCTCACCTGGACGGCTAATCATTTCGTGGAAGAGGTGCGCGGCTTCCCGGCCGAGCATTACGTTTCCCTTCGTTACGAAGACCTGTGCAGTAATCCCCGCCGGCAGATCGGCCGCCTCCTCGACTTCCTGGGCTTGCGACCGGAGCGCGAGGTCGCCTTCGACACCATTCAACCGCGCCAACAGAAGCTATTGCCGGAAATTGAAGCCGAAGGCCCCCGAATTCGGGCCAGCTTGTCGCCGTACCTGACCTACAACGGCTACGAACTGTAGGGCGATTTTGGAAAATCGCCCTACAGAAAGAAATGAGACTATGACCAACCAACCAGCTTCCCAAGAAATGGTCAAGGGTTACGACCTCCAGATGTACGACGAGGGGACGGCCTATTACTATGGTTACAGCGACTTCTACAACTATGGTTACTGGCAGCCGGGCATTGAAAGCCAGAAGGCAGCCTGCGAAAACCTGGTGGAGAAGTTACTGGCCTTCATACCAGACAAGCGCGGCCGTATCCTCGACGTGGCCTGCGGCATGGGGGCCACTACCCGTCATTTATTGAACTATTACAGCGCGGCCGACGTGGTGGGGGTCAACATCTCCGAGGCCCAGTTAGCCCGCGCCCGCCAGAACGCGCCCGGCTGCGCCTTCCTGGCGATGGACGCCACCGACCTCCAGTTTGAAGACGCCTCGTTTGATAACGTTATTTGTGTCGAGGCGGCCTTCCACTTCGACACCCGCGACAAGTTTCTGCGTGAGGCCCACCGCATTCTCAAGCCCGGCGGCCGGCTGGTTCTTAGCGACATTCTTTTCCTGCCCATCCACCCCAGGGCGGCCGAACGGATGCACATTCCCCTGGTGAATCAACTGGACAGCCCGGCCGCCTACCAGGAGCGATTGCTGGCGGCCGGCTTCCAGGAGGCGATGGTCGAAGACGCGACCCAGGCGTGTTGGCGGGGGTTCTATGATCATCTCGGTCGCTGGCCCAAACAGGAACGGCAGGCCGGCCGCCTCACCTTCCGCCAATACACGCGGGCGGTCATCACGACCCGCCTGACCCGCAACTTCCTCAAGCGCGGCGTCCGCTACTACGTGCTGGGGTGGGGACAGAAAGGTTAGGAATCCCCAAAATGAATTGGCGGCCGGGCCCAATCCGAGTAAAATTACAATCAAATTAGCTTAATCGAAATTAACTTAATTTCAATTAAGCTATTTCTCGGGCGGTTGGAAGGGATTGAAGATGGATTTCGTCGGCCGCACTTCTGAACTAGACTATCTGGATCGCCAATATGCCAGACCGCAGGGGGCGCTGTGTGTTGTCTACGGTCGGCGACGAATTGGTAAGACCCGCTTACTCACCCATTGGTTGCAAACGCGGCAGTGGCCGGGTTTCTATTGGCTGGCGACGGATCTTTCTTCGGCCGCTCTCTTGCGTTCCTTATCCCAAGCCCTCTATCCTCACATTCATGGTGAGCCGCCAGCCCAGCCGGGGTTTACCTACTTCGATTGGGACGAACTGCTTCGGGAAGTGGTACGCTTTGTGAAGGGGCAGAAGCTGAAGCCCGTACTGATTCTGGATGAGTTCACTTATGCTGTGGAAGCATCGCCAGACCTGCCTTACAAACTTCAAGGGGCGTGGGATCAGCATCTAAAAGACCTCCCCATCTTGTTAATACTGTCGGGATCGCATATTGGCATGATGGAAGAGAGTGTTTTGGCCCATCATTCTCCACTATACGGCCGGGCCACAGGTCTGCTAAAGCTCACGCCTCTCCTCTTCAGAGACGTGCGAGCAGCTTTTCCCCGTTACAGCATCGAATCCTGTATTGCCCTTTATTCTGTGCTAGGGGGGGTACCCTACTATCTGGAGCGAATGGACCCCCAGCTCTCGGTTGTGGACAACATCGTCCAAAGAGTTATCGGCGAACCATCCCTCGTCCAGGATGAACCTAATATCTTACTACACGATCACTTTACCCAACCCCGTATGTACGCCGCTGTCATTGCTCAAGTCGCGCAAGGAGTTCACTCTCCTAAAGAGATAGCCACTACACTAGGTCTTGAGCCAGCCACCGTGAGTAACTACCTGAACTTGCTGGTCAGGCTAGGGTACTTGCAGCGTGCAGCCCCGGCTACCGAGCGTCATCCTGAAAACAGCCGAAAGAATCGCTACCTGGTCGTTGACCCCTATCTTCGCTTTTATCACCGCTTCCTCGCCCCGCATCTTCACCTGATCGTGCGTGGGGCATACAAAGCGGTCTGGCAGACCATCGAACGACACTGGCGGGCCTACGTGGGGACCTATACATTTGAGGAGTTGTGCCGGGAGTGGGTGTACGTGGCGGCCGAGGCCGGCCAATTGCCCTTCTTGCCTCAACAAGTAGGCTCTCATTGGAGCGCTACCGAGCAAATAGATGTGGTTGCCGTCAATTGGGATGAGGCATCTGTGCTGTTTGGGGAGTGCAAGTGGAAGCGGGAAAGTCTGCTCGACGAGGGTGAGGTCGAAAAGCTCTTTCAACAGTCTGAGAAAGTCGAGTTAACGACCCTGAGCGGCAATCCATTCAAGCGCTATTACGCCTTTTTCTCGCGCTCTGGGTTCACGGATGCTGCTCGCGCCCGCGCCAGAGAACGCAACGCTATCCTCGTAGATTTGGCCGCGTTGGATAAGATTTTGTCACAGGCAATACGATAGGGATTCGCTCGTCGGGCAGGGCTGGACGGGTGTATTTTAATTTGGGGGAACCTCGCCTGTCCTAAACCCCGCAGGTTTCGGAAACCTGCGGGGTTTGCCCCAAATGTGAAATGCTCCCGGCTAGACTGCGCTTGCTATCGCTTGCCCTGCTTGATAAAATCTGTTGGGGTCACTCTCGTGTCCTCGGCCGGTTTCCTCACTGCCGGCGTCTCTGATAACCACTTCGTTATAGGAGGCTGTTGTGAATTCCCGATCCCCATTTCCTTCTCGTTTCTCCTTGTTTTTGTTGCTGATTCTGTCGTTGCTGGTTGTGGTGGCCCGGCCGGCGGCGGCCGAAGATCCCCTGGCTAAAATTGAGCCGGAGCTGTGGCAAACTGTCCAGCGCGACGGCCAGGCTGGCTTCTTTGCCGTACTGAAGGAACAGGCGGACGTATCCTCGGCCGCCGCCCTGCCGACCAAGCTGGCTAAAGGAGAGTTCGTCTACCGGACGTTGCGGGAGACGGCCGAGCGCACGCAGGCCGGCTTACGGGCCTATCTCGATGCCAACGGTGTGGCCTACCGGCCGTTTTACGTGGCTAACCTGATCTACGTGAAAGCGGCCGGCGAAGATGTATTGCTGGAAATTGCCAGCCGGCCGGAAGTTCGTGAGGTCATCCTGAACCGCACTTACCAGGCCATCAATCCGATCATTGACGAGGCGGCGGCCGGCCAGACCGAAGCCACCCCCACCACGACGGAGTGGAACGTCAGCTTCATCAACGCTGATGACGTGTGGACGCAATACGGCGTGACTGGCTACGGGGCGGTGGTGGGCGACCTGGACACGGGTGTGGACTGGGATCACCCGGCCCTCATCAACGCCTACCGCGGCTGGAATGGGGCCAGCGCCGACCACAACTACAACTGGTGGGACGCCACTACTGGCGGGGCAAATGACGTCCCCTACGACGACCATAGCCACGGCACCCACACCACCGGCACGGCCGTTGGCTACGACCCTGGCATTGACCTACATATTGGCGTCGCCCCTGATGCGGAGTGGATCGCCTGTAAGAATATGAACTCCGGCGGGTCGGGTATAGACGCCTGGTTCCTGGAGTGTTTCGAGTTTGCCCTGGCTCCCTGGGACCTGAACGGCCAGAACCCAGACCCCGCCCGCGCTCCCGACGTTCTCAACAACTCCTGGGGCTACTTTGGCGGTGGTGTGACCACCTTCTATACCGTCATCCAGAATTTACGCGACGCCGGGGTCATGACCGAAGTATCGGCCGGCAACGAAGGCTCTGGCTGCTCCTCGCTGCGCTCACCGGCCGATTACGACAACGTCTTCACCACTGGCGCGACGGCCAATCGCAGTGAGACCCTGGTCTACTTCTCCAGCCGTGGGCCATCGAGCTTGTTCCCCGACATCAAGCCGGACATTGTGGCCCCGGGCGAAGGCATTAACTCTTCACTCCCGGGCGGCGGTTATTCTGGCGAGACCTGGTCAGGGACTTCAATGGCCGGGCCGCACGTGGTTGGCGCGGTGGCCCTCATCGTCTCCGCTAACCCTGGTTTGCGGGGCGACGTGGATTACATCGAGCAATTGATCCGCGATACCGCATACCAGGGAATGCCCAACCCCACCGACCCCGATTCGTGCGGCGGCACCCAGTACAACGTCGTGCCTAACCACATCTACGGCTGGGGACGGCTGGACGTGTTGGCGGCCGTCAGCTTGGTCGCCAGCAGTGGACACCTGGAAGGATTTGTCCGCGACCAGTCCACCAGCAACGGTATCCCGGGAGCGGTTGTTTCTCTCAACAACGGCCAATCATTTACCACCGACGCCACGGGCTACTACACCGGGACGGTGGCCGCCGGGACGTATGACGTGACGGCGGCGGCCTTTGGCTGGCAGTCGCAGACCGTCTCCGGCATCGTCGTGGTTGAGGATCAGAACTCGACGCAAAACTTTAGCCTGGCCCGCGCGCCTCGCTACACAGTTCTCGGCCGCACTTACGACGCCAATACCAACCAGTCCGTCGGCGCGCACATCGAGATTCAACTTTCTGGTGTGCCGGTGGCGGCGACCGATAGCGATCCCGGCAGCGGCCGCTTCCGCCTGCGGGTATACGAAGGCACGTATGAGATGGTGGTGACGGCCGCTGGTTACAGCACGGCCCAGTCAACGATCAACGTCTTTGGCAACCAGCGTTTGCCAGTGCCGTTGCAAGCCAGTTGGCAGCTTGGGGCGGATACCTCCTTCGAGTATTGGCGCTTCGACGGTGAATACTTTGACAGCGGGGCCGGCCAGAGCTACGACCAGAAGGTGTACTTCCTGGGCGGCCGACTGTCTAGCGGCAATACCGATGGGATTATCTGGAGCTATGACCCGCTAACCGGCGTCTATGCCCAGACCGGCCGCACTATGCCTGTCCCCATCTCCAACTACACGGTCAACCTGTTGCAAGATAGCGCGGGTTGGGGGCTGTACGTCTTTGGCGGCCGCGACAACGCCGGCGGAATGCGGCGTGAAGTCCAGGTCTACTACCCGGCCACCAACACGACGGCCACCATTACGACCGATCCCTTGCCTGGGGCCGGCCGTATTTCCGGCGGTACCGTCGTCGTGGGGAACAAGGTGTACGTCTTTGGTGGCTTTGACGGGGCGCAGACTTACGCCCAAAGCTATGTCTTTGACCCGTTGGCTCCGGCCAGTACGCGCTGGACGACCCTCGCCAATCTAAGCCAGGGGCGAGGTTATATCCTGGCGGCGGCCGTAGACGGCAAGATTTACGCCATGGGTGGTGACACCTACGATGGGGTGAATCTCTATGCACAGGTGACGACGGAAGTGTTTGATACAGCCAACCCCGGCGCAGGCTGGAACAATGCGGCGGTGGCTGAGATGCCCATTGCCTGCGACCAGGCCCAGACGTTTGGCTTCGATAGCGACGCCGGACACGGTTTTGCCGGTAAGGTGGTGACGGCCGGTTGCGGCCAATGGCCGGCCGAGACGGCCGACTCGCTCACCTACACGGTCAGCACCGACACCTGGGATAGTAGCTTCCCCGATCTCAACCAGGCCCGGCGCAACCACGCCGGGGCGTACATACCCATTGGTAGCTTGCCTGGTTTGTGGGTATTCGGCGGCCGGCAAGGCTCCGACACCACCATCCTGCGCTCGACGGAATACTACGTCTTGAACGCGCCATAGGCTAGACAAAGGGGCAAGAGGCCACGGCCTTGTTGGACTCTTGCCCCTTTTTGCTCGCCGTCCACCAGGGCGAGTTGCCTTCGCTTGCCACGCCTGGTAGAATGGGCCAAGAATAAGTCGCCCCGTCCACGTGAGGACGGTCCGGCCGCTTGGCCGGGGTGTGTCTGGCCTGGGGGAGTTGTACTGTTATCATCGGAGATACACCGGGTTTGTCTTCAGTCGGCTGTAGGATTCTTGGTTAGTAAAGGGAGGTGAACGATGCTACCACAGATGAAAACTGCGCTAGCCTCCCCTGGCGCGGGAGCAACGGCTCCCCAGGTCACTACCATTCATCTGATTTCTCACAACCATTGGGACCGCGAGTGGATTTTTACCGCCAAATATGCCAATCGCTGGCTGATCCCATTCTTCACCAACTTATTGAATACGCTAGAGGAGCAGCCGGAGTACCGCTTCGTTCTCGATGGGCAGACGCTTATTATCGAAGACTACCTGAAACTGCTGCCGCCCGACAAAGCCGCGGCCAGGGAGCAAGACATCCGCCGTTACGTGAAGCGGGGGCAGCTACTCGTGGGCCCGGCCTACTTGCAGCCAGATTGGAGTCTGGTCAGCGGTGAGGCCCTGGTACGCAACCTGCTTATCGGCCACAAAATGGCCGGCCGTCTGGGCGAGGTGATGAAGGCCGGCTGGTTGTTAGATAACTTCGGCCAGATTGGACAGGCCCCCCAAATCTTCCGCGGGTTCGGCATTGAGGGCGTGTTCGTCTGGCGCGGGGTGGAAATGGAGCCGGAGGAGCTCAAAACCGAATTTTGGTGGGAAGCGCCCGACGGGTCCCACGTTCTGGGTATCTATTTACTGGACAGCTACCGCAATGCCATGGTTCTGTCCCTCACCCGTCACGTAGCCGCTGAGAGAATCATGTCGCACACGGAGACGCTGCAACGCTTCGCGGCCACGCCGAACGTGCTGCTGATGAACGGCTATGAGCAAGTGCCACGGCCGGACGACGTGTTGCCCATCATTGCTCAGGTCAATGCCCTGTTGGGGCCGGACAAACGCTGCCGGCAAAGTACGCCACCGGAATACCTGGCGGCCGTCAAAAGCTACCCGGCGCGCTTGCCGGTTCTGAAGGGCTACCTGTACAGCGGCCGTTACGCCCCCATCTTGAAGGGGGTATACTCCACCCGCAGCCATCTCAACCAGCAGAATAGCGACTGCCAGCGCGAACTGGAAAGCTGGGCGGAAAGATTCAACGCTGTGGCCTGGACGGTTGGCTTTGATTATCCCGAAGACCGCTTCGAATGGGCCTGGAAAACCCTTTTGCACAACCATACCCACGACGACGTTTGCGGTTGTTGCATTGATCCTATTGCCCGCGACATGGAAGATCGCTT
The DNA here is from genome assembly GCA_040751925.1 of Chloroflexota bacterium. GTDB lineage: Bacteria > Chloroflexota > Anaerolineae > Promineifilales > Promineifilaceae > JBFMFT01. The sequence goes on from JBFMFT010000003.1 coordinate 10,348, forward strand.
CGCCCAAGTCGGCCGGATGGCCGGCATCATGTCCTCAGAGAGCTTGAAGGCCATTAGTCAGGCTTTGGACACCTTGAAGGTGAAAAGCATGGCCAGCCTGGTCGTCTTCAACCCGGCCTCGCGGCGGCGTGGCGAAGTTGTGGGCTTTTCTCTGCAAGTGCCCGACGACCTGCATCACTTCCACCTCCTGGATGGACACGGCCGTGTTGTGCCCTACCAACTGGTAAGCCACATTGGGAATAAGTTAGACCTCTACCTGTGGGCCGATGACGTGCCTCCCCTGGGTTACTGTACCTTTTACCTGATGCCCGGTACCAAAGAAAATGGCGCGCACCCGGCGGTGACGGCTTCGGCCGCCGATCACACCCTGGAAAATGAGCACCTGCGAGTTAAGATAAACGACAACGGCAGCCTGTTTGTCTTCGACAAAGTGCGCGGTGCCGCCTACGAAGGCCTGGCTATCTTTGAAGACGGCGGCGACTGTGGCGACACCTACGACTACTCCCACCCGGAACAGGATACTGTCATCACCAGTTCGGATAGTAAGGCCAACATTACCTTAGAGGCCGCCGGGCCGCTCCTGGCCCGCTTCCGGGTCGAACTGCGCCTGGAACTGCCTCAGGAGTTGACGGCCGACCGTAAAGCCCGTACCCTGGACACGCGGCTCTATCCCATCGTCTCTTACGTGGAGTTGGCTGCTCATGCCCCCTACGTTGAAGTTCGCACAGTGCTGAACAACGTGGTCAAAGACCACCGCTTGCGCGTGCTCTTTCCCACCGGCATTGAGAGCGACGATTCCTACGCCGGGGAACCGTTCGACATGGCCCGCTTTCCCCTTGAAGAAAAGCCAGTTTCCCAAGAAGCGCCTCCAGGGTTGCGCGGCTTAATGCTCGCCGGCCGCTACACTGCTCCTGTCAACACCCACCCGTTTCAACACTTCGTCGGCCTGGCCGACGCTCGGCGTGGCCTGACCATCTTTAGCCGGGGTTTGACTGAATACGAAGTCCTGGCCGAGAAGCATACCATCGCTTTGACCCTGTTCCGTTCCGTCGGTTGGCTGGCCCGCTCCGACCTGCTGACCCGGCAAGGCGACGTTGGCCCCCACATCTTCACCCCTGAAGCCCAGGGTCTAGGCCGGCGTACCTTCGACTACGCCATTTACCCACACGGGGCTGATTTACTGGAAGCCGCCCCCTACCTGGAGGCAGACCGGCATACCCTCAAATTCAGGGCGGTGCAGACGACCGCTCATCCTGGGCGGCTGCCTGATGAATTCTCCTTTCTGTCTTGGTCGGATGAAGAACCGGCCGGCGCGCTCAAGCTAACGGCCGTGAAACTGGCCGAAAAGGGAGATGGTCTGATCGTCCGCTTCTACAATACGGTGGAACAGACGGCCAGGGGGCGGGTGAAGTTTGGCATCCCGGTCGAACAGGCCTGGCGGACCAATCTGAACGAAGAAGTAGAAGCCGAGTTGCCCATTCGGGGTGACGCTATTAACGTCATTGCCAAAAGCAAACAAATCGTCACGCTTTACCTGAAGGTAACGCCTCGGCTATTGATTAAAGACTTTCACCCCTACCCGGCCAGGGTCTTGCCGCCACTCCATAGTGAGGAACCGTTGCCAGAGGTGGAATCGCCACCCGTCCTGACCAGGGAAGAAGTAGAGGCCGAAAGGCAGCGGGCGAAAACGCTAGAGGCAGCCTTGCAAGCTGCCCGTAATGAGGCTTACGTCATGGCCGAAGTGATTGATCGCGAGGCAACCCGGGACCCGGCCACGCTGGTCGAACTGCAGCGGGTGAGGGGAAGGGTAGCCACTCTGACCCGCCAATACTACGAAAGCCGTATCTCCTCCCTTCTGAACAGGCAGTTGTACATCACCAATCGCATCGAAAGTGAGCTTGAGGAAATTGGCGAAGAAGTAAACTGGGCCAGGATACAGAAGCGGGTCGGCGAGTTTCTCGTTCACTACTACGAGAGCCTGCTCACCCAGTTTCCTCCCTCATGATTGGGCTTCATCCTGTTAATCCTGTCCAATTTTCACGCTTCACGCTTTACGCTTCACTTCGATAGCGTCTTAACCAGGGGTAACGCCAGGCAACCCAGGCCGTTAGCAGAACGGTAGCCAGGCCGCCGCTGACGATGGAAAAGGACGCGCCAAAGGCGGCCGCCACCAGCCCCGCCTCCAGTTCGCCCAACTGCGGCCCACCCATGAAGAAGATCATGTTGACACTGGTCATCCGGCCGCGCAAGTGGTCAGGCGTCGCTGTCTGGCGGATGGTGTTGCGAATGACCGTCGAAACCGTGTCGCCCGCGCCGGTCAGGGCAAAGAGTAGGTAAGACAGGGCGAACAGGCGGGAGACGCCGAAGAGAGCAGTTGCCAGGCCATAGATTGCTACGCTGACCAATAGCACGACCCCCTGGCGGTGGATCTCGCGGCGTAAGGAGAGGATCGTCCCGGCGGCCACCGCCCCCACCGCCTGGGCCGTCGCCAAAAGGCCATACCCTTCGACGCCCACGCCAAGGATCTGGCCGGCCACAATCGGCAGCATGGTGCGGGCCGAGGAAAAGAGGGTGGCGAAGAAGTCCAACAGCATGGTGCTGGTGATCAGAGGTGAGCCGAAGGTGAAGCGCAAGCCTTCAATGAGCGGCCGCCAACCTAAGCCGCCGTTGCCATTGGCGGCCGTCTGCCCCCGGTGGTTCATCATCAAGAGGGCGAGGATAACGGCCAGGAAGGACAGGGCATTGAGGGCATAAATGAGGCCGATGTTGAAGCGGCCGACCAGAACGCCGGTCAGGGCCGGCCCGGCAATCGAGGCGATTTGCCAGGAGAGGGTGTTTAGACTGAGGGCATTGGTCAGGTGGGCGCGGGGAACGAGGTTGGGGACGAGGGATTGGCGGGCCGGGTTGTCGAAGGCGTGGGCGGCGGCTCCGGCCGAAGTTAGAAGATAAATCAGCCCGATGCTGTCGCGGCCGGATAGGGTGACAAAGGCCAACGCAGCAGCGAAGAGGGCGGCCGCACTCTGGGTCCAGATCATCAGGCGGCGGCGATCCTGGGCGTCGGCCAACATTCCTCCCACCAGGGCAAAGAGAACGATGGGAATGACCCGCACCAGCCCCAGGCTGCCCAACCCCAACGCTTCCGCGCCCAGGACGAGCGGGCGGCCGAACAGGGATAGAGTGAGGCTTTGGCCGCGCAACAAAGTGAAAACGTGCCAGTCAATGGCGACGAGTTGCATCTGCGAGCCGATGGTGGAGATGAAGTGTCCAAACCACAGCAGGCGGAAATCGCGGTGCTGGAAGGCGACCAGACGGGTTGAACGGGAGGGGGTTTCGAGCATAGGGTGAGTTGATAATTGGTAATTGGTAATTGGCAAGCTCAATTACCAATTACCAATTGCCAATTACTCCATAACGGCCCAGGGGCACAGGTCGTTCAGAACGCAACGGTCGCAATGCGGCCGCCGGGCCTGGCAAACGCGCCGGCCGTGAAAGATGAGCAGGTGGGAGAGGTCAATCCAGTCTTGCCGGGGAGTTTGGGCCATCAGGTCGCGTTCGATGCGGCCGGGGTCATTCTCGCTGGTTAGCCCTAGTCGCTGGGACAGCCGCTTGACGTGGGTATCTACGACGATGCCTTCAGCGATGCCATAGGCCACGCCTAACACGACGTTGGCCGTCTTGCGGGCCACGCCAGATAGCCGCAATAAGGCGACCATCTCGTCTGGCACACGGCCGTCGTGTTCGGCCACGATGGTCTGGGCCGCTTCTTGAATGTAGCGGGCTTTCTGGTGGTAAAAGCCGGTGGGCCGAATCATTTCCTCTACGGTCAGGCGGTCGGCCGAGGCCAACGCTTCTGGCGTGGGGTAGGTCTGGAACAACACTGGCGCCACCTGGTTGACTCGTTCGTCGGTGCATTGGGCGGATAGAATGGTCGCCACCAGGAGTTGGAAGGGGGTCTGGTGATCCAGGGCGCAGCGGGCGTCGGGATGGGCCTGGCGGAGACGACCGATGATGAGGGGGAGGCGGCCGGCGGCCGGGTCGGGAATAGCCATGTTAGACAGGGTTGACAGGATGGACAAGATTGGCCTTGTGCCTGGAATCTTGTATGGGTGAGAAAGCTGTCAACGGATTTGGGGAGCAGATTGAACAGACTGATAGAGCGAATTTGGGTGGCGCGATCTTGTAGCGCCAGGTGGCTGAAGCCACTACTACAAACCTTTCTCGCCACTGTCCTGGCGCACTGGTAGGCCGGCCAGGGCCCGTTGTTGCTCTGGTGATAACCCCAGCCGGCCGCGCCAATGCGTGGCGACGATTTGCCCCTGGAGGAGATGTTCTTCGACCAGGCGATGGACGACGGCCGGGGTCACCAGACCATACCAGTCGCCGCCGGGATAGATGAGGACGTTGCCGGCCAGGGCGTGCTGCCCCACGTGACTGGTTTGGTGAACGAACACGCTGTCGGCTAACCCTCGCGCCGCCAGAGTTTGCCTGAATTGCTGGGCTACGGCCGGGCCACATTCGCCGCAACGAGGGTCGCGGGCCTGGTGGACGCAGACGAAGACGTGGCGGCCGGGCAGCGATTCGCGCCGCAAATGGGGGGAGAGGCGGTTGCCGATCAGGTGGTCTTCGACCAGAGTGGAGAAGTCGGCCTCGGTTACGTTCAGGTAGCGAATGGCTTCGGGAAAGACCAGAATATCATAGCCTGGCCCACTACTCGGCTCATCGCAAGCCGTTAGCTTGACCTTGAAGGGCATCTCGTCCTGGCAGGTAGCAATGGCTTCGGCCAGGATTTGCAGATAGCCATCGCCCTGCTCGATACGCGCCGGCCACTCCGGGCGGCCGGTACAGACAAACAAATGACGCTGGTAGAGCTTCACCGTCCCTACCAGCGCATCAGAAAATCCTGCCAATCCGTTGTCCCCCTATTTCGGCACGGCCGGCGGGGTCAATAACAGGCTCAAACCCAGGCTAATGAAGCCAGCGACGACAGTCGCTCCTGTCCACATGTGAACCGTCCACCAGATACCGTCGGTGATCATCAGGGTCACGAAGTAGAACAGGTAGTAGATGATCGGTACCAGGAATGCGAACAAGCGGAAGGCGGCCGGGCGTTCGACGGCCGGTTTCAACTGCCCATTTAACACGTCGCCCACCAGCCCGGCCAGGAAGACGGGCAAGATGAGTTTGAACTGGTATTGCATGAAGCTCATCGCCAGGGCATTGACCGTAAAGATGAGGGTCAGGCTGCCAAAGGGTAACCGCCAGCGACGCACAGCCAGCAAGACCGCTCCCATTAGAAGCGCTGTTTGCAGCATGATACTGACCGCGCCGATGATTTGACTGGCGTCGGTGGGTGGGATGCGGGTGGCTTCGATTCGCACCAGAGGGTGGGCGTATTGGCTGATAAAGGAGAGGATAGAGAAGGCGAAGGTGATGGAGAAGAGGATGGGCAGCCAGCCGCGCCAGCCGCGTATGGATTCTTCGTTTCGGCGCAGCCAGCCGGCCCGCCATGGCCCGCTAAAGATCAACGCGCCGCCCACGACCAGGCCCAGGTGGGAGGGACTAAAGGCGGCGTCCACGTTGGCCTCGATGCCGAAGATGGTGTGCCAGAGCATATCGCCAACGCCGCCCAGAGCGAAAATCAGTACGCCCAGACCGGTCACATTGTGGCCGGCCGGGAGGGCCTGGCTCCATTCATAGCCCCGGCGGTGATTGTAGACGAGGTTGGTAACTACAAAAAGGGCGACGACAGTGAACCCAGAGTAGAGGACCCCATGCCAGGGAGTGAAGAAGGTCTCCAGGGTCTCGATCAGGTGGTTGTGCGCCCAGCCGTCCAGGAAGATGCCGGTGACGAACCAGCCAAATAGAGCGAGGAGTACCCAGTCAAAGGTTAGATCGCTCATCAAGCGTCGCTTGTCTTTGACGGCCGCTACCGGCCGGCCCATCACGTCAACGTTGGTGGTCATGTTTTCTCCTTGTCAGTTGCGTTGGTTGAAGGTAGGGCGTACCGCGTATTCCGTCACGTGTAAGGTGTAACGGATTACGGATTACGCATTGCTCTTGTAGCCCAAGACCTGCGCTACTGTGTCCAGGTCTTTGTCGCCCCGGCCGCTCAGGTTGACTAGAATCACCTGCTCCGGCCGCATCCTGGAGGCGCGCTTGATCGCTTCGGCGACCGCGTGACTCGATTCCAGGGCCGGAATGATGCCCTCTAAGCGAGACAAGGTCTGGAAAGCAGCCAGGGCTTCTTCGTCGGTAGCATAAGTATATCCGGCACGCTCCTGTTCGCGCAACCAGGCGTGTTCAGGGCCGACGCTGGGGTAATCTAACCCCGCGCTGATGCTGTGGGTGGGCATAATCTGGCCGTCGGCCGTTTGCAGGACGTAGCTCTGGCTGCCGTGCAGGACACCGATGCGCCCGCGCTCTGGGTCGGCGAAGCGGGCGGCGTGCTCGCCACTGGCAATGCCCCGGCCGCCGGCCTCTACGCCCAACAAATCTACCTGCTCATCGTCGCGGAAGGCGTGAAAGATGCCCAGGGCGTTGCTGCCGCCGCCCACGCAGGCAATGACCAGATCGGGCAGGCGGCCGGCCTGAGCCAACACTTGCGCCCTGGCCTCGCGGCCGATCACGCTCTGAAAGTCGCGCACCATCAGAGGGTAGGGATGTGGCCCCAGGGCCGAACCCAGCAGATAATGGGTGTCGTTCACGTTCGTCACCCAGTCGCGGATAGCCTCATTGATCGCGTCCTTCAGGGTCTGGCTGCCACTAGAGACCGGCCTCACCGCCGCTCCCAACAGTTTCATGCGTAGCACGTTGGGTTGTTGGCGGGCCATGTCCACCACGCCCATGTAGACGACGCAGGTCAGGCCCAACAAGGCGCAGGCAGTGGCGGTGGCTACCCCGTGTTGGCCGGCCCCTGTTTCGGCCACGATGCGCTGTTTGCCCATGCGCCGGACCAGGAGGGCTTGCCCCAGGGCGTTGTTGATTTTGTGCGCGCCGCTGTGGGCCAGATCTTCCCGCTTCAAGTAGATGCGCGCTCCACCCAGGCTTTCGCTCAGGCGGCCGGCATAGGTGAGGGAAGTGGGGCGGCCGACGTAGGTTTGCAACAGGCCGTCAAGCTCCTGGCGGAAGGTGGGGTCTCCAACGGCCGCCTGGTAAGCCTGGTAGAGCTCCTCCAGGGCGGGCATGAGGGTTTCGGGGACGAAGCGGCCGCCGTACGGACCGAACTTCCCGCGCTCGTCGGGGACAATGGGTAAGGGCATGGCGAGATGTTATCGCGTTAGCGGCCGTCAGGCAACTGCCTACCGCCCCTCGTCCTCCCAGGGAGAGGGGTTGGGGGTGAGGGTTGAATCTAGCGTAACCTATCTCATACCTCCGTGTTATTACCTGTAGCCGGAGAGTTCCGGCCGTTGCCAATGGGCAATGCAAGCCATTTTTATCGTCCGAGAGAGAAGGAGTATTGAACATGAACGGCAATATGCAGAAGATGTTGGCTCAGGTGGTTGGCGTCGTTTTGACGCTGGTGGGCATTGTTGGTTTCTTTACGGGTGGGGCGGTACTCATCTTTGCCGTCAACACCTTGCACAACGTCGTGCATCTGGTATCGGGTTTAGGCGGCCTCTACGCCGGCTTCATGGACGGCGGCAAACGGGCCATGATGTATAACCAGCTCTTTGGGATTATCTACCTGGTCGTAGCTGTGTTGGGCTTCGCGGCGCCTGGCCTGTTGAATAACTTGCTGGCGATCAACGCGGCCGATAACGTGCTGCACCTGGTGCTGGGGATCGTCCTGGCCGGGGTTGGCTTTGGCATGAGACGTCAGGCCGCCACGGCCTAAATTGGACAGGATTAACAGGATTTACAGGATTGGCTTTCGTCCTGTAACTATTCAGGCTCACTGAAGAAACCAGGTTTTTTGTTGCCAATCATCACGCTCTGCCAGGGAAAAACCTGGTTTCTTGCTGAATAGTTGCTTCGTCCTGTAAATCCTGTCAATTCAGTAAACGGAGGGTGGCGATGAGGTAGAGGCCGCTGGCTATCTCGACGCCGACTTCGGTGAAGCCAAAGCGTTTGATGGCCGCGATGGGGCGCGGCCGGGCTACTGCCCAGGCTGCTCTGGCCAAGAAGCCGATAAAAGGGAGGGGAAATAGCCAGGGCCACTGGCGCATCAGACCGGCCAGGGCGACGGCCGCCAGTCCAATGGCGTGACCGGCCAGAACGGTGGCCCGATCTAGCGGCCGTTGGTGGGTGTCGGCGATTCGCAGGCGGACGTAGAGGACGCCCAGGACGTTTTGGACGGCCAGGATGATCCACAAGGCCCAGGCTGTATTGTCCAGGCGGCCGGTGGCGGCCACGTAGGCGGCCGGGGCCATACCAGCCAACCCGGCCGCGCCGGCTACTTCCATCCACAGGCTGCGGGTGTGGGCGCGGCCGAGGCGAGCCGCGGCCAGATAGAAGACCATTACTACGACCAACGGCGCGGCCAGCCACAACACGGCCGTCCGCCCCAGAGCCAGCAATACCACCAGGCACAGGAGGGCCAGGATGGCTAATCCGGCCGTCCAGCGAGCGGCGGCCGGGCCGTCGGCCGCGCGCCCTCGCCCTTGCCGCACGCGCAGCCAGACGGTGGCGGGTTGGCGCGCAAAGAAGGCGGATAGGCCGCCTACCAGGACGAGGAGAGCGGCCAGGTCGAAACGGCCGGCTACCCCTACTCCCACCCCGTAAGGAACGAGTAACCATGACCACGTGCCGTGTTCGGCCGGGAGGATGAGCGTTTTCTTTGCCATAAATTTAATTGCTCACCGCCGAGGCGCGGAGAACGCAGAGTTATTTCTTACAATTGTAGCTATTCTAATCCATGTGGAACTAAAAATTAAAGGCTTGTACAATAGCAGCATGAGAAAATTAGTCGTTTTAACATTTGTATCCCTTGATGGCGTTATGCAAGCTCCTGGGGGCAAAGGTGAAGACCCTTCAGGTGGCTTTGACCTGGAAGGATGGGTGGTGCGCTACTTCGACGAAACGCTGGGCGATGAAATGACGAGACAAATGAGTCAGCCTTTCGATTTACTGGTGGGGAGAAAGACTTATGAGATATTTGCCACGTATTGGCCCCACCAAAGTAGCGATGAGCCGATCAATAAGGCCAAAAAATACATGGTCTCGAATGAGGCAATCCAGACGGGGTGGGAAGAGACGATTCAGATAGATGGCGACGTGGTTGCCGAAATAGAGAAGTTGAAGCAGCAAGATGGCCCAATGCTGCAGGTACATGGAAGCAGTCATCTGATTCAGACTTTATTGGCAAATGATTTGGTTGACGAGTTATGGTTAAAGGTGTTCCCCGTTACGCTTGGTAAGGGCAAACGGTTGTTTGGCGAGGGAACTGTACCGGCGGCCTTCAGATTAACGGAAGCAAAGCCATCACCTAGTGGCGTAATTATCGCTTCTTACAAAAGGGACGGCGAAGTCAAGTTTGGCTCTTTTTGACCTGGAAGGGTAACTGCTCAGGCTCTCTGTAGAAACCAGGTTTTTTGCGGCAATGACGATGGTTATCCAGAGAAAAACCTGGTTTCTGGCTAAGTAGTTACCTGGAAGGTGTCGTCGGACAGGATTTCAAAGGCGGCGCGGTGGGTGGTGATGAGGGTCTCCGTCCGTCCGTCCGCTTTGTGCGTTAGGGTCAGCCGGCAACTGGCAATTTTGCTATTGAGGCATTGTTTGAGGCCACCCGGCGGATTGCGGTAGCGCAACTCCACGAAGGCGGCGGCCGGAGCGGTGATCTCGCCCTCGATCCGCACCGTTGCTGTCTCCGCCCTGAATTGCCACTCGAACGGCTGGAAGCGGCCTTTGTTACGGCCGCTTTGCCACAGGCTGTTCAGGGCGTATTCCTGCCCCTGGTGGCGCAAAACGAGCGGCGTTAGGGGGGGCGTCCAGAAGCGGCCGAGTCTGATTTGGGCCGTCGCCACTTCCAGGAAGGTGTCGGGGGCGTTATCGAAGCCGGCCACCTGCCCCCAGGCGTAGCGGTCGGTGTGGCGGCTGCCCCAGTTGTGGTTTTGGCTACCCACCCACCCATCAACCGGAATAGTCTGCCCATTCGCGGTCAACGTGCCTTCGTAGATAGCCAGGGGCAGACCAACCAGGCTCTTGGCCTTGGGGAAGCCGCCCTCGTAAAGTCGTAGCGGTAGCAAAAACAGGGGCGATTGATCACCCGTGAATGTCAGACGCCAGGTGACATTCTGCTCATCACGGGTGAGACTGCCCTGCAAGCGGCCGGGGCTGAGTTCGGCCGCCCCCACCTGCACGGCAAAGCCATCTCTGGCAAAGTGGCATTGGTTCAGCGGCCACTCTTGTTGAAGGGCGACGTGGCGGCCGCTCTCGCCGTCGAAGTAGATGGCCCATAATTCGCCCACTGTGTCGTCCGGCCGCCCCTGTGGACTAAACAAGGTATAGCGAAGCCAGAAGGCCAGCGGCCGGGTAGGATGGTTGGCCCGTTGGAAGAAGCTCTCGTAATGCCCTTCCGCCTGACCAGGGGTATAGCGGGTCCAGTTTTCTCGATTTTGGATTTTGGATTTTGGATTTTGGATCGGAGAGTTTGCCACTTGCTACCTGCTCTGTGTGGGGCAAGCCGGCGGCTTGTCCGCAAGCCAGCGGCTTGCGCTACCAGTCTGCAAGCCAGCGGCTTGCGCTACCAGTCTGCAAGCCAGCGGCTTGCACTACCAGCCTGCAAGCCAGCGGCTTGCGCTACAACAGACCGTCGGAGAGTTTTTCGGCGACGGCGGCGATGGTGTGGGAGGGGTTGACGCCGACGGAGCCGGGCATGATGCTGCCGTCAATGACGTAGAGGCCGGGGTAGTTGTAGACCTGGCCGGTACCATCCACGACCCCGCCATCATTACCAGTGGCCCCCAAATCGCTCATGCGGCAGCTGCCGACTGGGTGGACGGAAACGATGCGGCGCAGGTCGTCCCAGGGTTGAGAGTGCAGCACTTCTCCCCCGTATGGGCTGGCGGCGGCGATCTGGCTGATCTTCTGGCGGGCCGCATCCAGCAAATCGAAGGTGCGGTTGCCCGGCTGCATGGGTGTCGTCCAACTGATATGGCCCTGGCCCTTTGCGTCAATTTGCACGCGGCCGTCGGGCGCGTCCAGGCCAATCGAGGCCATCGCCAGGACATTTTGGGCGTAATTGGCCTTGATAAAGGCTTTCCAGTAGCGTCCCCAGTAAAGCTGCGCCCCTTGGTCGGGGTCGGTGTTGCACTCGTCATTGGCGCGCGGCTCTATATCGCCGATTTCGCGGCGCACCGCAAATTTGCTCAAGCCGACCGGCAGTGTGCCTACGTCTTCTAGGACGAAGCGGATGCCGTTGCTGGGGTTGAGCCAGGGATCGTAGGAGACCAGGTTCATGATCGAGCCTTTGTATAACTCGGCTTTGAGGTCGGCCGGTAAGCTATTAAAGAACAGGCCAAACACCCCATCGCCATTGCCGGAGACGTGATAGCCAGTGTGGGGGCTGAGATTGGGCAGCAGGCCCATCTGCCGGCTGCGGAGGAGTAATTCGGGGCTGCCGATGGCCCCTGCGCTGACGACAACTGTGGTTGCCGCGTCGCTGCGCCGGCGGCCGTTGCGCCGGTCAATCCAGTGCAGCCGGTAGCCACCAGCAAGGGGTTCGATGGCCCAGGCGTGGGCGTCGGTGCGGACGGTCAGGTTGCCGGTCTGCTCGGCCGTCGCCAGGTAATTGGTCGGCGTGGACCCTTTGGCCTCGAAGATACAGCCAAAGGTGCAGAAGCCACAACCAGTGCAGCGATGGACGCGCACACCATACTGGTTCAGGAAGGTAGGTTCGTCAGCCTGGGCGAAACGGCCGCCCCACAAGTTCAGGCGAATCGGGTCGCAGGTCATGCCAGCGTGAGCAAAGGCGTCGGCCACGATGGAGGCCCGCTTGGACACCTGGCGGCCATCGCCGCTGGTGTAAGAAAGTTGCCAGGTGGGAAAGACGGTTTCAATGCGGTCATAATAGGGGTTGAGGTCGGCGCGGGTGTAACCATCGGGCCAGATGACGCCCCCGTTTTGGGCCGATTGGAACGTCTCCGTAGGGGCGCGCAGGTGGATCATGCTGTAGACTAGCGAGCCGCCGCCATAGCCCCGGCCGACGGTGATGAAAAATTTCGACTCTGACCCGTAGGGGTTATCGTCGCTGTCGTAATCCTCAAACAACCCACCGCTCCGGTTCTCGGTGCCAGGGAAATGGTCGAGGACGTATTTTAGGTCGGTATTCTGCTGGAGGACGTAGTGGGGATTGCCCCAGGCGTCGGTGTCGCCGGGCGACTTGGGGTAGCCGGTGGCCGGGTCGTTGACGTTCCACTTGTTGAGGATTTCGTCGCCCAGGCGTTGAATTTTCTCGCTGTCGTCGCGGGGGACGCGCCAACGGTGACCGCGCTCTAGCAGCAAGACCCGTTGACCGGCTTGGGTGAGCTTGGCGGCCGTAATCCCCCCACCAAATCCAGAACCGACGATGATGGCGTCGTAAGTAGACACGTGTCCCTCCTGAAAAGTGATGAGTGATGAGTAATGAGTGAGAGTGGCGCATCACTTTGCACTCTTCACTCGTCACTATGGCAAATTGCCGTCACTGGTGGCGACGGCCGGCCGCAGCCACAGTTCGTTCGGATGACTGCCTTCGCTGGTGCCGTGATAATAATGGTCGCTGGGGCCGGGCCAGCCCAGGTCGTTGGTCACGCTGTAGTTGTGGGCTGCGCCAAAGGCCAGGGCGATGGTGATCAGCCGCGCCCCCTCCCAGGCTTCTACCAACAGGTCAAGGTCACTCTGTTCGGCCCCATGGCAGCAGCGAATCTGCTGCGCCCAGCCGTTGTGGTGGAAGTACCAATCCGGCCCGCAGTTGAGCAGCCGGCTCCACCAGTCTAACTCGGAGACCAGTACCAGGTTAGCCGATTGGCTGTCGAAAGCGTAGTAGGCGTCGAAGAAGGCTTCGACGACGCAGGCCGAGTAGGCGCCGGGGCTGGTATCGGCCGGGTCGTCGCCGGGAGCCACCTGGGGCAGACGGCTGTCGAAGGGGCTGTCGTCATCCTCAAAGGCTACGTCGCCATCGTCGCCCGGCCATAGGACGTTGATGAGGTGGGCCATCCCGTGCCGCTTCCAGTTGTCGAAATCCAGAAAGAAGTCGCCGTTGTCAGTCGGGCCGCCGTCACAGGTGATAGTCGCGTTGGGGCTGCCCTGTAACCAGGCCAGGAGCGGCCGGCGGCCGGCCACTACCCCGCCCAAAGCCGCCATAGAGAGGAGGAAGCGGCGGCGGGTCAAGCGGGGAAATGGTAATTGGTAAGTGATAATTGGGGGTTGGGAGTTGGGGGTTGGCCCGCTATCGCTGACCTCCTGGCTAGGAGTTGGCCCTGGCAGAGAAATGGAATTTGACATTGGTTCCTCCTGAATTTCTACAATCCGTCGCCCGCTAACCCTCGCCGCGTAGGCGGGCCAATTCCGCCTGCAAGCGGGCTAGTTCGCTTTCCAGGGCTTGGCGGGCGGTTGCTTCGGCCGTTGCTCTGATTTCGGCTTGTTGGCGGGCCGCCTCCGTCTCGGCCGGGGCCAACAGCCAGCTTTCGGCGGCCGGGTCGTACAAGCGCAGCACGTAGGGCATATCGGGATCGTCGTTCGGCCGCGCCCACAGTTCCAGGTTGAGCGACTCGCTGTACAGGCCCAACTCCCCGCGCACGGCCGGCAGAAACGACAATGGTTCAGCCCGATTGTGAGACAGGCGGTACCCCTGCAAGAGGGGATCGAAAAAGTCACCGCTTGGGTCAAAGAGAAAATACTCCTTGACCCCTATCCCCATATACAACCCCTTCTTCCAACCCAGGTCCGCCTCCCAGGTACCTTCCGAGGCAAACTCGAAAATCACGTCTGGGGTTTTGCCTTCCTCCCAAATTTTGTAGCTTCGGCGCAGCCCCGGCCGCACGCCAAAGGCCACCAGAACGTCGGGAGCTACGGATCGAGTCGGGTCGCCCTTCACGAAGTAAACCAGGAGATCCGCCCCCACGTAAACGTCGGGCGTAGCTTTAAGGAATTGGGTCAGGGCAAAGCGCGTGTCGGTAATACAGTGGTATTGGGGGTCATTTTCGGCCATGGGTTGACCATCCGAATCAGGGTAGTAGATGGGAAACTCCCGCCAGAGGGGGGGCGTGGACTTCAACTTGGGGTAGGGCAAGGTCGCGCTCATAGCATTTCTCCGCTCAAAGATATATTAGCATGGTCTCTAGCGCAAGCAAAGCAGATGGCAAAAATCATGCTAAAATTCAGGCTATGTTCGCTGAGGTTGTTGTTAATATCGAAGCCGGGCTGGAAGGCGCCTTCCACTACCACGTGCCGGCCGACCTTGAACCCACCTTGCGCCCAGGCCACCTGGTCGAAGTCGAATTTGGCTCCCGTTTGGCTCAGGGGATTGTGGTCGCCCTGGCTAACCAAGCCCCGGTCGAGGAAACGAAGCCGGTCATCGCTCTCATTGACCCCGAACCAGCGCTACGGCCGCACCAGATTCGCCTGGCCTACTGGCTGAGTCAGCAATACCTGGCTCCCCTGAACGCCTGCTGTCGCCTCATGTTGCCGCCGGGCCTTACCCGTTGGGCTGACGTGACCCTGGACGTAAATCCCTATTGGGACGGTAAGGGTCGCTTGACGGAGACGCAGCAAAAGCTGGTTGATCTGCTCAAGGAACGGGGCTTCTTGAGGGGCCGGCAGATCGAGCGAGCCTTGCCCAAAACGGAGTGGCGGGCGGCGGCTAACCAGTTGGCCCAACGGGGTGTTCTCCAACGGGGGTCTGTGCTTGACCCGCCCCGCGCCCGGCCCAAGCAAATCCGCACGGCTGAACTCATGGCCGGCCCCCGCCGGCTGCGCCAGGCAGCCATGGAACTAGGGCGGGCCAGCAAGGCGGCCGACGCGCTTTACTTTCTGGTGACGAGTGACGACCCCTTGCCGGCCGAAGCGGCTGTGTTAGAAGCAACGGGGGTGGAAGAAAAACAGTTGGTTGAACTAGCAAAGGAAGGGCTAATCCGGCGCACGGCCGCCGCGACCCTGGTTGTGCCGCTTGGACGGGCGGAGAACACGCCGGCCGCCTTGCGCGAGGCGTGGGAGCGGCTACCGGCCGCTCACGCCACTTTAGATGAAAACAGTTATGACCAATTGCAAAGCCTGGGGCTGGCGCGGACGCTGGAGCAACCGGCCGTCGTGGGATTGGCGGTTAGCGCCAAGCAGGCTGTTCACCACCTGTACCGCCTGCGCCACGCCGAGAAGTATGACCAGGTCTTAACCTTGCTGGCCAAAGAGGCCAGAGCGGTACCCATTTCTGAAATCTACGCCGCCACTGATACCACTTTACAACACCTCAAGCGGCTGGCCGAATTGGAGTTGGTTCGCCTGGGGGCGGAAGAGGTTTGGCGCGACCCCCTGGCTGACCGCGACTTTGCCCCGGCCGAAGCCCCGACGCTGACGGCCGACCAGGCCCGCGCCTGGGGACGGATTAAGGTGAGCATGATTGAATCGGAAGAGGAAGCAGGGGAGCAGGGGAGCAGGGGAGCAGAGGAGACAATCATCTCCCCTGCTCCCCTGCCCCTCCGCTCCCCGACTCCTTTTCTTCTGCACGGCGTGACGGGCAGCGGCAAGACGGAAATCTATATGCGGGCGATTGAATTTGCCCTGGCGCGTGGGCAGAAGGCGATTATGCTGGTGCCAGAAATTGCCCTCACCCCCCAAACGGTGCGTCGTTTCGCCGCCCGCTTCCCCGGCCAGGTGGCTGTTTTGCACAGTGGTTTGAGCGACGGCGAACGGTATGACACCTGGCGACGGGCGCGGCAAGGGCTGTTTGACATTGTGGTTGGGCCGCGCAGCGCGCTGTTTACCCCACTCGACCCGCTGGGAGTGATTGTGGTGGACGAAGAACACGACCACAGTTACAAACAAACGCCACCTGTGCCGCCGCCGTACTATCACGCACGCGAGACGGCCGTCGAACTCGGCCGCCTCACCGGAGCTACCGTCATTTTGGGCAGCGCGACGCCCGACCTGGTGACGTATCACAAGGCCCAGGCCGGCCGCTACCACCTGCTCGAACTCCCCCGGCGGGTCATGGGCCACCGCCAGCGCATCGAGAGCCAGGCTACTCGCCTGGGCGTGACCAGCCGCTACCAGCGCGTCGAAGAAGACCCGGACGAGAGCCTGACCATTCCTCTGCCGCCCATCCAAATAGTAGATTTGCGTCAGGAACTACGGGCCGGCAATCGCTCCGTCTTCAGCCGGGCTTTGCAGCAGGCCCTCAACGAAACGCTTGACCGCCGCGAGCAGGCGATTCTGTTCTTGAACCGGCGGGGCAGCGCCACCTTTGTCCTTTGCCGCGATTGTGGCCTGGTGTTGCAATGTCCGCGCTGCGACGTGCCACTGACCTACCACCGGCCGCGCGCCCTGCTCGTCTGCCACCACTGCGGTCGGCAGGAACGGCAACCGGAACTATGTCCCCGTTGTGGCTCGCATCGTCTCCGCTATTTTGGCCTGGGGACGGAGGAACTGGAGGAACTGGTCAGGCGGCAATGGCCGCAGGCCCGCACGGTGCGCTGGGATCGGGACACGACGGCCGGGAAGGATACCCACGAAACGATCCTCGCCAGCTTCATCAATCAAGAAGCTGATATTTTGGTGGGGACGCAGATGATCGCCAAAGGGCTGGATTTGCCCCTGGTGACGTTGGTGGGAGTGGTGTCGGCCGACGTGTCCCTGGGCCTGCCCGACTTCCGCGTCGGTGAGCAGACCTTCCAAGTCCTGGCCCAGGTGGCCGGCCGGGCTGGGCGCGGTTTGTTGGGCGGCCGAGTCATCCTCCAGACCTACCAACCCGACCATTACGCCATCCGGGCGGCGGCCGACCACGATTACACCAGCTTCTACCTGGACGAGATTCGCTTCCGCACCCAGCACAACCTGCCCCCCTTCCGCCGCCTGGCCCGCCTGACCATCGTAGACCCGGTGAACGACAAGGCCCGCCAGCAGGCGGAGGAGTTGGCCCGCGCCCTCCATCAGCACGTTCACGAAAAAGGGCTGGGGGCGATAGACATTTTGGGGCCGGCCCCGCCTTTCTTTAACCGGATTGACGGCCGCTATCGTTGGCAGATTATCGTGCGGGCGGCCGATCCCACCCGGCTGTTAGAGGATTTTCACGTACCTCGGCCGTGGCTGGTGGACATTGATCCGGTCAGTACACTGTAGGTTTTGTCGCGCAATCCATAGATTATGGTCAGCAAATTCGTAATAGGTGTGGGTGGAACTTCATACAAACGCTGGCAACTGCCATTGCGATCATCTAACCATACAGGGAACAGGGCAATTCTTGATCTGTCTGGCAACTTCAAGATAGATCAACTACCCAAGATATCCCCTGACCCAGACAGGTACATAGGTTGCTGGTCTTATTGGTCAAATGAAGAAGAGACGCTTTTCCGGGCAATACAAGCCGAACGAGCAGATTACTTCAATCGTGTAACCACGATTCCATTTAACCAATGACACACCACTCAGGTGAGCCAGAGCAAATTCCCATTGAGACTCACTTTTTATACAAGGCGACAGTTGCTATTAACCTGTCTGCGTACTTATAAATCTCGTCAGTTTCGGCTATGGGTACTCTGGTTTCGGTTCTTGCCTCGTTGTCAAAAAGCCCTATGAATTTCTGGTTGGCGTAGAAACGCAAGCGGCATATAGGCTTGCGATTGTTGTCATCTAACAGGATGCCACAATAGCTTTGAACATCACGCATCGCAATTCGTTTGGGGTCGACAACTTCACGCAGAATTGCTTTAATGATGTAGAAAGCTTCGCGCTCTTCGTCAGTAGTAACGATAGTGGGTTCGGCCGCCACTGGCTGTGAAGGTTCCGCCTCGGCTTTTTCACTGACAACTTCCGTCCTGGGAGACTCGGCGACCAGTGCGCTCTTAAGCCGCTCGTTTATCTGGTCGTTGATGAATTGCTTCAGTGCTCGCCTTGTAATTTGGGCGAACTGCTCCCGGATTGTCTGAGTGAACTTACCCGAATACACCTGTGAAGCGAAGAACCTTACAAATTCTACAGAAGGATCCTGCATTTGCTCTACTAAGATTCGCTTCATTTCGCGCGTATATTTGAGTTCACTCGCAGTTGTAAGAATCCCGGTCAGGTCAAACGCTGATTTTGTAAACTTCTTCAGCTCTTCAACATCCTGCTCCCTGACATCAAGCATGTTGAACTCAAAAAACGGTTTGGCATCCATTTTGTTAGGAGCCTCGAGATCCGTGTAGAACCAATACAAGATTCCATTTGTTAGCACCCCAAATCTGGCTTCGGTGACACTGAAATAACGATACAATTGTGATGCACCTACCTTACTCAAATCAGTCCCGTGCCATTTGCACTCGAATAGAACGATAGGCTTGCCATCTTTGAGAATAGCATAATCAACTTTTTCACCCTTTTTTGTACCGACATCAGCGTTTAGCTCTGGTGTAACTTCGGTAGGGTCGAAGGGGTTGTAGCCTAGCGCGCTAATGAAAGGCATAACAAGCGCGTGCTTGGTGGCTTCCTCTGTCTGAATATGATCTAGCTGTTTGGGGATACGAACTGACAGTTCACGAATCCTATCAATAAAGTCCATTGGAGGCCCTCCTCTTGATTGGCGGTCGGTTGACACGAGCGTAAGTTACATAGGCAATACTACTCCAGCTATTCTATGGCAGTGCAGCAACGGAGATTATAACGCGGGGATCGCTGCAAGTGCAAGAAGAAAGCGCGACCCTGGAACGGCCGCCAATCTACGCAACTGGCTAACGGCCTGACGATGTTCAATAAGGCAATCAGAATGGCACATCACTGTCCAGGTCAAAGGGAGTGAAGGGGTCTAGCTCATCGTCGGCCGTAGCCTCCACCTCGGCCGCCATCGCCTCCACGCAACTCTGGAGCTTGCCAGGGTCTTGCGTCAGGTCATATTGGAAGGCCTGTAACCGCTCCAACTCAGTCTCGGCCGACTGCAACTCCTCCTGCGCCGACCGCAGATTTGAGCGGACCATGACTAGTAGATCGTGGTAGACGTCATATTCGTCGTTTTCCACCGGCTGCATGGCCTCCCGCAGCACGAAGGCGCGGGCAAACTTCCGCTTTGCTTTCTCGAGATCGTTACGATAACCGGCCGCGCGGGCCTTCGACTTTTGTATCTGTTCGTCAATCGCTGCCAAGAAAAGTTGGCTGAAATCATCACGGGAAAGTTCGGACATAGCTATTTCCTCCGAGGTGGATTGTAGTGGATTTGTTTGTCCGCGCAAACTAAAAGCGTGCGCTACGACGCAAGCAGATGACGTTTGCCAAACGTCGGATGTTTGGTAACATAGGGTGCGCGCTCGTGGAAACTCCGGTTTCCTTTCTATTGTCCCACCATGTTTTACAAGGTTTGAGGAGAAGACCCATGAAAAGACATCGTTTTACCTTCCTGATCGTCTTGGCGATCACGCTTGCCTTGTTCCTGGCCGCCTGCGGCGGGGCGGCCCCCACCCCCGCCCCAGAGCCAACCGAACCGCCGGTGGTCGAGGAGCCAACGGCCGAACCGACCGAAGAACCTTTTGCGCCAATGGTTTTGAGTACGGAGCAGGAGTGCAACTCGGAGGCTTACGCTGGCGAGTTCAAGCAGATCGCTGCTCTCGATGCCCACACGGTCGAGTTTACCCTGTGCCGGCCGGACCCGGCCTTCCTGTCCAAGATCGCTTTCACGTCCTTCGCCATCTGGCCCAGTGAACACCTGGAGTCTACGGGTGGCACGGGTGAACTATTGGAGAAGCCCATTGGCACCGGCCCCTATATGTTGGATAGCTGGAATCGGGGTGATAGCGTCGTCTTCAAGCGCAACCCCGATTACTGGGGTGAACCGGCCAAGACGGAGACGCTGGTTTTCCGTTGGTCGAGCGAAGCGGCTGCTCGCCTGCTAGAACTCCAGGCCGGCACGGTGGACGGCATTGACAACCCCGCGCCCGACAGTTTTGAGGCCATCGCCGCCGACAGTAACCTGCAACTGGTTGAGCGGCCGGCCCTCAACATCTTCTACCTGGCAATGACCAATACCTTTGAGCCATTCAATGACGTGCGTGTGCGCCAGGCGGTGGCCATGGGTATTGACCGCCAGCGTATCGTGGACACCTTCTACCCGCCCGGCTCCGAAGTCGCCTCCCACTTCACCCCCTGCGCCATCCCCAATGGCTGCGTCGGCGACGCCTGGTATGACTTCGACGTGGAAGCGGCGCGGGCTTTGCTGGCCGAGGCTGGCCTGGCCGACGGCTTTAGCACCAGCATCTTCTACCGCGACGTGGTGCGCGGCTACCTGCCCGACCCTGGCCTAGTGGCCCAGGATATTCAGTCTCAGTTGAAGGAGAACTTGAACATCGAGGCGGAAATTACGGTGATGGAATCGGGCGCGTTCATCGAAGAATCCACCGCCGGCCGTCTGGATGGCTTCTACCTGTTGGGCTGGGGCGCGGACTACCCGCACATCACCAACTTCCTGGACTTCCACTTTGGCGAGGCCAATCCCCAGTTTGGCGATCCCTTCCCGGAGATCTTTGATTTGCTGGTGCAGGGCGCGCAGATCGGTGATCCGGCGGCGGCCGAAGACATCTACGTTCAGGCTAACAACGCTATCCGCGAGTTGGTACCGATGGTTCCCGTCGCTCACGGTGGTTCGGGTGTAGCTTACCGCGCCGACGTGGTCGGTGGTCACGCCAGCCCGCTGGGCAATGAATACATGGCCGTCTTACAGCCGGGCGACCGCGATCAATTCGTCTGGATGCAGAACGCCGAGCCCATCAGCCTCTACTGCGGCGACGAAACCGACGGTGAATCACTGCGGGCTTGCGAGCAGGTGATGGAAGCGCTCTACGCTTACGAAGTAGGCGGTACGGCCGCCGAGCCAGCCCTGGCTACCTCCTGCGAACCGAACGCCGATCTGACCGTCTGGACTTGCGCCCTGCGTGAAGGCGTGCATTTCCATGATGGCTCTAACTTCGACGCCAACGACGTGATCATGAGCTTCACGGTTGGCCTCGATGCCGCTAACCCAATGCACGTGGGTAACACGGGGGCCTTTGAGTATTACTCCTATCTCTGGGGTCTTATGAACGCCCCGGCGGCCGAGGAGTAATCGTTCTAGTAGTTGGTAATTGGTAACTGGTAATTGGTAATTACCAGTTACCAATTACCCCTTGCCCGGCCATGGTTCAATACATCATCCGGCGCGTCCTGGCCTCGCTCCCCGTTTTGATAGGGGTATTGGTCGTGACCTTTGTCCTGGCCCGCAGCATCCCTGGCGATCCCTGCAAAGCCATGTTGGGCGAAAAGGCGACAGTTGAGGTCTGCGAACGCTTCAACCAGGCTAAGGGCCTGGACAAACCGATTACCACCCAGTTTGCCATCTATGTCCGCGACATCGTGCGTGGCGATTTCGGTGACTCCATTCGCTTCAACCGGCCGATCACTGACATCCTGATCGAGCGCTTGCCGGTGACCATTGAACTGGGTTTGAGCGCGCTGATGATTGCCCTGCTGGTGGGCATCCCGGCCGGCATTCTATCGGCTATTCGTCAAAACTCGCCGATTGACATTGCCACGATGATCGGGGCTAATATCGGCGTGTCCATGCCAGTCTTCTGGCTGGGCCTCATGTTGGCCTACGTCTTTGCCCTCTTGCTCAAAGATACGCCCTTGCAGTTGCCGCCATCCGGCCGCCTGACGGCCGGGGTCGCCTCCATCCCCTTCTATGAAGCGCGGGGCTGGATAGTCACACAGGGAACGCTGGCCGCTGGGCTGGCTGAATTTCTGTCCAACTTGCTCATCTTGAACTCACTAATCAGCCTGGATTGGGTTGTCCTGGCTGACGCCATCAAACACCTGATTCTACCGGCCGTCGCCCTCAGCACGATTCCCATGTCCATCATTGCCCGCATGACCCGCTCCAGTATGTTAGAAGTTTTGGGGCTGGATTACGTGCGGACGGCCAAAGCGAAAGGGCTGCCCGGCCGCCGGGTCATTCTCAAACACGCCTTTCGCAACGCCCTGTTGCCCGTGGCCACCATCGCCGGTTTGCAATTAGGGGCTGTCTTGGGCGGGGCCATTCTGACTGAATCTATTTTTTCCTTGTCAGGTGTTGGGCGTAGTCTTTACGAGGCTATTACGGCCCGCGATTACCCCATCATCCAGAGCTTCACTCTGGTCATTGCCGTCGGCTACGTGGCCGCCAATTTGCTGGTGGACCTATCCTACGCTTTTATAGACCCGCGCATCAAACTAGAGTGATGAGTGATGAGTGCGGCCGCTTCACTCATTACTCATCACTCATCACTCATCATGACTCAGGTCACGGAATTTCCCCTCCCCGACGAGGTGCAGCGCGGGGCTTTAGAAGCCAACAGCCTTTGGCGGCTGACCCTGCGCCGCCTCTTGCGACGGCCGGCCTCTATTATTGGCCTGGTTATCCTGGGCGCGCTTATCCTGGTGGCCATTTTGGCCCCGTTAATTGCCCCTTACGACCCCATTGAAAACCTGATTGGTGTAGAGGGAGCGGAAAAGGGGGCTACCCCCTGTATTCATTGGCTAGGCTGTCCGGCCGACCGGCCCCAAAACATTATGGGCATAGACCGCAATGTGCGCGACCTGTTCAGCCGGGTCATTTTTGGTACGCGCATCTCCCTAAGTGTCGGCTTCGTTACCGTCGGCTTTGCTATTATCGTTGGCACTGTTCTGGGAGCAATAGCTGGCTACGCTGGCGGTTGGGTGGACGACCTGATCATGCGCGTTTTGGACGTACTGCTGGCCTTTCCTTTCTTGCTGCTGGCGATTGCCATTGTCAGCGTGCTGGGGCCGGGCCTGGTCAACGCCATGCTGGCCATTGCTATTGTCAGTATGCCCACCTACGCCCGCGTTGTGCGGGGTAGTGTTTTGTCCGTCCGAGAGCAGGCGTTTGTCGAGGCTTCGCGGGCCCTGGGGGCCAGCCCCTACCGGCTTCTCTTTATTCGCATCTTACCCAACGCCTTACCTCCTCTCATTGTCCAGGCGACGCTCGGCATTGGCACGGCCATCCTGGATACGGCCGCCCTCTCCTTCATCGGCCTGGGGGCGCAGCCACCCGACCCGGAGTGGGGGGCCATGTTGGCCCAGGAACGCAGCCAGGTCTTTGTTTATCCTCACCTGGTCTTTTTCCCTGGCCTGGCGATTATGCTCACGGTGTTGGCCTTCACGCTGCTTGGTGATGGTTTACGGGATGCTCTGGATCCCCGGCTGGCCCAGGCCGGCGTCAAGGGGGGATAGATATTGTACCTGACAAGGTGACAAGGTGAGGGGGTGACAGGGAGTTTACATGGGCTGCCTGCCACGATGAATGAAAATCATTTGCGCCCGTCTGCGTTTATCCGAGTCCCATTGACGAAAGTGGCCGGCCGTCTGGCCCGCGACCTGATTAACTTAATCTTCCCGCCCGTTTGCGCCAACTGCCGGAAAGTAGGGGCGTTGCTCTGTGGCACGTGCCGCCAGCAAATTACCTGGATGGAGGAGCCAGTCTGTACGAGTTGCGGCCGGCCAGCCTTGGAGCCAGCTACCATTTGCTTGTCTTGTCGGGAACAGCCTATACCCCTGCAACCGATTCGGGCGGCCGTGCCTTTTGAGGGGGTAGTCCGTGCTGTTATTCACCAGATGAAGTATAATGGTTATTATGCTCTGGCCCGGCC
>JBFMFT010000030.1:0-21286 GCA_040751925.1 Chloroflexota bacterium
CTCAATCCAGCCGCCCTGCGGCGACGGATTGACGAGCATCTGAAGCGGTTATGGCTACTGGCAGAGTAACACTCATTTTGAGGCAGCCCATACCCCTTCGGTAACACTTTGTTTTGAGGCATCACGGCCCACAACAGGGATTCCTGGCCGTTTTTCGTGATAGGGGAAGCTGTCAGTGGATTGGGGGAATGGATGAAGGAGGCGCGGCCGGTGGCGACCGGGGTGGAGGGCGATGCGATAGAATTTTTTTTCGAGGTTTAATCATCAAGATATGGGGTTGAAGGGGTGTTTTTGGCCCTTTTGGGCTAGATGTGGCGGTCATGGGTGATGTTTAAATCGGGTTTAATCATCGGGAGTGGTGAGTGGTGAGTGGTGAGTGGTGAGTGATGAGTAGGAAGTTAGAGCTGGTGTTGTTGTTTTTGGGGGTAGTGTAGCACGGGGGGTTAAACAGGCTGTTTAATGGTGGGGGAAGGGATGGGCTTGGAGGATTTACTCGAAAACGGCGGCCGTTTCGGGTATACTTGGTCTATGCAATTACGCCCAGCGCAGGAAGCCATCTTACAATACCAGGGCGGCCGCATGGCCGTCAGCGCGGTGCCGGGCAGCGGCAAGACGACTACTCTGGCGCTGCTGGCGGCCGAGTTGCTGGCCGGCGGCCGGATCAATGTGGACAACGGTCAGCAAGTTCTCATCGTCACTTATCTGAACTCCAGTGTGGAGACCTTTCGGGCGCGAATCCGTCGCCGTCTGTTGGAATTGGAACGGCCGCTTCTGGGCTTCGACGTGCGGACGCTGCACAGCCTGGCCCTGGAAATCGTGCGGGTTGTTAGCAGTGGGGCGGCCGACGCCCCCAACGTGCTGGATGAACTACAAAGCGCAAATCTGCTGGCCCGCGCCGTTGATAGCTGGATCGAAGCCCACCCCGACCTCTGGCGGGCCTTCCTGCCCGACGACACGCCCCAATTGCGGGCGCGCTGGCACAACGTCACCGAAAAGACGGCCAGAGCCTTCATCCGCGCCGCCAAGAACCAGCGTTACCGGCCGGAAGCAATCCAGAGCCGGTGCGCCGCCGAAGCCAACGCCCAGCTTTTGTGGATGATGGGCGGCGTCTACCAGAAGTACCAATCCCTCTTGTTGCATCAAGGGGCGTTGGACTTTGACGACCTCATCTGGCAGGCGGCCGACCTGCTGGAATACCGACCTGACCTGGCCGAGAGTTTGCGCCAGCAGTGGCCCTACGTGCTAGAAGACGAGGCTCAGGACAGTGTGCCGTTACAGGAGGTTTTGCTTACCCACCTGACCGGGCCGTTGGGGAATTGGGTGCGGGTGGGCGACCCCAACCAGGCCATTACCAGCACCTTTACGGCGGCCGATCCGCGCTATTTCAACGCCTTTCTGGATCGGCCGGAAGTGACGGCCCGGCCGCTGCCCAACTCCGGCCGTTGCGCTCCCCTCATCTTCCAGGCCGCTAACACGTTGGTGCAGTGGGTACACCAGAAGCACTCCGTCCCTGAAGTGCGGCAATACGCCTTCCGTCCCCAGGAAATTCTGCCCACGCCGCCGGGTGACGCCCAACCCAACCCGCCAGACGAGTTAGCCAGCATCCGCATCAAGGTCTTTCGCCACCGGGAGGACGAGGAATTACCGGCCGTGGCTCGCCTGGCCTGGCAATACGCCACCCAACAGCCGGGCGACACCATCGCCATCCTCGTACCCACCCATGAGATCGGCCACACCCTGGCCGACCACCTGGATAGCCTGGACGCCGATTACGACAACTTGTTGCACGGCAGCAGCCGGGAGCGGGAGGTGGCGGCCGCTCTGCACGCGCTTCTTTCATTGCTGGCTGACCCATTGAGCGGCCGGGCCTTAGAAGCGGTCTATGCGGCTCTCCTTGAATTGGAGCATCCGGCCGCCAATGGGGCGACGAATGATGAACATCGGGTGATTCGAGAACAATCCCCCACTTATACCCCACCGCCTGACACCCAGCGATTCTACGCCATTCTACGCAGCGTCCATAGCCCGGAACTCCTTCTCTTTCCGGCCGAGGCCACACTCTTTCAACAGGCCCCGAACGTAGCGTTCTCAGCAGACTCTTCGGAACCATTGGGGGCTGAAGCCCCTATTACGAACCGAGTGTCAGAACCGGCCGGCGCGTATCGGGTGGCGGCCGACCTGGCGTTGCCGGCTGGAGTGGCTGGCCCGGCCGACCTGGAACGGTTGGAACGCTTCGTGCCTTTCCTTCAGCGTATCTTCCATCTGCGTCTTTTGCCCATTGACGACCTGGTATTGACCCTGGGCGACGAGTTGTTTGCCTCACCCGCCCACGAAGCGGACCTGGCGATCACCTACCAGATTGCTACTCTCTTGCGCCAATGGCACGACGCGCAACCAGAGTGGCGACTGCCAGAGTTGGTGGCCCAACTGGCCGACGTAGCCGCCGGCCGCCGCCTGCTACCTATCGCTACGGCCGGTGACGTGGGCTATGAGCCACAGCCCGGCCGTATTACTCTGGCGACCCAGCACGGCGCGAAGGGGTTGGAATGGGACGCCGTTTTCCTGGTGGGGATTGATGGCTTCTGGATTCCGGGCGACCTGGACGCGCCTTTCCTGGGGGTGCAGGAGTTTCTGGGCGGCGACCCGACGGCCGAGGTGGTGGCTCAGTTGCGTCACTTGATGGAAGGCGACGCCGGCCTCTATGGCAACCGGACAGCCACCGAATCGGCCCACGTAGACGTGATTTGCGAGCGGCTGCGCCTCCTTTACGTGGGCGTCACCCGCGCCCGCCGCCACCTGCACATCAGCCGCAGTAAGGTCGGCCGGCAATACAACAAGGAGCGCGACGCAGAACCAGCGACGGTGCTGGGCGTGTTGTACGACTATCTAAAGAAGGTTAAAGGTTGAAGGTTGAAGGTTAAAGGTTGAAGGTTAAAGGTTGAAGGTTGGAACTTTCAACTTTTAACCTTCAACTTTCAACCAGCAGCGTCGGGCCATGAGCATAGATAATCCCTTTTACCATCGCGGGGCCATCCGCCGGCCGGAGGAGTTTCACGGCCGCCAGGTGGAAATCAATCAGATTCTTGGCTTGTTACGCAACGGCCAGAGTGTATCCCTCATTGGGCCACGCCGTATTGGCAAGAGTTCGCTGTTGCTGCACCTCTGCCGGCCGGCCACGCGAGCCACATTCCACTTGGAGCCGCCCCAGGCCCTTTTCACCCTGATCGATTGCCAGGAGCTAGGCGAATCGCCGCCCGAAGAAGTCTACGAACTCCTGCTGACCACCCTCTTAGACGCGGCGACGGCCGCCAGCCTGCCCATTGAAACCCCACCCCTCACCGACACCTATCGCGCCCTTGACCGCGCCTTATACCACTTGCAGCAAGCCAACCGGGCGGCCGTCTTCCTACTCGATGAGTTCGAGTTATTAGCGGCCAATCGCCACCTGACACCCCACTTCTTCGCCCGCCTGCGCGGCCTCACCACCAAATATGGCCTGGCCTACCTCACCGCCAGCCAACGCCCTCTATTTGCCATCACCGCCGACGAACAAATCCTGAGTTCCCCCTTCTTCAACATCTTCGTCACCCTCTCTCTGGGCCTTTTCAGCGAGGACGAAGCGCATAGCCTCTTGCAACGGCGGCTGGCAAACACGGCCGTCACCTTCGCCGCCCCCCTGGTAGACTACCTGCTCTCCTTCGTCGGCCGCCACCCCTTCTTCCTACACGTCGCTGGCTACTACGCCTTTCAGATGATTGCCCAGGGCAACCCGCTCGATAGCCCGGCCGCCCTCAGCCACCTCGAGCAGATGATAGAGAACGAGTCCGCCTCTCATCTTAGCTACTTGTGGCAAAACCTGACGGCCGAGGAACGCTATTGCCTGGCTGTCGCCGCCGGGCCGGTGGATACCTTACGGGCCTTAGAGCAGCAATGCTTGTTGCGGCCGGCCGACGATGGCTCCTACTACACCAGCCTCATGTTACAGCGCTTCGTCCGGCGGCAGCCAGTGGA
The DNA here is from genome assembly GCA_040751925.1 of Chloroflexota bacterium. GTDB lineage: Bacteria > Chloroflexota > Anaerolineae > Promineifilales > Promineifilaceae > JBFMFT01. Next base: position 4,012 of record JBFMFT010000030.1, read on the forward strand.
AGGGTTGCTGCAAGCTGGCCCCTTCGTCATTGACCAGCAGCGCCACCAGGCGCAGCTCAACGGCCAGCCCCTCGACCTGACCCACTCCCAATTCGACATCCTGGCCCGCCTGCTGGCACAGGCCGGCCAGGTTGTTCACGGCGACGAACTGGAAATGGCCGTCTGGGGCGACGTGCTGGTGGACGACCCTGACCGCCTGAAAACGCTGATCAAGCGGCTGCGACGGGCCGTTGAGCCATACAGCAATTGGATTACCAGCGAGCGAGGCGTAGGTTATGCGCTGCGACCACCGGCAACGGAAGGATGAAGGCGGAAGGATGAAGGCAGAAAGGGATTTTTTCATCCTTCATCCTTCATCCTTCATCCTTCTCCTAATTCTCCTTCTCTCGGCTGGCCCGGCCGCCGCCCAATCTTCCTCGCCAGCCTATTGGCAATACGACGCCGCCGGCCGTCTCCACCGCCTGACCCCGGCCGACGTGAATGGCGACGGCATAGATGAGTTCATCGTCGTCGCCGTCAAGGCCAATGAACAGGTGGACGTAACCCTAGTGGGGGCCGACGGCCGGCCGCAATGGACACACAGCGTCCAGGAGCCAGTCTTCCAAGTAGCTGCCGTCAACGTAGACGGCCGGGCCCAGCCCCAAAAAGAGATTCTCATTGGCGCGCAAGAGCATCTGATCCTCTTAGACCACCAGGGTCAGGAGATGTGGCAACGATGGCTCAGTTCGCCGCCGGTCGTCGTCGCCGCCATAGACGCCAACAACGACAGCCAGGAGGAGATCGCCGTCGGCCTGCAACGCGGCCCCCTGCGCCTTTACGACGGCCGCGGCGTGTTCCTGCGCCAATACCCGGCCGAAAGCACCCTGCTCACCGACGACGCCCGGCCGCTCCTCCAGATCGGCGACGTAGACCAGGACGGCCGCCTGGAAACCATCTATAGCTTCGCCGACCCACGCGGCTTTAGCCAGGTCGCCGTGATAGATAACAACGGTCAAGCCCTGTGGACGCACCTGGTCGCCGGCGTCGTCACCAGCCTGACCCTCCTGGAGAGTGATGAGGAGCGAGTGACGAGTAACGAGTCAGGGGCTACTCAGTCCTCATCCCTCGTCACTCAACCCTCCATTTACGTGGCCGTCGGGACGCAGGTGGGAATTAGTCGCGGCCGCCTCCATTTGCTCGACGCCCAGGGTCGTGAACAATGGTATCGCACCCCCAACAAGCCCGTCACCGCCCTGGCCGCCGCCCAACTCTCGGAGGGGCCGGCCTTGCTGGTGGGGACGGCCGCCGGCACTGTTCTGGCCTACGATTTAGACGGCCGTCGCTATTGGAGTCGCCCCTACGCTCCTCAGGCCGACCGGCCTATCCGCTTTATCTCCGCCTCCACCTCGCCGGTCATCCTGACCGTCACCCTCGCCCCGCCGGCCGCTTCCACCAACGAACCGGCCGACACCCTCCTACTCGATAGCCAGGGGCGCGTGCTGGCCGCCTATGAAACGGCCGACGCCGCCGGTCTCACTCGCCTGGTGGACATCAACCGCGACGGCTACAGTGAACTCCTGCTGGCCAGTTTCGGCACTTTAGAGTTGCTCGACCCTGGCATCGGTGTTAGCGTCAATACGGCCGCCTGGGATTACCGCCTGGGGGCCCAACCTCGCGCCGCCCTGGTCGCCGACCTGGATGGCGACGGCCAGGAGGAGTTACTGGTCGGCACTGACGACGGCCGTCTGCACCTCCTAAAAAACGAGACCAACCAGGCCACGCCCCAATGGATTCTCGACCTGGGCGGCGTCATCTCCCACCTGGCAACCGTCCAGGAAAGCCCAGACGACCCGGCCCAAATCGTCGTCACCCACAACCGCACCCTGGTCGGGGCCGACGGCCTGGAAACGGTTGAAGGGGCGGTGACCGTCCTGCACCGCGATGGCCGCATCCTGGCTTCGGCTACTGAACCGGCAACTCTGTCTGCGTTACGGGTCGGCGACATCAACAACAGCGGCCGGCCGGAACTTCTGGTCGGCACGACTGGCGGCCAGGTTATCGCCTACTCCATCGAAGGTGAAGAATTTTGGCGGGCGACGGTCAACGGCGGGGTGGAGGCGATTCTGCTACTGGACGGCGACCAGGACACCCGGCCGGAAGTCTTCGCTGCCTCTCAGGCCCACGAGATTCACCGCTTCAACAACAAGGGAACGTCCCCCGTCCGGCTGGCCTTTCTCCTACAAGACATTGACAGTCTGACCCCACTGGCGACGGCCGGCGAACCGGCCGAAACTCTCTTGATCGTGGTCGGCGAGGATCAAGCGCGGGCGTTGGATTGGCGCGGGGCCACTCTGTGGGAACACCCTCTAAATGGCCGGGCGGCGGTGGTGGTGGCGGCCGACAATTCTATCCTGATCGCCACCGACGAATCCGAATTGCTCCGCCTCGGCCCCAGCAACAACCTGCTCTGGACGCTCTCTAACCTGGGGCGCATTACCAGTCTCTATTGGGGTGACCTGGACGGCGACGCCCGGCCGGACGTAGCCATCGGCAACCGCGAAGGGCAGGTACATCTCTGCAATGGGGACGGCCGCCGTTGCTGGGACACTCTCAATTTACCCAGTGGCAGCGGCGTCTTCCACCTGGCCGCCTTGCGCCAGACCAACGAACCGCGAGCCGAACTGGCCGTCGTCGCCGACAATGGCATCGTCCAGCTGTTCCGGGCGCAGCCCAACCGGCCGCCCCTGCTCATTGACCCCCAGGTAAACGTGGGCCCCGGCCGCTACAGCTTCAGCGTCTCGGCCATAGACGTGGAGAGCGACGACGTGGCTATTACTCTGGAATTATTCGATGGGCAAAGCCAGACCTGGATGGCCCAGGAGCAACAGGTCCTTGCCAACGGCAATGGCTCTCTTTTCTGGTCGCTGGATTCGCCAGGGGGCGACCAGCCCGTTCGCTACCACTTCCTCTACGACGATGGGGCGCACCAGGGGCAGGTGGAGCCATCGCTGGGGCCGGCGCCGCTGCCACCCGAACCATTCCTGAGCGGTGGAGCGGCCGGGGCCCTCGTTCTGGCCGTGATTGGGGCGGTGGTTGCCCTGGTTGCTATGCGCCAGGCCCAGGCCCCACCAGCGCGGGCGCGGGGTTTCTACCGTCGTCTGCGCCAGCAACCGGCGGCCACCTTGGAGTTGCTGGCCGAGGCCTACCACCGCACTGGCGGCTCACCCGATTTCCTGCTCAACCTGGCCACCCAGGCTCGCCAGGACAACCACCCCATTCTGGCCGGTCTGACCGACGGCCTATTCTTGCTGGCCGACCGGCCGCGAGCCGGTCTCCCCCTAATCGTGAGCGCATTAGAAGAGGCCCAGGCGGTGGCCCGCCCCTGGCACGGCCTGGAACAATGGGCGCAGGGGTACAGCACCGCCCTGGCTTTGCTAGAAGCGCCATCCATTACCGAGCTTTGCCTGCTCCAGCCGCGCCTGGCCCAGTTAGACGCAACCCAGCCCCCGGCCGACTCAAGCCCGAATAGACAAGTGGTAGGTAGCAAGTGGCAAGTGGCAGGTGGCAGGTGGCAAGTGGCGGGTGACAACCAAAATCCCCAATCCAAAATCCAAAATCCGGCGCGCACTCTGTTGGCCCTCTTGCCCGCCCTCAATAGCCTGCGTGATAGCCAGCGTGTAGACCAGGTGGAAGACCGCCTGGTTTACCTGAACGAAGCGGCCGGCCTCCTCCAACAATTGCAGAAACAAGGGCCCGGCCGCCCCACCGAAATTGACCATCGGGTGGTGGCGGCCGTCGTCACCCGTTGGCAAGGGCTGACCCGCGCCGAGATCGAGGAGCTACGCGGCCGGGCGCGCCTGGTTGTCAACCTGAAGACCCGCCGGCTTGTCCCGGCGGCCAGCACCGAGGTCGCCCTGGAAATTCGCAACGACGGCCGCGCTCCGGCCGAAAATATCCTCGTCCTGGCCGAGAATAACCCAGCTTACCAAATTGCTACCCTGGAGCAATCCATTCCCTTCCTGCCGCCCGGCCGCGCCCGCCTGGTCAGCTTCACCATCGCTCCCCAGGTAGATGACCACTTTCGGATGGCCTTCAAGGTCACCCACAGCGACCGCCACGCTGCTCACCACGAATTGGCCTTTGCCGACCTGGTCCACATTTTACCGGCCGAGCGGCCCTTCAACCCCATTCCCAACCCTTATCTGCCCGGTACGCCCCTCCGCCGTAATAGTGGTATCTTCTTCGGCCGCGAAGAGTTATTCCACTTCATCGCCGACAACGCCAATCGCCTTTCCCAGCGCAACGTTCTCATTCTGATTGGGCAGCGACGCACCGGCAAAACGTCGGCCCTCTTGCGGGTGGCCGACCATTTGCCGGCCAACGTCCTGCCCGTTTACGTGGATTGCCAATCGCTGGGCGTCGCGCCGGGCATGGCCGCCCTCTTGCACGACCTGGCCTGGCTAGTGGCCGATGCCCTGGCCGCGCGCGGGCTTGACTTATCTCCACCTGACCCGGCCGAGTGGCAGGATAACCCCACCGGCCGTTTCCAGCGCCACTTTCTGCCGGCCGCCCGCGCCCTGCTGCCGCCCGAAACGACCTTGCTGCTCATCTTCGACGAGTTTGAGGCTCTGGAAAACCTGGTCAACGACGCCGTTCTCCCGCCTACCCTTTTCACCTACCTGCGCCACCTCATGCAGCATGGCGAGGGGTTGAGCTTCGTTTTCGTTGGGACGCGCCGCCTGGAGGAGATGAGTACCGATTACTGGTCGGTTCTCTTCAACGTGGCCCTTTACCGGCACATCGGCTATTTGAGCGAAGCGGATGCCAGCCGCCTGATCCGCGAGCCGGTCTCGCCCCACCTGGTTTACGACGACCTGGCGGTGGATAAGATTTTACGGGTGACGGCCGGCCATCCTTACTTTCTGCAATTGGTCTGCTATACCCTGGTCAACCGGGCCAATAGCCAACGCTCCGTTTATGTGACCATCTCCGACGTGAACGCCGCCCTCGACGAGATGTTGCGCCTGGGTGAAGTCCATTTTGCCTACCTCTGGCAGCGTTCGACGCAGACGGAGCGGGTCTTACTCACTATCATCAGCCACCTGCTCGACCACGATCTGCCTTTCCGACCGGCCGACCTGGAACCCCACCTGGCCCAGTACCGCCTCAGCCTGACCCCGGCCGAGGTGACGGCCGGGTTGAATCGCCTGGTCGAACGGGAAATCCTGCAAGAGAGTGGGCGGGGGACGGCCGCTCTCTACGAATTGCGTCTGGGGTTGGTCGGCCTATGGGTCGCCCAAAACAAGAGCCTGAGCCGGCTCCTGAAGACGGAGTAACCGTGTCACCCCCTCATCTCCTCACTCTCTCACCCCCTCTTCTCGCCACTCTCTGGCGACACGGCCGCCACGAACTGCTCTACCTGGCTTGGGCCGGCATGGAGTGGAGTCTTCTCGCACCCCTGGCCCTGGCCAATATGCCCTGGGCGCGTTATTGGCCGCCGGCCGCCCTCTTTCTCTGGCTGTTGGTTATAACCCTGCTCCCCTTCAACTTGAGCCGGCTGCTCACGGCCCTGGAAATATCCCTCAACCGCCAGCGCGTCATTACGGCCGGAGGAATGTTACTAACTGTACTGGTAGCCTGGCGCGTCCTCCTTTTCGAGGGCGCGTCGCCCTTCGACCTGGGCTGGCTGCGGGAATTAGTTGGCCACCTCCCCGGCGACAATCCCTTTTGGACACGCGACAAAGCGGTTTTTCTCCTGGTCGCCGTCGCCTGGTGGCGGGGGCTGGCTCTGCTCGGCCGCAAAATCGAAGTGGAAAACACCGGTCTTCGCTTCCGCAGCCTCGTCTTATTCCTGGCTCCCCTGGTCATCGCCGCCAGCAGCCCCTTGCCGGCGGCTGCCCTCGTCGCCTTCATCCTTCTATTTCTGTTGACCAGTCTGCTGGCCATCGCCATTACCCGCGCCGAACAGGTCGAAGCTGAAGCGTCGGGCCAGGCTTTAGCTATGACCCCGCGCTGGTTGATTATGGTCGCAGCGGCCGGCTTGTTAGTGGTGGCGACGGCCGCCGTCCTGTCGCTGACCACGGCCGGAACACTCATGCCTGGGCTGATCGGCCGCCTGGCTCTATTTTCAATGGCCCTCCGCCTGATGACTACTACCATCTTCAGCGCACTCCTGTACTTACTATCGCCCCTGCTCTGGTTATTCGATTGGTGGCTGAACTGGCTGATTGTCCTATTCGGCCGCACCTTTGGACGTGGATTCCAACAGCTAGCCGAGCGTTTGCAAGAAAGCCAGGGCGAAGACCTCACGGAATTGTTTCAAGACCTGGTTCCACCACCGGCAGCGGCCGAACCCAACCGCCTTGCACCCCTGCTGGTCATGGCAGCCATCATCGTCTTGATCACCCTCACCCTCGGCCGCTGGCGACAAAGGCGACGGGCCATAGACGAGGGGAACCAGGCGGCCGGCCGGGACCAAGATGAAGCGAGCGAACGGCTGGCCGGCCCCAGTCTGGGGCGACGCTGGCTGCGCCGCCTGGCCGGCCGGTGGACGGCCGCCTCCATCCGGCGCATCTACAGTCAACTATGCCAGGCGGCGGCCGCCAATGGCTATCCCCGCGACGAAGCTGAGACACCCTACGAATACTTGCCTGTCGTCACCCGCCTGTGGCCGGAGCGGACGGCCGACCTGGAACGGATCACCGAGGCTTACGTCAGGACCCGCTACGGCCAAACGCCCGAAGACGCAGATGAGCTAGAGCAGTTACGTGAGGCCTGGCGGCGAATAGAGCGCACGCGGCCGGCCCCACTTCTGGCGAAAACCTGACAGGTTTCAGAAACCTGCCAGGTCTTACCTCAGCTTGGTTTATGGCGGAGGATGTCCTACTTCCCCTTCTGGAGAAGATCCCTGACCCGGCCGACATCCGCCCTAATCTGCTCCACCAACGCCGACAGGCTAGTGAACTTCTGTTCGTCGCGGATTCGAGCGACAAAATCCAGCTTTAGCTCCTGCCCATACAGGTCATTGTCAAAATCCAGCAGGTGGGCCTCCACTGTCTGGTGGTGGCCGTCCACCGTCGGCCGCACCCCCACATTCGTCGCCGCCATAAACCGTTGGTCGCCCACCCAAGCGTAGGTGGCGTAAACGCCGTTGGCCGGCAGCGCCCGCTCCGGCCACAGGCGCAAATTAGCCGTCGGGACGCCAATTTGCCGGCCGCGCCCATCGCCTTTGACCACTTCGCCAGCCAGGCGAAACGGCCGCCCCAGGCAGCCATTCACGTCAGCCACGTCACCAGCGGCCAGACTGCGCCGCACCCGGCTGCTGCTCACCGGGCGGCCGTCCCATTCCACCATCGCCTCCACTACCTCAACTGTGAAACCCTTTTCCTCACCTAAGCGACGCAAGAACGGCACATCCCCTTCGCGGTTGTAACCCAGGGCAAACTGGCCGCCCCATAGCTGGCGCAGGTCGAGAGATTGGCGCAACTGCTCCATAAAGTCGGCCGCCCGCGTGTGGCGCACAGCATCGTTAAAGGGATGGGCGATGACCAGTTCCATCCCCTGTTCAGCCAACAGATCCATTCGTTCGGCCAGAGTGGAGATGTAGAAACGCCCACGCGGGCCGCTGATGACTGCGCTGGGGTGGGGGAAGAAGGTTAGCACGGCCGGCCGGGCCTCGGCCGCCCGCGCCGCTGCCGCCAATTGTTGTAGCAAATGCTGGTGTCCCCGATGAACGCCGTCAAACGCACCAATGGCTAGAAAGGTCGGCCGGCGGTTAGATACCTGGGATAAATCATAAACGACTTCATGCGAACCGGTCATACTGTTGAAAGTTGAAGGTTTAAGGTTGAAGGTTGAAGAATCCGTTGAATCCTGCCAATCCGTTGTTCACACCGGAAAGAGAATTTTAGCGGGTTGCCAGAATTCGTGGTAGAGAGAAACCAGGCCGATAAAACGGCCGGTCGGGTCGTAGAGAGAGGCCGTTGGCCCTTCTATTTGGTCGGGCTGGCGGGCAACCTTTTGCCCTTGCTGCAAGCGGCGGGTTTCGTCTTCGGGCAAGATCAGGCGCGGCAAGTGGCTGACGGCCGCCTCACTGCTCTGTAAATAGCCAGGCCAGTTCTCAGAGGTAAGCGTGTCCAGGGCAACCGCCTCAGCCACGGTGAAAGACCCGACGGCCGTGCGGCGTAACGCGGCCAAATGGGCCCCACAGCCCAGGGCTTGCCCCAAATCGTGAGCCAGGCTGCGGACGTAGAAACCGGCCGAGCAACTCAGGTTAAGCTGCACGAAGGGCGGCCGCCATTGGCGCAGGATCAACTCATAAACGGTAACTGGGCGGGGCGTTCGTTCCACTATCACCTGGCGGCGAGCCAGTTGGTAGAGCGGCCGGCCCTCTACTTTAAGGGCCGAAAACATCGGTGGTGTCTGGCTGATAGAACCGCGAAAGTGAGCCAGGGCTGCGGCCAAGTCGGCCGACGTAACTTCTACCGGCCGTTCCGCCACCACCTCTCCTTCCGCGTCATAAGTGGTGGTCTCCTGTCCCAGACGAATCGTAGCCTCGTAGCGTTTGGACTGTCCCATCACGTACTCGACCAGGCGCGTGGCTCGCCCCAGGCAGATTACCAAGACCCCCGTCGCCAGGGGGTCTAGGGTGCCAGCATGGCCTACCCGGCGTATCCCGGTTAGCCGCCGGATACGCTGAACCACATCGTGGGAAGTGAGAGCGGCCGGCTTGTCTACGATGAGAAGCCCGTCACTCAACGTCGTCTCTCGGTTGCCCGGCTGCGTCGAATCGTCTCTTTTGCCAGGTCTACCACCAGGGCCTCCGCGTTTGCCAGGGGGCCGTCCAGGGTGCAACCGGCGGCCAGGTGGTGCCCACCCCCCCCAGGCTGAGGGCCAATTCGGAAACGGTGTAGGGCGGCCGGCAACGGAAGCCCACGTACACCTTGCCATCGTCCATTTCCATCAGCACAGAGGCAATGGCCGCCTCCGTTGTATCCCCCAGGAGATTGACCAGCCCTGCGCTGCTGGCCGTCGAGTAACCCGTCGCCTCTCGCTCGCGCTTGCTGATGGTCGTCCACAGCAACCCATCCTCCAGCTTCATGTTGTTGAGGCCCGCCCGCCACAGCAGAATGGTCGAAAGTGGCTTGACCGTCAGGGCCATCATCGTCACCTGGGGCAAATCAGCCCCGGCTTCAATCAGGCGGCCGGCCACTTTCAAGGTATGGGCGGTCACGCCTACGGTGCGAAAGCCCAGGGTATCCGTAACGATGCCCGTTAGCAAGCTGACGGCCAGCTCGCGGGTGAGGCGCACACCCAATTCGGGCAGCAAATCGCACAAGACTTCGGCCGTCGCCGTCGCCTCGCCATCCACCAGGTTCATCTGCCCAAAGCGGGTATTGGTAACGTGGTGGTCTACGTTGACGACTGGCGGCAACGGCCGGGGGAGCTTCTCAAAAACCTTACCCATCCGGCTTTCATCGCCGCAATCCACCGCAAAAATCAGGTCGTAGGCCGGGTTGCCGGAAACGGCCGTTTGCACGGCGTCTGCCTTCGCCAGAAATTGATACCGTTCCGGGATGCGGTCATCGCAGGCCAGGACTGCTTCTTTGCCCAATTGGTCGAGGGCCAGGCCAACGGCCGTCAGCGAGCCTATTGCGTCGCCGTCAGGGGCGACGTGGGTGATGACCAGGACACGTTTGGCGGCGCTAACGGCCGTCTTGATTGCTTCGTAAGATGACATACTGTAACGCAAGCCGCCGGCTTGCCGATGTAGCGCAAGCCGCTGGCTTGCCTTAGCGCAATCGAGCCGATTGCGCTACACTGGCAATCGAGCCGATGGCGCTACACTGGCAATCGAGCCGATGGCGCTACACTGGCAATCGAGCCGATTGCCTTACGTTCATGGCTGTGGCCACCACCACCAATAAAGCCCACAGGCTGGCCCCAGTGACCAGGTGCAAAGAGCGCGACCACATAGGCAGGCGCAAAAGCACGTTGCTGATGCCCAGAGTGAATTGGGCAACGAGCAAGAAGGTCAGGCCGAAGGCGGCGAGGCGCAGATTAGGCCACTGGCGGCCGGCCGGCCACAGTCGCGCTACGACAGCTAGTACCAACAGGCCGACGAGGGTGGCTATGATGCGATGGGCCATCTGAATTGTTACCAGAGGGCGCAGAAAATCGGGCATGGTGTCCAGGCCACACAAAGGGAAGGCCGGGCAGGCCAGCGACGCGCCGGTGCGCGTAACCAGGGAGCCGGTCAGCAAGAGTAGATAGGTGGCCCCGGCCGCCCACATCGCCCATTGCGGAAGGCGACCCAAAGGCGGCCGGTCAACTGACCCAGGCGGCCGGCTGGTAACCGCCACCACCGCCAGCAGGCCGACCAAAGCCATGGCTACGCCAGTATGGATCAAACCTGTCCAGCCGGGCAATTCGCTGAGGACGTGCAAGCCCCCTAGTCCCACCTGAACGACCAGAACGGCGACGGCGGCGACGGCCGGGCGGACGATCCACTTGTCGGCCCGCTGCTGCCGCCAGGCCAGGACAGCCACCAGGACGACCAACAAGGAGACCAGGCCACCTAGAAAACGATGACTGAACTCTACCCAGGCCCCAATTTGGAGCGGGGGGATCACTTGGCCGTAACAGAGGGGCCAGTCCGGGCAACCCAATCCGTAACCCGTGACCCGCACGATGCTACCTATTAAGACCAACAAGATCGCGCTAACCAGGGCCAGTAAAGCCAGATTAGATAATCGGGGTGTTGTTGAAACTGCGACTTCTCGTTTCATCACGGACATATTCATGTTGCTCATTATATCACGTTTGCGGCCGGGCCAATGAGGAGTGACTGTACTCCTGGCATCCTCAAACTACAGACCAGCAATCGTTTGCCTTTGCTCCCACTCAGATTCCTGAGTAATCTCTGAGAATGGGAACTGTTTACCTTTCGATTGCGTCTCTCAAACGTGGTATGCTTCGGCCGGATCAGTTAAAATCCGCGCCGGATTTCTGCTACACTATGTTTGCAGTTCTCGCTTCCAGAGACGAACAGAACGGATCGCCGTCAACGGATGAAGGAGAACAGATTAAACGGAAGGTCGGCTGCCTCAATTCGCTCAATCTGTTCCCCGAATCTGCTGACAGTTTCTCCCGCTACTAAAAACTGCAAGGATAGTGAGCTATAGAAACGGAGGTAATGTTGATGTATTCTCTCGCCCAAAAGCGTGTGTTCTATCTGGCCCTGGCAACGGCTCTTGGCTTGTTACTCTTTGCTGGCTGTGGCCCGCGCCGCCCGGCCACCCGGCCGAACCAGAGCCAGCCATCACCCACCGCCGAGCAACCCCCTACGCCCACCCTGGCCCCGGCCCTCGTTCAGAGTGAACCTGCGGCCGAGCCAACCCAGGCTGTAGAACCAACGTCTCTACCCGAACCAACGGCGACGACGGCCGCTGCTCCTGAAGCGGCGGCTGGCGAACAATCTGTCCAACCCCTGAGCGACGTATTGGGGGTGGTGGCCCTGAATACGGGGGCGGCCGTCTGCAACGACGGCTCACCAGCCAAATACTACTTGCGTCAGGGTTATAACAACAAGTGGCTTGTGTTCCTGGAAGGCGGCGGGGCTTGCTTCCGCGACCAGGATTGTAGCCAGCGCGAACGGGAGCAGCCTAAGCTGACCTCTTCTGACCAGTGGGACCCCTCCGTATCGCTGGGGGGCATCTTCTCCATCAACGAGGAGCGGAATCCTGACTTTTGGAACTGGAATCAGGTGTACGTCAAGTATTGCAGTTCCGACAGTTGGAGTGGTAGCCACACGGACGCCGACGGCCGCCAGTTTCGCGGCCGGGACATTCTGGAAGCCGTCTTCACCGACGTGCAGCAGCGCAATGGCAATTTTGGCGTGGGCAAGGGTAGCGATTCAACGCTGATCCTGGCTGGCTGCTCGGCCGGCGGTAATGGTGTCTTGAACAACCTGGACGCGGTCGCCGGCCGCTTCGCTGACAACTTCGACGACATCCGGGGCATCAACGACGCGGGCTGGGCGGTAGACATTCGGCCGTCTTACGCCGCCAATGCTCCCTCCTTCTACGAGATGTTCTCCGTAGGCTTTGGCAATTGGGGGGGCAACGTGGACGCCGATTGCGCGGCGGCCGGCGGCGACCCGGCCCAATGCTACTTCGGCTCAACGGTCTATCCTTACATCACGACGCCCCTGTTTGTGCAAATCCACCAGTACGACCGCGAGCAAATCACTTCTTTCCATAGTGGGACGCAGCAGGACGCGGAAGATTTCGCGGTTCACGTGCGGGCCTCCCTGGTGGGTGTGCAAGCCGCCTTCAGTCCCCAGGCCCCCAATCACTGCGTCACCATCAACGACAAGTTTTGGGGCGACAGTGGGGCCGAGGTGGATGGTTACTCGATGCAAGAAGTTCTGCACAACTGGCTGAACGGTGAGGAGCCGATTCGCTTGGTTGCCCCGTAGCTTCCCAGAAACCAGGTTTTTTCCGAAAAACCTGGTTTCTGGTAACTGCTCACCCTCTCCCCCAACCCCTCTCCCTCCGAGGGCGAGGGGCGTTCCCTCTCCCTGGTAGGGGGAGGGTTAGGGAGGGGGTGGCTGAGTAGTAACGGTTTCTGTTAGAATTTCTCCCTTGCCGCCTTTGCGTCTGGCCCTAATCTCTCTGGCCTGGTTAGCCTTAACAGCCTGCCAGGCCAATGCGTTGCGGCCGGCCGCCGCCTACGTGCCTACTGATGAGCCAGAAGTGGCGACGGCCGCGCCCGCCCCCCCGACTTACATCCCCTTTGGGATGCTTTTTCCACCGCCTGAACGAATCTGCGACTATCCGGTTGTCCAATTCTTCGGCCGCCACTTGCTGGACGAGCAAGGCGATTTTGATCCGGCCGTGCTAGACATCGCTCAGGGGTGCGGGACCCAGGTCATCCTGCGCTTGACCGGCCGCACCAGCAACGTCCTTAACGACAGTGGTGTGGGCCTCAGCCTGGCCCGCTACGAGGACGCCATCAACGACTTCGCCGGGCTGATTGATCCCTACGTCGCCAACGGCACGATCCTGGCCCACTTCACCATTGACGAGCCGCACGATTGCCAGAATGATTGGGGCGGCCAATGTCCCACCCCGGCCGAGGTGGACGAGGCCGGCCGCTTGTCCAGGAAATACTGGCCTACTTTGCTAACGATGATCAACACCAGTCCCAGCTATGCCGGCCGCTACCACTGGCAGTATACGGATATTGTCAACTTCCAGTATTCCTTTCACAAAGGCTCATTGGAAGCGTTCATCAATGGCTCGTTGGCGGTGCTGGAAGAGGGCCAGGCGCATCAGATCGCCTGGTCTATCCAGGCTACCAGAGGTGGCTGTGATGAGTTCAATGAATGTCCGATGACGCCTAGCCAGATTGAGGAAGTCGGCCGGGCGATGTGCGCCACCGGCCGGGGGGCCTGGCTCTATTTCACCGGCTATCGTGAGGAGTTTATGACGCCAGAGGTCGAACAGGCCATCCAGCAGGTGAGGGTGGCTTGTGGAGAGTAGAGAGTCTTTCATGCTATAATAGAGTTTATCGGAATTAAGAGTATGGACAGGATTAACAGGATTGACATGATGTAGTCTACTCCTGTAAATCCTGTAAATCCTGTCTATTCCCGATAATGTCTAATGAGCCGCATGGCAAGAACGCTAACTCTGGAAATCCCCATCGCCGGTATGGACTGCGTCGAGTGCACCCAACACGTGCGCCAGGCTTTGGTCAATCTGCCGGGGGTGGAATCGGCCGAAGTCTTCCTGGCCTCAGAAAAGGCTATCCTCCGCCTCGACCCGGCCCAGGTCAACCTGGCCGTCATTCGCCAGGTCGTCGAAGGAGCGGGCTATTCCGTCGCCCAGAAGGCCCAGCAGGAAGTGACGGCCGTCACCCGCCAGGGCTGGCCCGCCTTCAGTCACCGCGTCAACCGCTTGATCCCCATTGGTTTCGGCCTGGTTATCGTGATCGTCGTGGTCGGCGAGTGGCTAGGGGTCTTTGAGAACTTGAATCATCTCATCTCCTGGCCGTTCTGGGTGGCGGCCGTGCTGGTGATAGGCTATCCCATCTTTGGCAACGTTGTTCGAGCAGCCTGGCGGCGGCAGGTCACGTCGCATACGCTGATGACCCTGGGCGTGCTGGCCGCCCTGGTCGTGGGTGAATGGATGACGGCCGTCGTCGTCGTCCTCCTCATGCGGGCGGGTGACGCCATCGAGAACTTTACCGCCGGCCGCACCCGCCGGGCTGTGCGCGACCTGACCGCCCTGGCCCCCCAGACGGCGCGGGTCGAGCGGGATGGGCAGGAGATGGTCATACCCGTCGGCCAGGTCCAGGTAGGGGAGATGGTTATCGTGCGGCCGGGCGATAAGCTGCCGGTGGATGGCGTCGTCCACGACGGCTACGCCACCATCAACCAGGCGGCCATTACCGGCGAAGCCATGCCCGTCGAAGTGGGGCCAGGGGATAAAGTTTTCGCCGCCACCTTAGCCAGCCTGGGCAGTTTGCGCGTGCGGGCCACCCAGGTCGGCGCGGATACCACTTTCGGCCGCATCGTCAAGCTGGTGGAAGAAGCCGAGGCCCACCGGGCCGACGTGCAACGCTTCGCCGACCGTTTTACTCGTTATTACTTGCCGGTGGTCGTCACCGTCGCCGCCCTGACGCTCCTCATCGGCCGCGATCCCCTGGCGATGGCCGCCGTCCTGGTCGTGGCCTGTTCCTGCTCCATCGCCCTGGCTACTCCCATTGCCATGCTGGCCTCCATTGGGGCGGCCGCTAAACAAGGCTTGCTCATCAAGGGTGGCAAATACCTGGAATTGCTGGCCCAGGCCGACGTGCTGCTCATTGACAAGACGGGGACGGTGACGTTGGGCCAGCCAATGGTGACGGACGTTATCGCCCTCAACGGCCAGAATGAAGACGAGTTGTTGGCCCTGGTCGCCGCCGTCGAACAATACTCGGAGCATCCGGTAGCGGCGGCCGTGCGTGGGGCGGCTCGCCACCGCCACCTGAAGATTGTCGAATCGCGTCACTTCCAGGCCATACCGGGGCTGGGGGTGCGGGCGGCCGTCAATGGCAAAACCATCACCGTTGGCAATCGCCGCCTCATTGAAAAGGATGAAGGCGGAAGGATGAAGGATGAAAGGCTGAACGGCCAACTATCATTCATCGTTGACAAACTGGAAAGCGAAGGCAAGACCCTCCTCTTGGTGGCTGAAGATGATACCTTGACCGGCCTGGTGGCGGTGTCCGACACCTTACGCAGCGAGGCCCCGGCCGCCCTGTCCCGGCTGCGCCAATTGGGTATTCGTCGTATCGAGCTACTGACCGGCGACCACGACCGTTCGGCCGCTGCCCTGTCCGCCGCCCTGGGGATAGACTACCGGGCCAATCTCCTACCCGAAGACAAAATCGCCATTGTTCGGGACTATCAAGCCCAGGGCCATCGGGTCATCATGGTGGGGGATGGGGTGAATGACGCGCCGGCTCTAGCCCAGGCTGACGTGGGGATGGCTATGGGCGCGGCCGGCACCGACGTGGCCCTAGAAGCGGCTCACGTAGCCCTCATGCGCGAAGATTGGTCACTTGTGCCTGAACTGATCCAGATAGCCCGCCGCACAATGGGGGTGGTCAAAATGAATCTGGGCTTTACGGCCGTTTACAACGTCGTCGGCATTAGCCTGGCGGCCCTCGGCATCATGCCTCCCGTCCTGGCGGCGGCCGCCCAATCCCTGCCTGACCTGGGCATCCTGGCGAACAGTTCCCGCCTGCTCAAGCAGACCGTCAAAAGTAATGAGTAATGAGTAAGGAGTGATGAGTCAGACTCATCACTCATCACTCGGACTTAATCGGCCGCCTTCTCCTCCGCCCTTATCAACAGGATCGGCACGTGGGCCTTGCGTAGCACTTTGTCGGCCACGCTGCCGAAGACCCAACGGCCGAGACCGCCCCGGCCGTGTGTACTCATCACAATCGCGTCAATTCCCAGACTGTCCAACATATCCAGGATCAGGTCAGCCACCGGCTCCCCTTCCACAATGTGGGCGTGGACTTTGTGGCCCTGCTGGCGCAGCGAACCCTGGTGGGCGCGCAGATATTCTTCCGCCTCGGCAAAGGCCTGGCTCCGCATTTCCGTAATAAGCTCCGCATACGCGCTGCCCCAGGTGATGCTGGTGGCAATGTAGGGGGGATACGTCACCCGCAGCAAGGTAATCTCACTGCCAAACTTACCGGCTAGCTCCAGGGCGGCCGGAATCGCCGCCTCGGCTAGTGGTGAACCATCCAGGGGAACTAGAATGTGCTTAAACATCGAACACCTCCTCTTGTGGGCTTGTCCAATTATGCCCCTAATTGTTCACTTGCGCCACAGCCAGACCTGCGGGGTTTCCAAAACCCCGCAGGTCTCAATGGTTCACTTCGACTCGCCCGGCCCCCACAGCCCATACACCAAAAACCCGACCACGCCGACGCCAAAGGCCACGTAGAAGGGCAGTTGGGGGCGCATGGCCCACAGCCAGCCACCAACCAGGGAGGCCGGAAAGACGACCAGCCCCCGCGCCAGGTAATACGCGCCCACTGCCCGGCCGCGCATCGTCTCGCCGGCCAGGTCCACGATGAGAGCCTTACGGGCCGGTTCGCCAATCTCGCGCAGCCCGGCCACTACAAAAGCCAGCCCCAGCCAAAACAAACCACTGGTCTGGGCTAACACGAGCGGAAAGAGGGCAAAGAAGGCGAAGGTGAGCAGCACAAATGGCTTGCGGTTGAAGCGGTCAGCCAGCCGGGCAATAGGGACGTAAATCAGGACAGCCGTCGCCATTTGCAGGCTGGTCAGCCAGCCAAATTGCAGGCTATCTGCTCGCAGCACGTTGAGAACGTAGAGAACGACGAAGACTTTGGGGATGCCCTCAGCCCAACGGGCCAGACAATCGGCCGCCAGCAACCGCTTTAAATGACCGTCCATGTTACGCCAGACGGTCAGCAAGCTGGCCTGGTCGGTGGCCGCCGGGCTATTCTCCACGTAGTAGCGCCGCACAATCCAGACGGCCGCTAGAGCCAGACCAATTGTGACGACCAAGCCAATTCTCATCCCACTCGCCAGCCCTAATTGAGCCATCAGCCAGCCCCCCAGAGGTGGGGCCAGGACGATAGGCACGCGCTTGAGGATGGATTGGACGCTAAAGCCGGTGGCCCGCTTCTGGCGGGGTAGATTGTCGCCGATGATGGCGAAGATGGCTGGCAGGGTCAGGCTGCTCCAGGCCATGACCAGGAGCGT
>JBFMFT010000300.1:0-6749 GCA_040751925.1 Chloroflexota bacterium
CTCGGCCCCAATGCCGCCGGCCGCCCGCGCCGCCTCCAGGCGCAGGTCAACAAACTTACTGCTCATCTCCCGCACGACCGCCGGCAGCCAGCGTCGGTCCGCGCTGCGCCCCATAGCAAAAAGCGCGCTGACCTGGTTGGCCCGCTCACCGCTATCGTAGGCTGCTTGAATCAACGGCGGCACACGCGGGTCGTCGGCCGCCCCCAACACTTCCAGAGTCGCCCGCCGAATGGAGGAGTCCGTCTGCTCGCCACGATGGAGTTCCAGCAAAACCTCGGCAATCGGTGGGACAATCTTCTTAGGCAGTTCACCCCATTCGGCCATCAGGACATAGTGGCCCAGGGCTTCGATAGCCGCCTTCCGCACCTCCACTTCCTCATCGTGCTGGGCCAGGTGGAGAATCGGTGTAATGAGAGCGATATTGGTGGCGTCCCATAGCCCATCCAGGGCGGCCAGGCGCACCTGTGAACTGGCGTCACCCAGGCAAAAGGCGAAGACAGGCGAAAAATCTACACGAAAATTGTCTTCACTAATGTCGGCCAGATGCCGAGTCAGGACGTGCCGGCGGTCGGCCGCCACAGTCGGCCAGCGGTTGGTAAACTGGTCATATTCCTCGGCCGACATGTCAGACAGACGAAAAAGGAGCGAGATAATCACCCGCTCGCCGTTGAATAGGGAATCTAAGACCTGCGAGAAAGGTTGTTCAGCGCGCATGATGTTCCAGACATTAAAAGGGAATGATGGGATTGACGATGTCCTGCACGATCATCAGGAGCATCAGGAACAAGAGAGCCAACATCCCGACCAGGTGTACCATACCTTCGCGTTCTGGCTCAACCCGCCGGCCGCGAATAGCCTCCACCAGCACGAAGAAGATGCGCCCGCCGTCAAGGGCTGGCAGGGGCAGCAGATTGGTGAAGCCCAGGGCGACGCTGATGAAGCCGGCCGTTTGCAGGAGCGGCCCCCAGTTGCCGGTGCTGGCGGTGGATTCGGCGGCCTGGCCGGCAATCTGGCTGATGCCGACGATGCTGACCGGCCGCGCTTCCTCGGCCGACAGTTGCCCGCGCACAACCATAGCTGGCACACTGACCGTCAGGCGCACGATGTTGAAAGTGGTCTCGACGGAACTGACGGCCGCTTTGACCGGATTGAGGGAGGTGGTCAGGGGATGGGTCAACACCACACCAATCGCCCCTTCGGAACTGGGATCATACTCGCCCGGCCGCCGGGGGGTGATGGTCAATTCAACCCTCTCACCGTCACGCTCTACGGTGAATGGAATGGGCTGGCCGGCATTGGCCTCCACCTGGGCTTTGACCGACTCGAAATTATCCGCCGCCAGGCTATTGACTTCCAGTAGGATGTCATTGACCTGTAAGCCGGATAGGGCGGCCGGTGAACCAGGGATAACCTCGCCGATAGCGACGCGGCTTTCATCGGGGGACGGCCCAGTCAAAGCGGCGATCCAGAAAAGGACAATCGCCAGGAGGAAATTGGCCCCGGCCCCAGCGGCCAGGACGAAAACGCGGGCCCGTTTGGAGGCGGCGGCCAGCCCACCCGGAACAGTGGGATCATCCTCACCAGCCGGCCGCACAAAACCACCCACCGGAATCCAGTTGAGTGAATAAACCGTGCCATTTCGCTCACCCAGCTTTTTGGCGCGCGGCGGAAAACCCAGGCCAAATTCCTCGATGCGAATTTTGGAAAGACGAGCCGCCCAAAAGTGGCCCAGTTCGTGGATGAGTACGATGGGCGTTAGAACCAGGATAAACGCTCCCACCATCCAGGGAATTGTCATGCTTGAAATCCTTATAAAAACCTATAGACCCTTTCATGGCCCATTAAGCCATTGGCTGCATTATACGCAGGTGTCCAGGCAGTTGGCAACCTTTTGGCGCGGTTCTTACTACTCTCTAACGCGGCCGTACTCAGGCGCATTGCCCTTTCTTGGGTGCGACGTGCCTCTGGGTGCAGGACAAATAGACCATGCCCGGAATAGACTGGGTTGGATAATTAGATTGACAATTTTAGATTTGGTAGGGGCGAGGCAACGCGGTGGTTGTCCGTCTCTCTGAGCGGCATCCTCTCCGCGTTGCCTCGCCCTTACAGATTGCCGAATTGAACATTGTCAAGCTAGTAGCCGTCCCAGAATAGGTTTGTAGTATTGTAGAGCGATTCTCCAGAACCGCTCTACAGCCAAATCAGGAAGTTATTTTTGGACAGTTACTAAACAGCCTGTTCAACCCCTTCTGCTATCATAGTCCAGGCGACAGCCGTAACCACCCCCCACGCCGGCCGCCGCCAACCAGGACGATTATTGAATGATTATTGAATCTTATTCTATCTATCAATCAAATCGGCTCAGGCCGGTCGCCCGACCGAGCCTGGTTGCCCGGCCGTTACGTTTCCTTCTATTTTGGCTGGTGTTGGTTGGCGGTCTGGCCACCCGGCCGGAGTTGGCGGCTGGGCAAGCGCGGCCGGCGGCGGAGCGGTCGGATGGTCAGGGCGCGGCCGTCTATCTGCCTATTGTCAGAACGGCCGGCGACAATTGCCAGCCCATTCCGGGGGCCAACTATGGTATCCTGAACGTCATTCCGCCGCCCGCCGACCGCCCGGCCGCAGCGCATGGCGACCTGAACCTGGCTCTCCGCGGCTACGACCCCACCAACGCCTATTTGGGACTGGTGGACTACGCGGGCATGATTGACCCCAATGCGCCGCAACTGCCTGGCCTTTTTTTGGATAACCGGACGGGGGTTTTCGTGGCTGCCTACCAGGTTCACCACTGGGATTGGGGTTGCAACTGCCGGGGGCCGGTGATCACTTACCCCGATGTGACCCTGGCCGGTTTAGCTGTCGCACCTGGCGAGACGATTCACGTCCCGCCCTCTGGCTACGAAATCGGCGGCGGTTATGAGGTGTTGGTGCTATACGCCGAGCCAGAGCGGATTACGCTCAAGTATACGGCCGAGGATAACGTGGTCTGGGGCTACACCCTACACGTGGAAGATGTGTGTGTTGATCCCAACCTTCTTTCCCTGTACGAGCAATGGAACGAAGCCGGCCGCGACTACTTGCCCGCCTTGACGGCCGGCCAGGCTTTCGGCCGGGCGCAGGGCGACGAGATTGGCGTCGCCATCCGCGACACCGGGGCCTTCATGGACCCTCGCTCCCGCAAAGACTGGTGGCAGGGAAGATAGAGATAGAGTCGGAAGGACTCTATCTCTATCTCACAATGGCAATGTCGTCAAGCACTTCGCCAGCGTAGCCGTTGGCCGAGCCGTCCCAGTAGAGGCCGGGGCCGAAGGTGCAGGTGGTCGTGCTGCCCAGGGAGCCGGGGGCGCAGATGAAGACGTCCGCCCCGTCGCCGCTGGCCCCGGTGACGGAGAACGCGCCGGAGACACTCAGGTATATCTGGCTGGTCGCGCTATCCAGCCACGTCCCCCAGATGTCCTCGGTGGTGGCGGTCAGTCCCACGTCTGAGCCGTCAAAGTACAAGGCCCACGTACCACTGGTCGTCCAGCCGGTGCTGGTGGCCGTGAACTCGACCATATCCTCGTCTGCTCCCGACGCGCCGGTGACGGTAAAGCTGCCCAGGGTGCTGACCACCAGCTTGCCGGCCGGGGTGAAGCCAATCGCATCCACGTCCTCGCTATCCGTCGTCAAGCCCACGTCCGAGCCATCGAAATACATCTCCCACGTGCCGGCCGTCGTGCTGCCCAGCGACGTGGGGATGAACTTCACGATGTCCGAATCGTCCACCGTCCCCAGGCCGGGGATGTTGAAGGAGGCTGAATCGAGGCTGAGGAGGATCGAACCGTCGTCCAGGAACTCAAGGGCGTCTACGTCAGTGCTGCCCAGACCCACGTCCGAACCATCAAAGACCATCGCCCAAACACCCGTGCTGGTGTTGTGGGAGAGGATGTCTTCGTCGGCAAAACTCACCCCACCGGCCGCGCCGCTAGTCGTCGAACTGGTGTAGAGAATGGCCTTGACCGGGGTGGGCGCGGTACAGGATTGCTTACCGGCCGCGTTCACGGCGCAGACGGCGTAGGTGTTCTGGTCGCCATAGCCGCCAGGATCGCTGTAGGTGACGGCCGCGTTCACACTGCCAAAGGCCAGTGGAGTGACGGTGGCGATGAGATTGGTGGCGTCCGGCGTGAAGGTGGGATTGGTACTGCGGTGGACAGTGTAGGAAGTGACCACTTCCACACCGCCGGCCGTGTCCGTGCGGACGGCCGTCCAGGTCAGGGTCACGTCGGGGTCGGCCGGGGTCGGGTTGAGATCAGACGGGACGGCCGGCGTCTCTACTTTGGCCTGCTCCAACAAAACCACGCCCCAATTGCTGTTGACCGTCAGGCTCAACTGGCCGCCGGAGACGGTAAACGTGCCGCCGTTGAGGGCGTCCACCATGACCGTGCCATTGGGCAGGTTGTAGGGGGCGGCGTTGAGGCCGCTGAAGGTAGCCGTGTGGGCCGCGTTGTCGCGGTTGAGGGCAATCAGGGCGGTCTGCGTGCCGTTGGTGCGGCCGAAGCCATACAGCTTTTGGGCGTCATTGATGATCATCCCAAACTGCACGTCGCCATCCTGCAAGGCGCGGTAGCTCTGGCGAATACTGGCCATGCGCCGGGCGTGGGGCAGCAGGTTGGTGGTGTCGGCCGTGTACGAACTACCACTGGCGTCTGACCAGGGGAAGGGAGCGCGGTTGTAGGGGTCGTCCTCCCATTTGCTGTTGGCCCAGACGCCGTCGTGGTTTAAGCCTACCTCGTCGCCGTAATAGAGGGTGGGCGCGCCGGCGAAGGTGAAGCTGAACAGCCACCACTCTTTCATGCGCTGGACGGCCGCCCCGTCATTGTCGTTGTTAATCTTCCGCAGCAAGAAGCGCAGGCGGTTGGTGTCGTGGGATCCTTCGAGGTTCATCATGGCCTTGAAAGCCATCGGCGGATAATCCTCCCAGATGGAGCGCAGACGGGCATTGAGTTGGGAGGGGGAAAGCTGGCTAATGGAGCCGCTGGCGCTGCTGCTGTTGCTGTCGTTGTCCTCAAAGACCGTGCCGCCGGTACAGCCATTGCCAGAGCAACCAGTGAAGAGCCAGCCGAGGACGGCCGAACGGAAACGGTAGTTCATCACGCTATCCCACTCGTTGCCCAAGAGCCAGGGCGAGCCGTCGCCCCATTCTTCACCCAGGAGCAGGGTGTCGGAGCGGCCGGTCACCCCACTGTCGCGCACGGCCGCCCGGAAGCCCTCCCAGTAATCATTAGCGGGATCGTTGGTCAGGCCGGGGTCTACGTCGCCGCCTACGTCAAAACGCCAGCCGCCTGCCCCCTGGCTGACCCAATAGGGGCCGGCCGAATTGAGGCCGTTGCTCCAGATCAAAGCCCGCACAGGGGTCGTGTTGGCCTTCAGCTTGGGTAGCGAGCCGTAGCCATACCAGGCTTCGTAGGTGCGGCCGGGCGGGTTGTCGGCGCAGAGGGCCAGGCTGTTGTCGGCGTTGCGGCCGGGATTGTAAATGGTATCCACGTCGGAGAAGTAGAACCAGGCGCGGTAACTCGAAGTGGTGGCTTCGCAGGCCCCACTGCCGTCGTTCGCGCCTGGCCCGTTGGGGCTCGTCAGATTGCCGGCCGCGTCGTAGCGGCTGTAATAGTCAAAGTAGGGGCTGTCGGACGACGTGTGGTTGAAGACGCCGTCCAGAATAACTTCCATGCCCCGGCCGTCGGCCGCGCTGACCAGGTTTTGGAACTCCGCCAACGTGCCAAAGTTACTGTCCACCACCAGGTAATCGGCCGTATCGTACTTGTGGTTAGAGGGGGAATAGAAGATGGGATTGAGGTAAAGAACCGTCACGCCCAGGCTGTCGAAGTAGCCCTGGTTGATCTTGTCGGTGATCCCTTGCAGGTCGCCGCCGTAGAAGTTCTCGCTGTATTGGCCGGCGCAAGACGGTGTATAGGTGCTGCGCGGGTCGCAGATGGTGGTGTTCCAGTCGCTCTGGTTGGAGCGGACGATGGTACCGGCGGCCGTGTTGTAGAAGAAGCGGCCGGCCGGGGGGTTATTGCCGCTGTTGCCGTCGCGGAAACGGTCGGGGAAGACCTGGTAGACGACGCCGCGCTGCATCCAGGACGGCACGCTGAAGGCCGGGTCGTAGACGGTAATCTGGAAGCTGCGCGTGTCGTCGTAGCCATCGCTCATCGCGCCGCTGCCCCCGCCGTAGAACTTGACGTCGTCGTCCACGTAGAAGTCCTGGTCGGCCGTACAGGAACCACCCCCACTATCGTTGATCTCGAAGAAATAATAGAGGATGGTGGGCTGGCTGCCCACGGGAATATCGCTGTACCACCAGTCGTAAGTAACAGGGTCGTTGTCGAACGCTCCATCCCAGGCCATGCTGTAGTAGGTCTGGGTATTGGCGCGGTCGTCCCACACCCGCACCCGCGCGCTAGTAATATCACTTTGGGCCACCCGCAGGCGCAGCTTGACCGCGCCGCCGGGCGTGGTTGGGCCGACGACAGAGCGGTAGTCGCTGTTGAACGTGTCATGCAGAACCTCGTTCCACCAGATATTGCAATCCGCGCTGGCATGGGGGGCGGCCGAAAGGAGGCGGCCGGCCGGGATCAGGCTGGCCAAGATAAGCATGACGATCATGAAAAGGAAGTTGCCGATTGGTCGGTGAACTAGCATGGTCTATTCTCTCCTAACGTGGCCACCTTTGGCGAGTTGTTGCTGAGGGTGCTATATCACCAGCCAGGTGCGGG
>JBFMFT010000301.1:0-6726 GCA_040751925.1 Chloroflexota bacterium
GTCAGGTTGAAGTAAGCCAGATAATGACGGAAAAACGTCCGGCCGCTGTGCAAGGCCATCACCCCCATCACCATCAACAGCCCACCAGCCCAAACCAGATTTTTTCCTAAAAACCTGGTTTCTGTAAGCTCTGGATGAAACCAGGCCAATCCCGCCAGAATCACCGCCCCCACCAGCACCACCGCATCGGCCGCGTCACCCAAAACCGGGCCCGTCAGGATGGACGGCCGCCACACCCCCGCTACCACTCCCCCCACCAACGAGAAGGCCACCGCCACCGTTGCCAATAGCCAAAGGGCCGGCCGGTTATGGAGCAACTCGCCCCAACCACCTGGCGCGTAAAGCGTATAGTAACCGGCGTTGCCGACGGCCGTCGCCAACAAAGCCACCACCGCCACCCCCAGCAAAAAGAGGCCCCAACCCTGCCACCACCGCCCCCATCGGCGGCTGCGGCACAACCCCTGGCCCATCCAGGCCACCAGAGCCAACCCGCCGGCCGCCGCCATGACCAGTTGCCCTACACTGATCCACAGACGAGAGGCTGACACCGGATCGCCCGGCCGGTACATCCGTAAAGCATCCTGTAGGGCCGGCCAACTCCGCCAGACCACCACCCACAGCACCGTCAACAACATCAACAAAGGGAGCGAAACGTCCTCCCGCTCCTTCCCAGAAACCAGGTTTTTTCCGAAAAACCTGGTTTCTACCTCCGGCGCCCGCCAATCAACGTGCGGGGCCAGGCGAGAAGCCAGCGTGTGGTTGACCCCCTCCACCTGCAACAAGTCGCGCGGCCCATGAAAGTAACCCAAAGCCTGCCGGTAACTGACAATCCGCTCGGCTAATTCCAGGCTAATCCCCCCCAGGCGCGCCAACTCCACCGCGCTGCACACGTTAATTTGCACAGGCGGCCGGGCAGCTACCAACAGAGTTCCCCAGGACCAGGTCAGTCGCATATCTATTATAAACGCTATATTAACGGCAAAAGCCCCGGGCCAACCACAAAATTCACCCCTTCTTCACGCCCCATTTGTGAAACGGCCGGTTCTTTTCACCTTTCACGCTTCACGTTTCATCACAAAAATCCTCTCAAACACTGCCAGACCTGCCAATTTCATTGACAGTCTGCGGTATGATGGCTATAGTAAGTTCATCATTCTCTCACCAGGGTCTCATCTGCAAGAGGTTAAGCGGCCCAAGCCTTAACAGTCTATTAACAGCAAATTAGACTCACCTTAACCGCCGTATTTTATAGTAGCACATCGTTTAAGGTGTAGGGCAAGCCGCTGGTTCGCCCTGTAGCGCAAGCCGCTGGCTTATCGCATCCATAAAACCTTCCTTGACAGGTTACCCTATGAATCCAAATCGCACACTCTACTTCAAGAACAGTTTACCGGCCGCCCACCGCATCCTCATCCTCGACGCCGCGCCAGAAATACGCCACGTGGCCGGCATCCACCTGGAGCGAGCCGGCTTCGAGGTATGGTTAGCCGGCTCCACCCAGGAAGCCCTAACCCGCATCGAGCGCTACGGCCTACCCCACCTGGCCGTCGTCAACGTGCAACTGCCTGGTCTGGACGGCTTTGAGTTTTGCCGCCGCGCCCAGCAACTGGGCGATCTGCCCGTGATCATGCTCACCGCCAGCAGCGAAGGAGACGTTGTGGTCAAGGCCCTGGAACACTACGCCGAGGACGTGATCATCACCAAACCTCTCCAACCAGCCCAACTGGTCGCCCGCGTGCAGCGCGTGTTACGCCGCATCAAGGACTTCGACTACACCCACGACCCCCTGACCCAAGTGGACCGTCACTTTTCTCTCGATTTGCCCGGCCGCCAGGCCATCATAGACGGCGAAATCGTCCCCCTCACCCCCATCGAAGCCCGCCTCCTCTTTATCCTCATGCGGAACGCCGGCCGCTTCATCCCCACCCACACCCTGGTCAACCGCCTGTGGCCCCTGGAATCGGCCCAGGAAGACCGGCTACACGTCCACGTCTCCCGCCTGCGCCGCAAAATCGAAGCCCTACCCACCCGCCCCGATTACCTCGTCTCCCGGCGCGGCTCCGGCTACAGCCTCCAACTAACCCGGTAACTGGTAGCAGGTAGCAGGTGGCAGGTAGCAGGTGGCAGGTAGCAGGTAGCAGGTAGCAGGTGGCAGGTAGCAGGTGGCAGGTAGCAGGTGGCAGGTAGCAAGTAGCACTTCTCACTTGCCACTTGCCACTTGCCACTTACCACTTGCTACTTGCCACTTGCCACTCGCTACTTGCCACTCGCCACTTGCCACTTGCCACTTGCCACTTGCCACTTGCCACTTGCCACTTGCCACTTGCCACTTGCCACTTGCCACTTGCCACTTGCCACTTGCCACTGGTTACGCTTGACCACCGACTACTGGTCCAATATCCCCAATTCGTGCGCCCCCTGGATCAGCACCTCGGCGCAATAAGCCAGGTCCTCCAACCGATGATTGGCAGCCACCGTCACCCGCAGCCGCTCCAATCCCTCCGGCACCACCGGCCGCACCACCGCCTGCACAAAAATCCCCCTATCCTGGCAATACTTACCCAACTTCACCGCCAACTCCGTTGATCGGCAAATCACCGGCAGAATCGCCGTCTCTGATTGCAGCAAGTCAAAGCCCGCTTCGCGCAAGCGGCCGGCCAAAAAAGCCGCATTACACCGCAAGGATCGGACACGCTCCGGTTCCTCCTCAATCACGTCGAAGGCAGTCAGGGCGGCGGCCGTCGAAGCCGGCGGGAGGGCGGCCGAAAAGATAAATCCCCGCGCCTCGTGCTTGAGAAACTGGCACAACTCGGCCGACCCCGCCGCGTAGCCCCCGGCGGCCGGGATCGTCTTACTCAACGTCCCCATCTTAATATCTATACAGTCCGGCGGCAGGTCGAAATGCTCCTCGATCCCATGCCCCGTTTCCCCCAGCACCCCAATCGAGTGGGCCTCGTCCACCATCAGGTAAGCTCCATATTGGCGGCACAACCGCGCCACCTCCGGCAAGTTAATCACGTCCCCATCCATACTAAACACCGCATCCACCACCACCAGCTTACGCTGGCCGGCCGGGGCGTTCGCCAGGCGGTATTCCAAATGCTCCATATCATTGTGGCGAAAGCGCACGAAGTTCGCCTGCGACAACAGACAGCCATCCACGATACTGGCGTGGTTCAGCTTATCGCATATCACCATATCCCCCCGCCGCAACAGGCAAGAAATCACCGCCAGGTTGGTCACGTAGCCACTGGAAAAGGTAACGGCCGCCTCCGTCCGCTTGAAGCGGGCAATCCGCGCTTCCAATTCATTGTGCAGGGGGAGTGTCCCCGCCAACAATCGCACCCCATGTGTCCCTGTGCCATACTGGGCAATCGCCGCCTGGGCGGCCTGGTTGATGCGTGGATGACCAATCAACCCCAGGTACGAATAACTGCCCAGCATCATCATCTCCCCCCGGCCGGCCACCCGCACCCGGCCGTTAGGCAAGATTTCCTCTACCTCCTCCAGATAGAAATAAAGGTCCTGTTCCTTGTAGAACTCGATGTCCCACAACATCTCCGGCAGCAGCCGGGGTCTTTCCTGAATCCTCTCTCCTATCATTCTCGCTCCGCTAAAGTCTTATTTGTCGTCCGCAGAAACCCGGTTTTTCTCAAAAACCTGGTTTCTCACTTTGCTGGCTATGCTAGTGTAATCAGAATCGGCCGAAAAGCCAAGCCAGTAAGACGGCCTGACAACCTGTTCTGCTAAGGGAACCAGGCTCTTAGCAATCCGACGGCCATAATGGACAGCACCGCGCCGAAAAGAAAAGGCGCCTGTATGCCTAACCCACCCCAACTACCAATGCCCTGCCACAGCAGTCCCGCCAGGAGGCTGGCCGGCAAGGCTGCCAGCCCCACAGCCGCATTGAACCACCCATAGGCTGTGCCTCGTTTCTCCCGTGTCACCAGGTCAGCCACGAAGGCCCTCGCGATGCCTTCGGTCGAGCCATAGTAAACACCGTACAACGCAAATAGCAGGCCGACCTGCCAGCCTGTCCTGACCAACGCCAAGCCCACGTAAACCAGCCCGTATAACGTCCACCCGGCCAGCAGAAGCTGACGTCGCCCAACTTTGTCAGATAACGAGCCGGCCGGCATGGCCACGACCGCATAGACCAGATTGAATAGTACCAACAGCCCCATCACCTGTACGATGTTTAGACCAGCAGCCTGCGCGCGCAGGATGAGAAAGGCGTCTGAGGAGTTGCCCAGTGTGAACAGCACAATCACCAGCAGAAACCGCTTAAACGGCCGCTCCAAGCCCCCCCAGGCTAAAAACGATGGCTGTGCCTGACGCGCGGCCGGTTGTTCCCGGATGCCGGCCGCCAACAACAAAACAGCGAGCAAGGCCGGGATCACACTCAACCAGACCAGCGTCTGAAACGTGGCCCGCGCCAGTGTCAACTGGTCGCCCTGCCTCAGCCAGATGACGGCCAGGGCAATGAGCAAGCCCAGGGTGGCGCCGACCGTATCCCCGGCGCGATGCAGGCCAAAGGCCAGGCCACGATGTTTTTCCTCAATACTATCGGCAATCAGCGCGTCACGCGGGGCGGTGCGAATGCCCTTCCCCATACGCTCCACAAAGCGCACACCCAACACCGCCGGCCAGCTACCGGCCAGCGCCAGGAAAGGCTTGGCGACGGTGGATAGCCCATACCCGGCCACCGTCAGCCATTTGCGCCGGCCGAGCCGGTCAGACAACCGTCCCGACCACAACTTGAGCAAACTGGCCGTTGTTTCGGCCACGCCTTCAATCAGACCGATAGTGACCGTGCGTACCCCCAACACATTAGCTAGCAAGAAGGGGACGAGGTGAACCATCATGTCGGTGGAAACATCGGTGAGGAAGGAGGCCAGCGTCAACACCCAGATATTACGGGGTAGCTGACGAAGACGACGGCCGAATTCTATGGGCCTTAAAGAAGAAGCTGGTTTTAACATCTAACCTGTCCTGCCGGTTGACTGCGCCAGTTAGCTGGCAAGGTGGCCTCAAATACCCAGTGTCCGTTCAATCAATAGAGCCATCGCCAGACCAGACAGAAACAACCCCTCTTGGGCTTCGGAAAACTCGCCCTGTTTTTCCAGCGTAAAGGTGCGACTAAACATGGCCGCTTGCTTGCGGGCGTACAGGACAGGCTTCCCACAACAGGTAATAACGTAGATGGGATTCAGAAACGGCCGCGCCAGGATCACTTCGGCCAGGATTGTGCCCACCAACTTCAGCAGCGGTATCTCTTCTAGAATTCGGCCCACTTCCCGGCCTTCTGCATCCAATAGGGTGTAAGTGACGTTCCAAATCGCCGCCAGTCGCTCAAGATTCACACGGTACGTTCGGAGATCTTGCACTGTATCATAGAGCGCCTTCCAACGGGACCTCATGCCCTGACGGGCAACTATCCCTACCATAGCCCCAGGCGGTGCGGTAATGGCGTAGCGGGCGGCATAATCAATCACCCGCTCCGTTTTTATTTGGTACAGTCGTTCTCTCTGATCACCGGCTGCATAGATGTCCACGACTTCCTTAAGAGCCAGAGCTTTCTTGTTTACATATAGCACCGGCCGCCCCGTGGCATCAATGACCTGGATTTTGCGGCCGAATGAGAACCGTTCAAACCATAGAGTCAGTGGGTAATTGAACATAAAACCTCCCCTTTGCTACTCGATAAATCGAACGACGAAAGTAGCCGTGAAAACCGCCAGGGCCAGCCAGATAGCGATGACAATAACGGCCGCTGCCCGGTTTATCGGTTTATTCTGTGCCAATTCCGCCTGCGCCCTGGCCCGGCAGTCGGCCAGCACCGGGGCCGGAATCAGCTTCATCGCCAGAACAACCCCGACCGGAATCAAAACTAGGTCATCCAGATGGCCCAACACCGGGATAAAGTCGGGGATGAGGTCAATCGGGCTTAAAGCATAGCCAACCACAATAGCGACCCACAGGCGAGCGTACCAGGGAACACGCGGGTCTTTACAGGCCAGGTAAAGGGCAACCGTTTCCCCTTTCAGTTGCCGCACACGTTGGCCCCAACCACTCATTTTGCGCCTTCCTCTTCCTCTGGCGGCGGAAAACCTTCCTCCGCGTAAACAAACCGGGTGAAGGTTTGCAGAGCCTGGCGACAATTCTCAACTTCCGTAACGGCTGTTTGCGCCGCTTCGCCGCCAAAAAAATCACGCTCCTGGATTTTACGCAGCCACCTCTCCAGCCGTTCAAAATTGGCCTCGCTTTCTTCCAACTCCCCATAAGTAAATCTCTGTTGGCCGATCTCTTTCTCCATTTCCGCCTGAAATTCTCGACAATGTTGGCCTAATTCCTCGTATTCCGCCTGTCGCTCCATCACGAACTGCTTAATAATTTCCGCCTCCGTCGTATGGCCCAAACTGGTCACCCCGAAATGCTGTACCGTCCCACCCTGGTTGGTTACATAACCAGCCAGTTTTTCCAGGAATTGCTCATGCTCAGGCGACCGGGGCAACAGCCATACCCCATTTTGCAGACCCAACGCGCCGGCTGCCCGCAGCCGCCGCCACACACTCACACGGGGGCTGGAAGGAGTAGCCGGTAACTGAGAATTAAATAGTAACCACTGTTGTTCAAACATAAAGCACTCCGATTTGCAACACCTGTTGCTTTTCAAGCTCATTATAACCCAATGCTTCGGTAAATGCAACAGGTGTTACAGCACAA
>JBFMFT010000302.1:0-6724 GCA_040751925.1 Chloroflexota bacterium
GCCTGGATGATTTGCCAATAGTCTTCCTCGCCGCCGCGATTCTGCACGTCAAGGTGTTGACCGGCGGCCGTCGCTAGATTCAGGTGGGCCAGGCAGTTGGTAGCGGCGGTCAGCTGTTGGGAACTGACGGCCGCCTGCTCCACCAAGCGGAAGGCGGCCGCTTGCAGGGCCAGGGCCAGATTCGCCGTAGGCCCGTACCCCCGCCGGTGGTGTTCGCCACGCGGATCGGCGTCTAGCATATCATCCACCAGGATGATGCTCATCTGCGAACAGGCAATGGCGGCCATGCCGGCCAGCCCGGCCGCCTCACTCCCCCCCACCGCCTGACAAGCCAGGGCGGGCAATTGCCAATCTGGGTGTGAGCCTTCCGGCGCCCGCTGAAAAACGTCGGCAATCTCCGGCCAGGCCGACAGTTCGGGTAGATTGCCAAGAAGCTGCTGAAGGCTCAAAACACCCACTAAAACCACATTCCCCAAATACCCAATGGTTGTGGCCCCCTGATTTCTTGAGGGCTTTTCACTTCCGCCAGTTTCTGTAGAGCGGCCCACACTGGGTCCTGGGTCTGGCCTGAGCTAATAGCCTTCTGAAACTGCTCGATCGTTACTTTCTTCATTGCTACCATACTCCAAAACTCACAGCCACCAGTCATCTAGTACCGTAGTACCATGACCGTAATGATACTACAGAACAGGTCGGTTTTCAAGAGCTAATGATAAGTAGAAACCAGGTTTTTGGGCTTTCATTCCCAGTTTTCAGGCGGTTCGGGCATTCCCAGGATGTGATAGCCAGCGTCCACATAAACAACCTCGCCGGTCACGCCACTGGCTAAATCACTGCACAGCCACAAGGCGGTGCGGCCGACCTCATCCTGGTCAACGTTGCGGCGCAGGGGGGCCCGCTCACCGGCGTAACTTAGCATTTTGCGGAAGCCAGCTACCCCGGCCGCCGATAAGGTTTTGATAGGCCCGGCCGAAATGGCGTTGACCCGAATACCTTGCGGCCCCAGGTCGGCCGCCAGGTAGCGCACACTAGCTTCCAGGGCGGCTTTGGCGACGCCCATCACGTTGTAATGCGGCACCACCTTCTCCGCGCCGTAGTAGGACAAGGTGAGGACGTTGCTACCCTGGCTCATCAGAGACAGGGCCGCTCGCGTGAGGGCCACCAGGCTGTACGCGCTGATGTCCAACGCCTGGGCAAAACCCTGGCGGCCGGTATTGACGTAACGGCCGCTCAATTCGGCCTGGCCGGCATAGGCGATGGCGTGAACCAGGATGTCCAAGTGGCCGATTTGTTCGGCCGCCGCCTGGAAGGTCGCCTCAATCTCTGCGTCAGAAGTCACGTCGCACTTGTGGACGAAGGTGACGCCTAACTCGTCGGCCAACGGCCGTACCCGTTTCTCTAGCTGGGGCAGGCCATAACTAAAGGCCAAGTCAGCCCCCTGTTCGTGGAAGGCTTTGGCAATCCCCCAGGCGATTGAATTTTTGTTAGCGACGCCAAAAATAAGGGCTTTCTTTCCTGCTAGCAGACGCATAATTCCTCCCAAAGTTCGTATTGCGTATTTCGTGGTGCTTATCCAGAGTTGTCCTTACGCACTACGCAATACGCATCACGGTTTCGACACAAACGGATTCCCTCGCCACCAATACCGCCAGGGGATAGAGCGCCAGGGTTCGGGTGTGCGGCCGAGGCCAATCCGAGGGCCAACGGCAACGTCAGCGGCGGCCGGGGCTGGGCCATCTTCAAGCCAGATGGGGCCGTCGGGCTGGCACAGGTCAACACCATCCAGCGAACCGTCAATCGCCAGGGCCTGGGCCAGGCGCGCCGGGCCATTCGTCCAAAGGGCGCGTGGACGGCCGCCTCTTCGCTGGGCCATCCATTTCTCCCCTTCTAGCGGCTGCAGGGCGCGAATCAGCACGGCGTTGGCCCGGCCCGTCTCGCCGGTGACGACGTTGAACATCCAGTGCATTCCGTAGGTGAAGTAGACGTAGGCGTGGCCGGCCGGACCAAACATGATCGCCGTGCGATTAGTCGGCCGGCCCTGGTTAGCCCGGTCACCGTGGCAGGCCAGGTCGGGCTGCTCGGCGTCACAATAAGCCTCCGCTTCCACGATCAGGCCGCTTGTCCGGCAACTGTCTACGCAGCGTACCAGCTTCTTGCCCAGCAGGTCGTGGGCCACGACGCGGGCCGGCCGGGTGTAGAAGGAGCGGGGAAGGGTAACCATCTCTGTTTGACAACGGATGAGCAGGATTGACGGATTCTAGCCGTTCCCGATCCGTTCATCCCGCTCATCCGTGTCTATACCAAGCGGGCGTTCAGGCGAATGTCTACGCCGGTCAGGGCCTTGCTGACCGGGCAGCCCTTCTTGGCGTTTTCGGCGTGGGTGAGGAAGGTAGCCTCATCCACGTCTGGCACGGCCGCCTCGGTCGTCAGTTCGATGATCGTGATCTTGGGGCTACCGTCTACGCGCTCAATGTGGACTTTGGCGGCCGTCTGGATACGCTCAGGGGGATAGCCGTTACTGGTGAGAACGGCCGCCAGGAACATGGAGAAGCAGCCAGCGTGGGCCGCTCCCAGTAACTCCTCTGGGTTTGTACCTTCCCCTTCCTCAAAACGTGAGGCAAAGGTGTACGCTCCCTCAAACGCGCCGCTGCCCAGGCGCATCGTCCCCTGACCCTCTCGTAATGTCCCTTGCCAAACAGCGTCAGCTTTGCGGATAGCCATGATATAACACCTCCTCTAAAAATAGAACGCTGATAAACGCTGATGAACGCTGATTTTCATTCATCATGGCGCAAGGCACTTTCGGAAGTTCCTTGCGCCTGGAGCAAACACGGTGAACTTGTCAGTTGTGGCCGATTCTATAGATTTACCCTGTTCCGTCAACCTTTGACGTACAATATAGGCATTGCGTCACGTTTCACGCATCACGCTTCACGTCTATGCGCTTATCCACCCTCCTCAAATTTCTGTTCACTATCGCCGGTTTGGTGTACATTTTGCTGACCATTCCCCTGGACGCCATCTGGTTTGCCATAACCCACGCGCAAGGGACGTGGCTGCTGGTGGCCTTCTTGCTGATTTTGGGCAGTCTGGTTGTGCGCGCTTTCCGATGGTGGCTGTTGCTGAAGGGACTAGGGGCGAACGTAGGTCTCGGCCGTCTAATCGCGCTCTATTTCGTCGGGGCCTTCTTCAACACGTTTTTACCCTCCGGCTTTGGCGGGGACGCGGTGCGGGTCATAGAAGCAACCCAGGATGCGCCAATGGACGTAGCGGCTGGCACAGTTATCCTCGACCGGCTGACCGGCCTACTCATGCTCTTCGTCATGGCCCTACTCGCCCTCCCTTTCCGGCCGTCCTCGTTCCCGGACGGATTGGCTGTCTCTATAGCGGCGCTGTCTCTGGCGGGCCTGGTAGGCGGCTTTCTGCTCCTGGGGGGCGGGTTGATCTACCGGCTTGGACGATGGGCGCCGGCCTCGCTTTCGCCGGTGGGTTCTGGGCCGGTCGCCAGGCTCATGCAGGCGATTCGCGGCTGTGGCCGGGGGGCTATCGGCCAGGCTTTATTTGTCTCGCTCGTGTTTAATTTGATGCTGGTAGCCTGGTGGCTGGCGGCGGGGTTGGCGGTGGGGTTGCAGATTCCCCTGGTGTATTATCTCCTGGTTGTCCCTATTCTGTCGGTTGGCTTGCTGGCGCCGTCTGTCGGCGGCCTGGGTGTGCGCGAGTCCCTGGCCCCTCTTCTGTTTGCGACGGCTGGAGCGGCCGAGGCCAGGGCGGTGGCGATGTCGCTGCTCGTGTTTGCCCTGACGGTGGCGGCCGGCCTTCTAGGAGCACCTCTGTACGTTGTTTCTCTGTGGCGGAAATGACCGCTGACGGCCGACGGCCGACCGCTTCGGGAGGCTGGCCCCAACCAGAGGCGGTGAACATCCCGCTGGGTCAGCGGGATTTTGTGGGTTTAATAGCGGGATGGTAGCCACATTTAGAATGATGAATTCGGGTATAATTCGCCTCCTTCGAAAATGGGACGCGGATGACGCGGATGGACGCGGATCAACGCTGATTTTCATTCATCGTGGTGCGCTGCGGCGCGTGATGTCTCCTATGCGGAAGCAAATCTGGCAACGTTGGGCAGTGTTGGGGCCGGCCGTCGCCCTGGGTCTTTATAGCGGCCGGATTGTGAGCGAGGTGGCGCGCCCCACTCTCCCAGCGGCCATTGTCGTTACCCTGTTCACCTGCCTGGCCGCCGTCTGGCTCCTGCGCCGCCGGCCGCTGCGCCAGGCGTGGCCGGCCGTCCTGCTGCTCCTTTACGTCTTCTCCTGGGAGCCCGACCCCAGGCGGGCCGTCCTGGCCCTGGCTCTGGCGGCTACAACGACCCTATTGAATGGTAATTGGCAACTGGTAACAGGTGGCAGGTGGCAGGTGGCAGGTGGTATTTCCGACTTATCACTTGCTATTTGCCACTTGCCACTTGCCGCTCTCATTGCCCCCCTCCTGGTCGCCGGCTTCTTCTCCCTCTACCTCCTCACCCTGGCCCCTGGTGTGTTGCCGGCCGATAGTGGCGAATTGCAACTGGCGGCCTACAAACTGGGGGTGGCTCACCCGCCGGGGTTTCCTCTCTATACCCTTCTGGCCCACCTGTTCACCCGCCTGCCCTTCGCGGCTTCGGCCGCCTACAAGGTCAATCTCTGGTCGGCCGTCACCAGCGCGTTGACTGTCGGCCTGATTTACCGCAGCACCCTTCGCCTGGCTCGCCGCCGCCTGGCCGGGGTGGTGGCGGCCGTCGCCCTGGGTACGTCTACCACCTTCTGGAGCCAGGCTACAACGGCCAACGTGCGGAGCCTGACCGCTCTCTTTGCCGCCCTGTGCTTTTACCTGCTGTTAGGGATTGGTCAACGTGAATCGTTGCTCACAACCAACCAGGAAAACCCGCGTCAATCCGTGCCATCCGCGCTATCCGCGTCCCATCGCCAACGCTCGTTGATCCTGCTGGCGGCCGTCCTCAGCCTGGGCCTCACCCACCACCCCTCGCTGGTCTTCATGGCCGCCGTGTTTGGCCTGTACGCGCTGCTGGTAGACCCGGCCCTGCTCAAACAGCCCGGCCGTTGGCCGCCGCTCTTGCTGGCTGGCCTGGCTGGCCTGCTGCCCTTGTTGTACCTGCCCTGGCGAGGGGCGGCCGGGGCCTGGGGCGCGCCAAATGATTTGACGACCCTGCCCGGTTTCCTCAACCACGCTCTGGCCCTGGGCTTTCGGGGCGACCTGTTCTACTTTCGAGAGGCGTCCGCGCTGTGGCAACGCTTTTTGGTGATGGGCAACGTGATGGCCTTCCAGTTTTCGCCGCTCCTGCTGGTGGGCATGGTGGGCGGCTTGCTTGTGCTATTGTGGCGGGAGCGGCGGCCGGCCCTGTTGTTGGGAGGGAGCTTTGCGATCCATACCTTGATCACGGCTACCTACCGCGCCCCCCAGACAGTGGAGTATATGTTACCGGCTTACGTGCCGGCCGCCCTCTGCCTGGGTTACCTGGTTGGCTGGTGCCAGGAATGGATTGAGCGCACTTCTGTTCAATCCGCTCCTCAGAATCCGTTGACAGTGTTTCGCTCGACCGCGAGGGCCGTTTACGTGACCCTGCCGACCGCGCTGCTGGTGGTCTCCATCCAGCAAGCCACCTATCGCTATCCCAGTTTCGCCACTCTTCATAGCCAGACCCATTCGCTTGACTATGCGAGGGGATTATTGACGGACGCGCCGGCCAATACGGTGATCCTGGCCGATTGGCATTGGGCGACCCCCCTCTGGTACTCTCAGGAGGTTGAGGGGCAACGGCCGGACGTGACCATTGCCTTCGTCTTCCCTACCGGCGAGGCTTACGCTGACACCTGGGCGCGGCGCATTGGCGAGGAGTTGGCGGCCGGCCGGCCGGTCATCGCTACCCATTACGACGAAACCGCTTACCTCAGCTTGCCGTCACCCGAACCGGTGGGGGAAGCCTTCTTATTCTCGCCGAAGCCGCGCCAAACTCTACCTGATGGCTACCAACCCCTCGCTCTGACATTGGGCCAGGCTATCCACGTCCTCGGCTATGCTCTCCAAACAGACGAAGTGGAAATTGGCGACGAAACGACTCTGGCTCTGGCCTGGCGACCTTCTACCCATTACCCATTGCCGATAGCCCTCTTCGCCCACCTGGTCGGCGGGGACGGACAGCTCTATGGGCAAGCTGACGCGCCAATCCGCGCGGCCGACCCGACGGCCATTACCCTGACTCAGTTCCGGCTAACGGTCTATCCAGGCGCACGGCCGGGACCACTGTCTATTCTAATCGGCGCGTACACGGCCGGCGGCCAACCGCTCACCGACGCGGCCGGGCAATCGCGCACGGCTATAGCCAGCCTGACGGTGACACCAATGAGTCGG
Organism: Chloroflexota bacterium; assembly: GCA_040751925.1. Lineage (GTDB taxonomy): Bacteria > Chloroflexota > Anaerolineae > Promineifilales > Promineifilaceae > JBFMFT01. The sequence goes on from JBFMFT010000302.1 coordinate 6,406, forward strand.
CCGCCCCTTACCCAGCATCCGACTTATCGCACCCTGGCCGATGGCCCGACCCTTCAGCGGCTAATCGGCTATGATGGGGATAACACCCTAGCCGGCCGTCCGCGCCTCTACCTCCACTGGCAAACCGAACAGGGTTATTATAGCGAAGTAGTGGACGGAGAGGCGGCCGTTCAAGCTACCCTCCCGCCCTGGTACGGCCTGTGGGGGCAACCGATTTTGGATTTTGGATTTTGGATTTTGGACCGATCCAATCCAAAATCCAAAATCCAAAATCCAAAATCACATTATATTCCGCTTGGACAGGGACTTGTCTGGGTGG
>JBFMFT010000303.1:0-6723 GCA_040751925.1 Chloroflexota bacterium
TGGCGGTCAACTTGCTCAAACAAGAGAAAACGGCCAAAGGCGGTATCCATGCCAAACGAATGCTGACCGCCTGGGATGACGAATACCTTGTCAAAGTCCTTTCAGCGAGTATGCGATAGCCCTAGCCTCGGGTTGAACCCCATGCCCTCTTGTCCGTTCTCAGGTATAATGAGCCAGTGTTAGCATTTGAGGAGAAAGCTTATGATGATAACAGCAGTAAAGAAGGAACGCATTTTCGAGGAGCTACAGGAGCTAGAGCCGACCAGGTGGTTCGAAGTGTTGGACTTCATTGGCTACTTGAAAAGACGCCCCCCTTTGGAATACGTGACAATTCAGGCGCGGGAATTGACCGCCAATGACCTGTTACAATCTGGTCTGGTGGGGCTGTGGGCTGACCGCCAGGATATCCCTGATTCAGTTTCTTTTGCTCGTCAACTTCGACAGCAGGCGGAACACCGTAATAGACAGCCATGATCCTTCTCGACACTGACGTAATGATTGATGTGTTCCGCAATTATCCACCGGCCGTAGCCTGGCTTCGCTCCCTGGGCGAAGCTGCACTGGGCATCCCTGGTTTGGTAGCGATGGAACTGATTCAGGGTTGTCGCAACAAGGAAGAACAACAGCGAGTTGAAAAGGCGTTAGGCCCTTACCAGCTTTTCTGGCCGACGCAAGCCGATTGCACGCGCGCCTACCACGACTACGTTACCTATCATCTAAGCCACAATATAGGCATTCTGGATGCGCTGATCGCTGAGACGGCTGTTGGTATGAGCGCGGAAATGGCAACGTTCAACGATAAGCATTACCGTGTGGTAAAGGATCTCACTTTAGTCCAGCCCTATAGTCGCTGAAACAAGGAAATGATGCACGTCAGGAAAGGATCTTCCTCAAAGTGCGGCCTATTCCTGCTATTCCTCCTCCTGACCGCCTGCGGCCGCCTCGGCGCGCCGGCCGTCCAGGATACCTATGACTTGGCTACCCCCGCCCCCCCGGCCACGGACACGCCCCGGCCGACCGACACCCCCATCCCCGGCGGTGCAGAAGGCGTGGGATTAGCCTTCTACCGCGCCTGGGAAGCCTGGGACTTCCTGGGGATGTACAGCCTCCTCTCCCCCCAGAGCCAGGCTCTCGTAGACAGCCGCTCTTTCGTCACCCGCTACCAGGAAGCGATGGAAACGGCCGCCGTCCAGACCATCCACGCCCAACCCCTCTCTGCCCGCCAGGACGGGGCGCGGGCTGAAATGGGTGTGCGCGTGACCTGGGAGACGGCCGTCGTTGGCTCCCTCGCCCGCGAGCATACCCTGGAACTGGTCTACGACCAGGATCGCTGGGGCGTCCTCTGGCGCGAAGGCTTGATTTTGCCCGAACTGGAAGGGGGCAACCGGCTTCTGCTGGCTTACCGGATTCCCGCCCGCGCCAACGTTTACGACCGCAACGGCCGCGCCCTGGCCTACCAGGGTACCGCCTTCACCCTGGGGGTCATCCCTGGGCAGATCACCGACGAGGCCGGTCTGCTAGAAGTGATCAGCCCCTTGCTGGACAAGACGCCGGAGGAAGTGAAGGAACTGTACGCGGCGGCTCTACCGGATTGGTACGTCCCCCTGGGTGACGTGGCCGACGAAGTGATGCAGGAACATTACGCCGAGTTGCAGCCTTACCTGGCGGCCGGGCTGACCAGCCGCGAACGCCTGACCCGCCTCTACCCGGAAAACGGGGTCGCTCCCCACATTGTCGGCTACACCGGCTTCATCCCGGCCGAACAACTGGCGGAGTACAAAGCATCAGGCTACCGGGGCGACGAGAAAGTGGGGCTGGCTGGCGTGGAAGCCTGGGGCGAGAACTACCTGGCCGGCGGGCGCGGCGGCACGTTGACCGTTGTCAGCCCCACTGGTGAGACGGTCGCCACCCTCGCCGAAACCGAGCCACAGCAAGCCCGCAGCCTCTATCTATCGTTTGACCGCGACTTCCAGGCGGCCGTCGAACAAGCCCTGCGCGAAGCTATCGAAACCCACCCCAACGGCGCGGCCGGGGCCGTCGTCGTCCTGGACGTGAACACGGGGGCGGTGCGGGCCATGGCCAGCTATCCCACCTATAACCCGGCTATCTTCGACGCCATCCGCCCCAACGCCGAATTAGAGCTGGCGGCCGTCCTCAACCACCCCGGCCAACCGCTGGTCAACCGCGCCGCCCAGGGCGAGTACCCGGCCGGCTCGCTCTTCAAGATTGTCACTGCTTCGGCCGGGCTGGTCAGCGGCGTCTACACTCCCGATACCGGCTACAACTGCACCGGCGTTTGGACGGGGTTGGGTGAAGCCTATCAGAAGTTCGACTGGCTGGCCGGCGGACACGGTTTCGTCAATCTGCGCCAGGCCCTCACCCGCTCCTGCAACCCCTACTTCTACGAGGCTGGCTTCCGGTTGGATGGAGTTGACCCCTTCATCCTGCCCAACACCGCCCGTCAATTTGGCCTGGGCGCGCCCACCGCCATCGTCGGGCTGGACGACGCCAGCGGCCTCATCCCCGACCCTGATTGGAAGTTAGCCAACGTGGGCGAGGGCTGGGCCACCGGCGACGCGGTCAATATGGCGATTGGGCAGGGCTACGTGCTGGTCACGCCCCTGCAAATTGCCAGGGAGTTGGCGGCTGTGGCTAACGGCGGCGCGCTGCTGCGGCCGACGGTTATTGACCGGATTGGGGCGGCCGGTGAAGCCCCCGAAGAACCCTGGCCGGCCGAGACGGTAGGCCGGCTGCCCCTATCCGCCGAGCAGTTGGCCGCCATCCAGGAGAGCCTGCGGGCCGTCACCAACAGCAGTGCCGGCACGGCCACCCACCGCTTCCAGAACTTCCCCGTGCCGGTGGCGGGGAAAACAGGTACGGCCGAAGCCCCGCCCGGCCTTTCCCACGCCTGGTTTGCTGGCTACGCTCCAGCCGCCCCTTATACCCGCGCTGACGGTACCACCATCGAGACGCCCGAAATCGCCATCGCCGTCATCGTCGAACACGCCGGCGAAGGCTCGGCCGTGGCCGCCCCCATCTTCCGCCGCATTGTGGAACTGTATTACGGCATCACGCCGTTGGCCCCTTACCCCTGGCCGTAATCACGAATAAGACGAATGGGGCGAATTCTACGAATAGATGCACATCATCCTTCCACCGGCTTTCAGCCAACAGCATGAGCAAGCCCTGACCAATTACCTGGCCGATTATCACCGGCTCAACACGGCCGCCTGGCAACAATTACAGGAAGGAATCAACTTGCTAGCTCAAGCCCGGGTTGAGGACGCCGGCGTAAGCCACACTTTTGGTCAACTCTACGACACTTACGTGGACCGGCCGCTGGCCGACCCGTACATTGATCAGTTGCTTACCTCGGCCGACGTTAAGGGCAACGGCCCGGCATTGATAGCTGGCTTCGCCCGTCAGATTTCATCCGCTTTGGAAAAGGCCCACCTCTTGCAACGTGATTTACCTGAGAGTTGGTTGCTGTTTGCCTACTGCGTTTACCGGTGGCAGAGCTTTGCTCGGGGTTATGCCTTTGAGGTGGAAATCATGCGTGACCTTGCTGCCAGTAGGATTCGCTTTCAGATGCACAACCTTCGGAGCCGGCTAGAACGGTATTCGTCGGCCGACTTGACCGTGTTAGGCTTGCTGGGTGACATCAAAACATCAACCTACTTTCTAGGGTCTCAGACCAGTAAGCCGTTGCCCAATGATTTCTATATCACACGCCTCCATGAAAAGGGATACAGGCAGACAGTGGTGGTTTTTCAGAAACCCTTCGCCTGGGAGGTACTCGGTGGCGAAACACCCGTTTCTGGCGACTTGAAGAATGTCCTGGCGTTGCTGCCAGGCCCGGTGCGATTGAAGCAGCGTGGTATAATATTGATCGTAGTAGAATACGATACCTGGAAACAGAAGGTGTTGCAAAAGCAGGTAGCGCCAGGAGCATAATTATGCCTGACCAAACCATAACCACGATGAAATACGAAGCTTTTCAGTCATTGATGGACGATTATATTGATCGTTCGTCAAAAGAGCGTAGCGAAATGCCAGCTTCCACTTTTTTTGAATTGCTATTTGAACAGGCAGCACGTCGGGTAACGGAAACGGTCGAAGTGGAAGGGGACATCGTCGGCAATCAACTCGTTTTACGCGTACCGGCCGGTGTGGAAACGGCTGTCCAGACGCGGGGTAACGAAATCGTGGTCGGTAATCAACGTATTGTTGTTAGACTCAGGGACGGTCATATTCTCCCCAAAGTAGGCTGAACAAGCTCATTAAGAGGGACGACCTCCAGGCGCGATTCCCCAAACGCGAATCGTCTTCATTCGCCTCATTCGTCTATTCGCGCCATTCGCGATTTTTCGTGATTTTCCTCTTGACACGTGCGATTGTATTCTATAGAATGGCGAATATTCGCTGGCAATGCGCTTTCGCCGGCAATTGAGTCCCTCTTTACCCGATAATCCATTTTCAACTGCACGATCCGCCTATCCGCAAATCGGAGGACTAAACCATGAAACGCAATTACCCACTCATAGTTGGACTCTCGTTGTTGTTCGCTTTGTTAATCTTCCTGGTTGGCTTTGGACCTATCCAGTGCTGTAGAGACGTCAGTGCCCGTGTGTTCAACGATGCTCCGATCCCTGTTCCCGACACAGTTGTTACGCCCTTGACTTTCAACTCCGAGCTATTTGACTCGACTAATAACATCCACAGCACTGTGAGTAACACAAACCGCTTGACTGCGCCAGCGAATGGCAAATATTACATTTATGGCACTGTGCAGTTCGAGTCGAATGGGAATGGTTTGCGCCATGTCTGGATCCGCTTCCACGGTGCGGATGGCATTCTGGATATTGCCGGGCAGCGCACTCCTGCTGTCATTGACGCAAGCGAAGGGACCTTCTTGAATATCTCAACACATTATTTCCTGTCTGCGGGCGAGTGGGTCGAACTCCTTGCATATCAGACCAGCGGCGAAACCTTGAATGTAACAGTTAGCAGTTACGCCAGTCCTCATTTCGGGATGGTAAAGGTGCCGTAAGGTATGGTTCCCAGAAGCAACATGACTCCTGACGGCATTGAAGTAATTAATCCTGTCTCAACTGATTCTGCTGACATTTTAACGCCTGAGGCCTTATCCTTCCTTGTCACCTTAGAGCGCGAATTAGGCGGCCGGCGGCGCGAACTGCTGCAAAGACGAACTGAACGACAGGCGGAGATTGACGCCGGCCGCCGGCCGGACTTCCTGCCGGAGACGGCCGCCATTCGCCAGGGTGACTGGCAGGTAGCCCCCACCCCGGCCGACCTGCAAAAGCGGTGGGTGGAGATTACCGGGCCAACTGATCGCAAGATGATGATTAACGCCCTCAACAGTGGGGCGGACGTGTTCATGGCCGACTTCGAGGACGCCAACTCCCCCACCTGGCAAAACGTGGTGGAGGGGCAACTCAACGTGCGCGACGCGGTCAACCGCACGATTAGCCTGACCACGCCCGATGGCAAGCAGTATCATCTGAACGACCAGACGGCCGTCCTCATGGTGCGGCCGCGCGGCTGGCACCTGGAAGAGAAGCACGTCCTGGTGGACGGCCGGCCCATCTCCGCCTCCCTCTTCGACTTTGGCCTGGCCTTTTTCCACAACGCCCGTACCTTGCTGGACAAGGGCAGCGGCCCTTACTATTACCTGCCCAAGCTGCAAAGCCACCTGGAAGCCCGCCTGTGGAACGACGTGTTCCAGCTGGCCCAGGTTGAGTTGGGGATTCCCCAGGGGAGTATCCGGGCGACGGTGCTGATCGAACACATCCTGGCCGCCTTCGAGATGGAGGAGATTCTCTACGAACTGCGCGACCACGCGGCCGGACTCAACGCCGGCCGTTGGGATTACATCTTCAGTCTCATCAAGACTTTCCGCCAACGGCCGGAGGCCCTGCTGCCCGACCGGGGGCAGATTACCATGACCGTGCCGTTCATGCGGGCCTATACTGAGCTATTGGTCAAGACCTGCCACCGGCGCGGGGCGCACGCTATCGGCGGCATGGCCGCTTTCATTCCCAGCCGCAAAGACCCGGTTACCAATGAGATAGCCCTGGGCAAAGTGCGCGAGGACAAGGTGCGCGAATCGGCCGACGGCTTTGACGGCACCTGGGTGGCCCACCCGGACCTGGTGCCGACGGCCAGGGAAGTCTTTGCTGGTGTCCTGGGCGACAGACCACACCAGAAGGAACGCCAACGGCCGGAGGTGCAGGTGACGGCGGCCGATTTAACCACCTTCCACGTGCCTGGCGGGGCGATCACCCGCAAGGGTCTCCGCCACAATATAGACGTGGCCCTGCAATACCTGGACTCCTGGCTCAGAGGAACGGGAGCGGCGGCCATCTATAATCTGATGGAAGACACGGCCACGGCCGAAATCTCCCGCGCCCAGGTCTGGCAATGGCTCCATCACCCGGAGGCCACTTTGAGTGACGGCCGGCCGATCACCCTCGACCTCTACCAAACCTTGCTGGCGGAGGAGCTAGAGCTGATTGGCAACCGGCTAGGGGAGAAGGTTTTTGCGAGCGGCCGTTTCACCGAGGCCACCCAAATCTTTGATAAGCTAGTAACCGACCCCACCTTTCCCGAATTTCTGACCCTGGCCGCCTACGATCATATCGTGTAGGGGGGGGGGGCCCCGGCGGGGTGTGGGGGCCGCCCGCCGCGGGCACGACCCCCGGG
>JBFMFT010000304.1:0-6708 GCA_040751925.1 Chloroflexota bacterium
TTGGCCTTTTGTGCGGGTTGCTCGTCCTGGTGCGGCCGGATGGTCTACTGCTACTGCTCTTGACAGGGATTGGCTTGCTCACAACGCGAATCCAAAATCCAAAATCCAAAATCCAAAATGGGCTGGTGGCAAGTGGCAAGTGGCAGGTGGCAGCTGAAATCCAAAATCCAAAATCCAAAATCCAAAATAACTGTCCATCCCTCATTCTCTTTCTCCTCACGGCCGCCCTCCCCCTCCTCCCCTACTTCGCCTTCAACCTGTGGAACAGCGGCCACCTGTGGCCCAATACCTTCTATGCCAAGCAAGCCGAATATGATGTGTTGCTGGCCCGGCCGCTTCTCCTGCGCCTGGGGCGCCTCCTGTGGTTTAGTCTGGGTGGGCCAGAAAGTGGCTGGCAGGGTCTGAGCGGCACCCACCTGCTGTTATTGCCAGGGTTGCTGACGGCCGGCTGGCTGGCTCTACGCGCCGACCTGGCCCAGAAACACCTGCGCTTAACCCTGCCCTTACTGTGGGCTGGCGGTCACATCTTCTTGTACGCCTGGCGGTTGCCGGTGACGTACCAGCACGGCCGCTACCTGTGGGCTGCCCTGCCCGTTTGGGTTGTTTACGGATTAGCCGGCTGGCAGATGGCAAGTAGCAGGTGGCAGGTAGCAGGTAGCAGGTGGCAGATGGCCGGTGGCAAGTCGCAGGTAGCAGGTAGCAGATGGCAGATAGGGTTTGCCATTTGCCACTTGCCACTTGCCACTTGCCACCTATTGCGCCGGGCCGCCGTACTCGCCTTCGCTATACTACTCTTGCTCTTCTTCGCCCTAGGGGCCGGGGCCTACGCTCAGGACGTGGCTTTCATTGAGGCGGAACTGGCCCAGGCGGCCGGCTGGCTGCGCGACAACACACCCCCCGACGCTCTGATCGCCGCCCACGACGTAGGGGCCATTGGCTACTTTGCTGGGCGGCCGTTACTCGACCTGGCCGGCCTGGTCAACCCTGAACTCATACCCTTTCTAACGGACGAGGCCGCTCTAGCGGCCTATTTACAAGCCAAAGGGGCGGACTATTTGGTGACGGCCCCCGGCTGGCCTTATCGTACTTTGTTGGCGGTCACGCCGGCCACCCTGGCCTACCAGAGCGATTTCGCCTGGACACGCAGCCAGGGAGTCAATAACGTGGCAGTCTATAGGCTGGAAGTTCCAGCAGTGATCCCATAGGAGACTTAACCATGTCTGACATAAACTTGCTCATTGTAGACGACCATCCCGTGTTCCGGCAGGGTTTACGCGACGTACTGGAGACCGATCCGCACTTGCGCGTGATTGGCGAAGCGGCCGACGGCGAAGTCGCCATTGAGTTGACCAACGACGTAAACCCCGACGTAATTCTGATGGACATTAACCTGCCCACCATGAACGGCCTGCAAGTGACGCGCAAGATCAAAGCCCGCAAGCCAGATACAAAGGTGCTGGTGATCACCGGCTACGACGACGCCGAGCAGGTCTTCCACGCTTTGCGGGCCGGGGCGTCGGCTTACTGTCCGAAGGACATCACACCGGAATTGCTGCTCAAGACCATCTACGACATCAACGACGGCCGCTACGTGGTGGACGGCAAAACCATGACCCACAACGAGGTCGTGCGTTGGGTGGAGCAGAAAATCGGCAAGCTGGGCGGCCCCATGGCCATCGAGCCTGACGAAGCCTTCATCCCCCTTTCCCCACGCGAGACCGAAATCCTGGAGTATGTGACGCACGGCCTGAGCAACAAGGAAATCGCCTACAAGCTACGGATTAGTCACCAGACGGTCAAGAACCACATGACGGCCATCCTGCGGAAGCTGCGCGTGGAAGACCGCACCCAGGCGGCCGTCTATGCCTTGAGTCGGGGCTGGGTGCGCCTGGAAAGCCCCCGCGGTTAAGGGTCGGACAACACAGATTGGCAAAGATGTAACGATCCTTATCCGTAAATCCTGCCAATCCGTGTCCCCCAAAGGACTGCTGGCATGACCAACGATACCGCTATGGGCGGAGAATCGCCCTTGCAACTGTTCCTGGAAGATGTGCGCCAGGCTCACGATCAAACGCGCCTGGAATTGCGGGAACTCGACCTACTCATTCGCCAGAGTACGGCCGAGGTCGAACGCCTCATGCAGCGCAACGCCCAGGCCACCAACGCTGTGCGCCTGATGCACACCAGCTTCGATACCATCCCTCGCGCCGACATCAAGGAAAGTTACGAGGCCCTAATCAGCGCGCAGCAGCGTCTCTTTACCATGCGCGGCCAACTGGAAAAGCTGCAAAGCGACCAGCGCAACCTGACCCGACTGGCTGAGTTCCAGCAGCAGTTGTTGGAACTGAGCGGCACACTGGCTACCCTGCCGGCCCAGCCAAAAGCAACCCACAAACCGGCCGATCTGGTGCAGGTGATTCGCACCGAGGAAGCTGCTCGACAAAGCCTGGTGCGTAAGATGCACGACGGCCCAGCTTCGTCCTTGAGCAACTTCATCCTGCAAGTGGAGATTTGCCAGCGACTCTTTGACCTCAGCCCAGAACGCGCCCGCGCTGAACTGGATACCTTGAAGGAGGCAGTCGCCGCTACCTTTACAACGGTAAAGGAGTTTATCTTTGACTTGCGGCCGATGATGCTTGATGACCTGGGCGTTGTGCCAACCCTACGCCGCTACGTGGAAACCATGCAGGAGAAAGCCAAAATCCCCATTTCTTTCACCGTAACCGGTACAGAACGGCGGCTGGAAGAGTACGTAGAAGTGACCCTCTTTCGGGCAGTGCAAGAGCTTCTGCATAATGCCCGCGCTTACGGCCAGGCCAGCCAGATTCAGGTCTTCCTCGACCTCTCGCCAGATACGGTAACGACGGCCGTCGAGGACAATGGCGTTGGTTTCAACGTTGAGGAGTCATTAGCCAGGGTGGATCGCCACCAGGTTGGCCTAACCATGCTGCGCGAACGTACCGCTATGCTGGGCGGCCAGTTATACATCCAGAGCAGCCCAGGGCAAGGAGCGCGCATCGAATTGACCATCCCCGTGGAGGCAGAGATACTCTAATCATCCGTTCCTAACCTTCCAAGTCATTAGTAACTGGTAATTACCAGTCACCAATGACTAGCACTTAGCCCTCCTTTCTCAAGTACCATCCTCCCATTGACCCAGGTGGGTTAGAGCAGTATTCTATGCGTAGTGAAACGCAAGATTCTACCCCACCCATTCTGCAACGTGACGGTAGATAAGAAACTCAGTACAAGGAGGTGAAAACAGATGTTGTTCATGCAACGCGAAGAAGGTCAAGGTTTGGTCGAATACGCATTGGTTCTCGTTTTAGTTGCTGTCGTTGTCATTGCTATCCTGACCTTGCTCGGCCCGCAGATTGGTAACGTCTTCAGCCGCATCGTCAACGGCCTCGCCGCTGCGTAACGACTGCGAGTTCATGTTTTCTTGTTGGTGGATATTTGTGGATGAGGCCCTATCAAACGCTGATGGGGCCTCTTTTTTTTGATGTCGGACAAGATTCGCCTTCTCATCGTTGACGACCTTCAGGAGACTCGCGAGAGCATCCGCAAACTGCTCCAATTCGAGCCAGATATTGAGGTGATCGCCCAGGCCGGTACAGGCGAACAGGCCGTCGCTGTAACCCGGCAGCAGCAACCAGACGTGGTGCTGATGGACATCAATATGCCAGGTGGGGACGGCATTTCGGCCAGTCGTTCCATCACCCAGGCTTCGCCGGCCACCCAGGTTGTCATCATGTCCGTCCAGAGCGAGTCAGACTATCTGCGGCGGGCCATGCTGGCCGGGGCGCGTGACTTTCTCATCAAGCCTTTCTCTGGCGATGAACTGGTCTCGGCCATCCGGCGGGTGTACAAAATGCGGCCGGTCGTGCCGCCGCCCATGCCTGAAAACCATAAGAACGGGGTCTATGGGGGCGGCCGGTTAGCCCAGCTCCCACCCGAAGGCGCCATTCTCGCCGTCTTCAGCCCAAAGGGGGGAAGCGGCTGCACCACCATTGCCACCAACCTGGCTGTCGCTCTGGCGGCATTGGGGCACCGCACCTTGCTGATGGATGGCAGCTTTCAGTTTGGCAACGTGGACGTGATGCTCAACCTCAAGCCAACGACCAGCGTGGCCGACCTGGTTGAACGGTTGAAGGAGTTGGACGGCGACCTGGTCAGCAGCGTTACCATCACTCACGAAAGCGGCTTGCGCGTCTTGTTGGCCCCACCCCGGCCGGAGATGGCCGAACTCATTGGCTCCAAACACGTGGAGACGCTGCTGCCGGCTCTCCGCCGCCAGTTCGACTTCGTGGTGGTGGATACCACTTCTTCTCTGAACGACGTGACTCTGGCGATTCTGGACGCGGCCGACCGCATCCTGCTGGTCGCCGGCCAGACTTTACCCAATCTGAAAAACATTAGCCGCTTTTATGACGTAGCTGACCAATTGAACTACAACCCACAGAAGATCACCTTGATCGTCAATGTGGCCTCTAGCAAGGCCAGCATCACCACGAAGGACATTAGCGAGATTCTTAAGCGGCCGGTGGCAGCTACCTTACCGGCCGACGCCGAAGTGGCCGAGACGGCCGCCGACCGCGGGCAAGCCCTGGTCATTGGCCCTTGGCAGAAACGGCCGCTCTCCCTGGCTTTGGGCAAACTAGCCCAAACTCTGGCTGAAGAGATAAAGCCCAAACCCCAGTTCATTTTGCCGGGCAGCGTCGTCAAATCCTCCCGACTGACCCGACTATTCGGGAGTAAGTAATTGGCGACTGGTAATTGGTGATTACCAATTACCAATTACTGGCTAACCAAGAGAGGTATAGAGCCTATGTCATTATTGCAACGGATCGAACGCAGCCAGGAAACACCCGACGGGGCCACCAGCCGCCTTCAAGAATTGCATGTCAAACGCGGCTCCCCGGCCACCGGCGGCACACGCGACGCCTACATTGACCTCAAGAATCGCATCCAACAACGGCTGATCGCCGAGTTGGACCCCAGCATGGACGTTACCCAGACGGCCGAAGTGCAAGCGGCCATCCAGGAGATGTTCGACTCCATGCTGCGCGAGGAAAACATCATCCTGACCCGCGCCGAGCGGCAAAAGCTCTTCGAGCAGATCGTAGCCGAAATCCTGGGCTATGGGCCGCTGGAGGAGTTCCTCAAAATTGACGGCATTGGCGAAATCATGGTCAACGGTCCGAAGAACATTTACCTCGAGCGGCATGGCAAAATCCAGCGGGTGAATGCTTCTTTTGAGAATGAAGAACACCTGCTGCGGATCATTGACCGGATCGTGGCCCCCCTCGGCCGTCGCATTGACGAAAGCTCGCCGATGGTGGATGCCCGGCTGCCCGACGGTTCTCGCGTCAACGCCGTGATCCCACCGATTTCCCTGGTAGGGCCGATTCTGACCATCCGTATCTTTGCCAAGACCCCGCTCACGGTGGACAACCTGATCGAATATGGTTCAATTACCCCCGAAGCGGTAGAGTTTTTACGAGCCTGCGTCGTCGCCAAGACCAACATCGTCATTTCCGGCGGCACGGGTTCGGGCAAGACGACCCTCCTCAACATTCTGTCAGGCTTCATTCCTGATGGCGAGCGCATTATCACGATTGAGAACGCGGCCGAACTCCAACTGCGCCAGGAACACGTGGTCACCCTGGAATCGCGGCCGGCCAACGTCGAAGGGCGCGGCTCTGTTTCGATTCGTGAACTGGTCATCAATGCTCTGCGGATGCGGCCGGATCGCATTGTCGTCGGCGAGGTGCGCGGCGGCGAGGCTCTGGATATGCTGCAAGCCATGAACACCGGTCACGATGGCAGCATGACCACCGCCCACGCCAACAGCCCCCGCGATATGCTGGCCCGTATGGAGACGATGGTGCTGATGGCCGGTATGGATTTGCCCCACCGGGCGATCCGTGAGCAAATCTCTTCCGCTCTCGACCTGATCATTCACCAGGATCGGATGCGCGATGGCACGCGCAAGGTGACGTCCATCAGCGAGATTCAGGGTATGGAAGGCGACGTGATTACCATGTCTGAGATTTTCCGCTTTGAGCAGACGGGCATTGAGAACGGCCGGGTCATCGGCCGGCTACGGCCGACCGGCTTGCGGCCGAAGTTCATGTTTAAGTTGCAGGAAGCGGGCATCATGCTGCCGCCGTCAGTCTTTGGCATTGTGCCGAGAGGAGGCAGGTAGTAGGTGGCAGGTAGCACTTCTGACTTGCCACCTGCCACTTGCCACCTGCCACAAGTAGGATAATAACATGGACCCACTGCTCTTAATCGCCATCGTCCTGGCCGGGTTGCTTCTGGCCGGGGCGGGCCTAGCGATGCTTGGCGGCAATCGCGGCCAACAGGTGGATAAACGGTTAGAGGAGTTCGTGGTAGGGGCGACCACAGCCACCACGGCCACTATCGTCCCCAACGCCCCGCCACCCCGCATAGACGTAGCCGACCGGCTGGATGAGCGGCTGGTCAAGAAGGACTTTGCCCAAAAGATTAAAGACCGCCTGGCTAAAGCCGACCTAAAATTACGGGTGAGCGAGTACATCGCCTTGCAGGTGGGGTGTTGTTTGGGCGCGGCCGGGGCCGTCTACCTCTTCTTCGACCAGAAGCTACTCTTTGCCATTCTGGGGGCCATCGCCGGTCTCCGCCTCCCCCTCATCTATACCAACATGGCGGCTAACCGGCGGCTGC
>JBFMFT010000305.1:0-6682 GCA_040751925.1 Chloroflexota bacterium
GCCCCCCTGTTCCCAACCAACCCCCATAAGATTCCAGCAATGATCAGCTCGGCCAGGCTGTCGTTGTTGACGGCCGCCAGCATGGCCACGTGTTGGGGCAGGAAGGCGACGAAGGCGGTGGCGGTTAGGGATAGATAGGGGCGGCCGGGCAGGACGCGGCCGGCGATGGCGTAGGCCAGGCTGACCACCCCCGCCCCCAGGAGAACAGAGAGCAGGCGCATAGGCAGCAACGCCCCCTGGAAGAGCCAGAAAACCGGCGTTTGCAGCAGGTAATAGAGCGGCGGCTGGTAATCTTCGTACTCGAATGGCTCGATGGAGTATTGGGGAGCGAAGTGGGAATTAAAGACAACTTCCACCAGATAGTCCTGGTCGTAGTCGCCGGGTTCGATGACGGGCCAATGACCGGCCGCCAGTTGACGCACGTAATTGTAGTGGGCCGGTTCGTCCGGGGCTTGCCAGGGAGGAGTAAGAATAGCAAATAGAGTGCCTATGACCAGGTATAGGAGCAAAATCACAGGCAGGCCCGCGTGTTGCCGCATGACCCGAAGCCGCCTCGCGGCACGAGATTCTTGTCGGTGAAACCCGGTTGGGGGCTGACGGTTGTTCATTCCACGTCCATGATGAGGAGGGTCATGTCGTCAAACTGCTCGGCCGTGCCCTGGTACTCCCGCAAGGCGGCCAAGACGACCCGGCCGAGGGCATCCGGCGGCAAGGCAGCATATTGTCGAAAGAGAGCCCGAAGCTGCTGGCGACTGTACATCTGCCCATCGGTAGCCACCACGTCGGTCAGCCCGTCACTGTAGAGGATGAGGCGGTCGCCCGGCCGCAGTTCCACCTGTTCCTCTGACAACACCAGCCTTTCACTTGCCAACAGCCCCAATACAGTGCCTTGCCCGTCCAGTTCCAGGGCCAACCCGTCTCGCAGCAGGAAGGGGCGTTCGTGACCGGCACGGCCGTAGGTCAGCCGCCGCGTGCGGCACTCAACGACCCCGTAAAAAAGGGTGACAAACATATCTGGCTCGCCCAGTTGCAGCAGGAGATCGTTGACCGCCCGCAGGACGGCCGCCGGTGAATGGTTGCGCCGCGCTTCAGCCACCAATAGACTGCGGCTGAGGGCCATGAAGAGGGCGGCCGGCATCCCCTTGCCCGACACATCAGCCACCGCCAGGCCAAAGTGGTCGTCGTCCAGGCGCAGTACGTCATAGAAATCACCGCCCACCTGCCGGGCTGGTTCGTTGAGGCTGGCAAACTGGAAACCCGGCAAGAGGGGAAACGTGCGGGGCAGCATCCGCAACTGCACCTGTCGGGCCAGTGCCAGTTCGTGTTCCAACCGCTGCTTCTGGGCCAGCTCGGCCTGGGCTGCTTCCAGGATAGCCACCTTGTCGCGCAATTGCTCAATGAGACCAGCCCGCTGGATAGCCAGGGCTGCCTGGTTGGCAAAGGTTTGCAGCAAAGCTATCTCGCCGGGGCTAAAGCGGCGGGCGCGCACTTTGTGCAACACCATTGCCCCCACCGGGCGACCGTCGGCCACGAGCGGTACGAGCAAACCAGCCCACAGCTGCGCCCCTTCCTTATCGGGGTCGCCGAAGGGAATACCCGGTGGTGAGCCGGGCCAAATACGGGCTTCGTGGCCGCTAACGTCCATTGCCAGCGGCCGGGCATCCACCCGCGCCGGTACGCGGGCCGGGTCCCAGCCATGCGTTGCCAACACCTGAGCTATGGCTGGGGTGTGCAAATAATAGAGAACGGCCCGGTCCGCGTCGGCCAGGGCGCAGCAATGAACGCACACCAGGTGGGCCTGCTCGCGCAGCCCGGCCGCCCCCAGCAAGCTCTGGCTCACCTCGTGCAATGAAATCAGGGCCTCAGTCTTATCTTGCAACACCTTGTGGGCTGCCTCCAGTTGGGCCACTTTTCGCTGTAGGGTCGCCGCCGTCTCCTGTAAGGTACGCTCGCTGGCCGTCAAAAGCTGGTAAATCTGCCGCACCTGGGCGGCTTCCAGGCGCAGCAGATCACCCAGCACAATCTCCCCGGCCGTCGCCAATTGCCAGAGGTAATCTTCCAGAGCGAGAACACTCACCCCGTGCAAGGGGTCGGCCGCATCCACCCGCCAAACGTCAAAGGCGGCAATCTGCCCTTGCCATCCCGTGCCCTGGCATTGGTCACAGCCACCAGCCTGAAAGAGTATAAGTCCAACTGGGACGGGCAAATGGGGGTAGCGTTGGCTGAGAGTCAGGCGGTCGGCCGCAGCCAGGGGCGCCGGCCGCCGGCAATTGGGACACAAGCGGGGGAAGCGTTGCACGGCTACGACCCACCGCAGGGCAGCCAACTGCTCTTGGGCCACCCCCATTTCGAGTAACTGGCGGGCCACGTCGGGGCCACGCCAGATGGTGTCCATCTGAGAAAGCAGGCGCAGGCCGCTGCGGGCGGCCGTCAAGATGGCTGGGGCTGTTTCCTGGTTGAGCGTGTCCACCACTAGGAGGCGCGGCCGGAGTTGGGCGGCCGCCTGGATCGCCTGTTCGTAGGGTTGGAGCCTGGTAACAAGGTGGTAGGTGACTTCGGAGCGGAGAGCGCGGGGCAGTCGTACAGCCTCCTTGCTGGTAGCTACGACGACCGCTTGCGCCTCCCGCCGGCCACGCCGTGCGGGCTCCTCCGGCAGCAAGCGGCGGGCAAGAATGCGGAAAATGGTGGCCCGGCCGCTGGGGAGAATGTCTGGCTCAACGGTAGGCGGTAAGTGCGGCCGGCTATCCAGCCCGGCCACTACTACCAAACCCGCCCGCTCACTGGCTACCTGATCCATGGCCCCGTCCAGGGCCGGCAGGTATTGAAAGTCCTTGAGGTCCAGCATCCCCTTGATTTTACTGCAAAGGGGTGTAAATGCCTCAAGCGCGCTCAAACTCCTCTTGCAACTCGATTTCATTTCAGCTAACATTCGCTCAAGTGACACGCCTCACGCTTCACGTTTCACGTTTCACATTTCACTGCCTTTCAACCCATAAGGAGCTACACCCATGTCACGCCAGGCCATTTCCTCTTTGCTCTTGGTAGCGGTCTTTGTGCTGCTCATGCTCGCGGCCGGGCCCGTGGCGGCCGTCGGCCCAGGTGACGTGCTGATCAACGAGTACGTCGCCAATAGCGCGGTAACAGAGTGGGTCGAACTCTACAATACCACCAGTACGGCCCTCGACCTTTCCGGCCATTACATTGACGACATTGCCGGGGGGGGCGGCGCGCCCAAAGTCATCCCCAACGGCACGACCATCGCCGCCAACGGCTACTACGTCATGGAGTTTACGAACTTCCTGAACAATACGGGGGACGATGTGCGCTTCCTCGACCCGGCCCAGGTGGCATTGGATACGACCAGCTATAGTTCGACGACGGCCGAATACTCCCGCTACCGCCTGCCCGACGGCGGGGCCTGGAGCGGTATCGAGAGCAGCGCGCCGACCAAGAACGCCACCAACAACAGTATGGGCGATGAGCCGTGGACGCCAGGCACGTTTGAGATTCGGGTTTTCGACGTGGAACAGGGCGATAGCCAACTGATTATTTTCCCCTCCGGCTACAGCATCCTGATTGACGTGCGTGAGGCTTCCTGGAATACCGGCCAGGGGGCGGCCCTCATCGCCTCTAAGATCCGGGCCATCACCGGCGGCTCGCACGTCAACGTGGGCGTCTTGAGCCACCTGCACCTGGATCACATCGGCTACGCCGGCTATGGCGGCTTCTGGGGCCTGCTGGAAAATGAGGGGATCACCTTCGACAAAATCATTGACCGGAACGCCGGAACGTGGGTAGACGGCTCCGGTGGCGGGGCAATGGACGGCCTGTGCGACCCCGACCTGGAAATCGTCTGGTATAACGCCGGCACCAGTTCCGGTACGGCTACTAACTGGTTGTGCTACGCCACCAATCCGGCCAACACAAATATCTATCCCATTCGCCAACTGGCCCAACTCTTTTCCACTACCCAGATTGACCCACCCGACGCCAACGCCACCGTCGAAATCGTGCAGGTGGACGGCGACGACGTGACCCTGGTGGATGGGGTGACGCCGATCCAGGGCAACCACACTGGCGATCCTCTACCGCCGAGCGAAAATGATTACTCGATTGGTCTCAAGATTCGCTATGGGCTGTTGGATTATGCGACGGCCGGTGACTCTGACGGCGAGTACGCCACCAGCGAGTTTGGCTACACTTACAACGACGTAGAAACGGTCATCGCTCCCCGCTTCGGCCAGGTAGACGTCATGCGGGCCAACCATCACGGCTCGACCCATTCCACCAGCCAGTTCTACGTGGATACCTTGAACCCCACCGCTTCGGCCGTCTCCTGCGGCAACAACAGCTACGGCCATCCCGGCCAGGACGTGATTGATAGCCTGCTGGCGACCGGCGCGCTCTACTTCACCAACCTGTGCGACGCCACCCGCAACTACGGCGCGTCGGTCATCGTCAACGGCGACATCATCCTGCGTTCGACGAACGGCACGAACTATACCATCAACGGCACGGCTTACGTGGCCACCGACCCCGCCCCGCCGCCTAGCCTGGCCGACGTCAAGATCAACGAGGTCATGCCCTATCCCAAGAAGTCTAATCAGCCGGAGTGGGTAGAGTTGTATAACCCGACTTCCCAGGCTATTGACCTTTCCGGGGCCTGGTTGGACGACATCGCCGGGGGTGGGGGCGTGCCGGTGCAGATTCCGGCCGGGACGACGATTCCAGCTGGCGGTTTCTGGACCCGCGACTTCACCAATGGCTACTTCAACAACACGGGCGACGATGTGCGCCTGCTCATGCCCGACGGGGTGACGGTGGTGGATAGCAAAACCTTTGGCAATAGCGCCAGCAATAAATCCTGGTATCGTTCACCCAACGGCGGGGCCTGGGCGGCCACGCAAGGCACTCCCACCAAAGGCGCGTCCAATCCGTAGGGTTAGACAGGATTGACAGGATTGACAGGGTTGGATTCCATCCTGTCAATCCTGTCAATCCTGTCCGGCAACTTGATTTCCCGAAACACTACCTTCATCGTCGTGTTGGCCGGTCTTTTCCTGGCTGGCTGCGCTTCCCCCCACCGACCGCTTCCTCCCCTCACCCCACTGCCAACTTCTATACCCATTACCGACGCGGCCGGAACGCCCGTCGCCTCGCAACCCGGTCTCTTGTGGGTGCTGCTCAGTGGGGTGGATGAGCATGGGCTGATTGCCGAACACGACCTCCTCCTCCTGACAACCCCCAACCCAACTGCCTTCGGCCCATTGGTGCATACCGGCGTGGCGGCGGCCGTCCACGAAATTCGCCAGACCGGGCCACAGAGTTTGCAGCGTTTTTACCGTGTGCAAACGGTGACAGGAGTGGTGGGCTGGATTTCGGACTATTACGTGCGGCGACTGGCCTATCTGTACAACGAACGGGGTGAGACGGTGACTCTATATGACGCGCCAGACGGCCGCAAGCTGACCGAGTTGATCAATGTGTCGCCAGTGACGTTGCAAGACCCGACGCGGCCGGATTGGTGGCTGGTGCAGGCGGAGGGTGGTGGCCCGGCCGGTTGGGTAGAAGTTCGCTACGTCAAGGAATCGCCAGAGCGGGAGTTCCTCTTGAACCAACAGCATGAGCATCGGTAATTAGCCCGACTTATGTTATACTATGTAACCAGTCTTTGACAGGAGTTTCCTATGCGCGGGACGCGCCACAGTGAATGAAAATCCGCGTCCATCCGCGTTATCTGCGTTCTATTTTTGAGGAGGAGGGCAGGATGCGCGTCAAGGTTATTCTAAATCCCTGGTCTGATCGAGGGCGGGCCAGTCAGTTAAAGGAAGAGATAATGGTCTGGGCCGCCCCTTATGGGGGGGTGGACCTAGTCACGACGGAGCGGCCGGGCCACGCTAAAACCCTGGCCCAAGAAGCGGCCGACGCTGGTTACGACACGGTGGTAGCCGCTGGCGGCGATGGCACGGTTCACGAAGTGGTCAATGGCCTGGTGCATGGCGGCCGGGCCGAGACCACCCTGGGGGTCATCCCCATTGGCACAGGCAACGATTTCGCCTACGCCCTGGGGCTGCTCACCGCCCCCAAGACGGCCGTCGAGCGAATTTTCAGCGGCCGGCCGCGCCCCATAGACCTGGCCCGCATCGAAGACGACCGGGGGCGTTTCGAGATCGTGGACAACGGAGTAGGGATTGGCTTCGACGCTACTATTTCCATCGAAAGCCGCAACATCACCCGACTGCACGGCTTTCCTCTCTATATGCTGGCAACGCTCCGCACCATTGCTCTTTACTTCCAGAAACCGGGCCTGCGTATTCACTTCGACGACCAGGAGGTGGAGCAGGAATCACTGATGCTGTCGGTGGGAGTGGGGCCGCGCGCGGGTGGTGGTTTCTTGTTGACGCCAGAGGCCAACCACGACGATGACTTGTTGGATAGCTGCCTGGTGAACCCCATCGGCCGCCTGACCATGCTCAATATGCTGCCCAAAGTGATGAAGGGAACGCACGTCACTTCCCACCACGTCACCATGCGCCGCAACCGCACCATTGACGTTCATTCCACCCTGCCCCTACCCATCCACATTGACGGCGAGATTTTTGCTTATCATCGGGACAACGTGCAGCGCGTGACCATCACCAGCCTGCCGGCGGCGATTTCGGTTATTGTCTGACACGGATGG
>JBFMFT010000306.1:0-6678 GCA_040751925.1 Chloroflexota bacterium
GGCTCTCCTCGCCCTTCCAGGGAGAGGGGCTGGGGGTGAGGGTCGGCTTCGTGTGGACGCGCCAACTGGACGCCCATGCAGGGGAAATCGAACCATTAGGAGTTAGGCCGGCTTACCAGAGACAAGGCTACGGCCGCGCCCTCTTACTGGCCGGCCTGCGTCAATTAGCCAAACGAGGCGCAGAGCGGGCGCAGTTAGGGGTGTGGGTAGAGAACACGGCCGCCATCCACCTCTACCAAAGCGTCGGCTTCCAGCGCCTTCAGACCATCACCTATCTGGCCCTCAATCTCTAATTCCTGCCCAAGATACGCACCCCACTTTTCGTATTCCAAGTTACTAACCCTGATCAGTGAGTCTATCTGAAGGGAAGATCCACCCACTACTGCCCATAAAGAACCTTCTTAATGGTAGCGTCGCGAGCATCTACTTCGACAATCAAATCGCCGCCCCGCCGCCCAACGTAGTCCTTGGGGCCGTAGTTTATACGCCAGCAGAGGTTGTTATCACTATCCTGGGAAATAGTAATAAAGCTCTGCCAAACGTCAATACCCAACTCGCGGGCGCGTTTGTTAGCGGCAGCCAACACCCAGGCTAGAGATAGAGCCAGATCATCTTGTATTACGTCGGCCGTTAATGTTGCAGCCATGATCAGATTCCTATAGTCAAGCAAATAGAGTCTGTGTATCACCCATTTATTGTACAATGGTTGTGAGGGGGGACAAGAATTGAGTTTCGTGTGCCTTTTGACCAACGAAGAACGTACAAACTCCCGCCTACGTCTCGGATCACAAATCCACCTTCTTCGTGGCCGCCAGAGATTCCGGGTTGAGAGTCGTACCAGGCTTTTTTCAACTCTGCCCGGATCATAGGGTCTTTCAAGATAGTAATGCCTTCCATAGAACTGAGTCCTGGTTAAGAGCCATTGCACTCACCGAGTAACAACACTGCTCAAAAGCGATCTCTACTGAGGGGTGGTGATGCCGACGACGTAGAGGTAGTCGTGGCGGACGAAGTGAAAACCAAGCTTCTCCGCTACGCGCCGGCTGGCCGGGTTGTCGGCCGCCGTCGTCCAACTGGCAGACCGGCCGCGCCGCAGGATGTCCCCTACCAACGCTCCGGCGCAGGCCGTACTCAAGCCCCGGCCGCCAAAGCCCGGCTCCGTCACCACCCCCAAATCCTCGTACTGTTCGCCCACGAAAAAAGGGACAGCCAGCGAGACCAACCGGCCGTCCACGAAAGCCCCCCAGGCCCGGCCGCCGGCCGCCACTCCCTCCGGCCCACCCCACGTCTTGCTGATCCACCGGCTGGCCGGACTTAGCCCCCACAGGTGGTAGGCATCTTCCTCCTGCAACCGTTTGAGCGTGGCCCCGGCCGGAACTTCGTACTTCGGTTCGCTTTCCAGGGCCAGAATGACGCGATCCCATACCTGGAGGTCGGGGAAGGTGGTCTGCAAAAGAGGCAGAAAGTCGGCCGGGGCTTCCACAAAGCCTTGCACTTGCCGCGCCAGGTCAGCAGAGGTAAAGCCGTCGGCCCGGCCGGTGAGCGCGTAATTACCGCCGGCCTCCACCAGAATCGTTTGCGGGTTGGGCCACCTGTCCACGAAGCACGCGCCATAGCCGGTCTGTAGCACGTGCAGGCCCACCAGCGGCCCTGGGCGGTCTGGTAGGAAGCGCGGCCGGAGTTGGCGGAGTTGAGTAGGGTTGAGTAGAAGCATAGTTGCCGCCGGATGTAAGCCAGCGCAGAATCAGGTATAATCAACCCCCATGTCCACACTCGACATCTTGTTGAAAGAGATGGTCATCGAGGCGGCCGAAGACTTTGCGGCCTGGCTTTTGCGCGAGGAGATTGTAGCGGTAGAGCCATTGACCGTCGAGTTACCGGCCGAATCCCTCATGGCTGACACCGTCTTCCGCGTCACCCTACCCGACGGCCGTGCCACCATCTTGCAGATCGAGTTTCAGGGTCGCCGCAGCCGCTCGCCTATGCCCGACCGTATGCTGCAATACATGGCGCGTCTGGCCCAACAGTACGGCCCACCACTGAAAGCCGTTGTCTTTTACGTTGATTGGTCAACTTCTGGCTCTTGCCCGTGACGAGGAGATTACGACCATGATAGATCAACTCATAGATGACATTGACCTGGAAGAACTAAGAGAGTTTCCCAATTGGTTATCCGCTTCTTCTTCCTCATCACTTTAATCCTCGGCCTGGCGGCCTGCAATGGGGATGAGCAGGTTTCGCCGTCGCCGGCCGCTACGACGACTCTGGTTGCCACCCGGCCGCCAGCCACCGCGACCCCCACACCCCGGCCGCCCACCCCCACGCCCATCGCCACGCCGACACCTATCCCGCCGGCTATTACCGTGGTTGACCAGACGTTGGGCGACGACGGCCGCCTGACCATCGCCAGCGTCACCATTCCGGCGGCCGGCTGGCTCGTCCTCTACACCGACCAGGAGGGACAGATGGGCGAGGTCGTGGGGTATGCGGCCGTCCAGCCCGGCGTGAACCAGGACGTGGTGGTGACGATTGACCCCCTACAGGCCACGCCCACCCTGCACGCCGCCCTGCACACCGACGCGGGCAGTCTTCATACATTTGAGTTCCCCGGCCCCGACAACCCATTGCCTCTAGCCAGCGGCGAACACTCTCTCCCCTTTACCGTTGAGATACAGGTCACGTTGCCGGCCGTCGTCGCGGCCGACCAGGTGTTGGGCCTGGACGGGCTGCTGCGGGTCGAGAGCGCGGTCTCACCTGGGCCGGGCTGGCTGGCCGTTCACGCTGACAGCGACGGCGAGGTTGGCCCATTGCTGGCTTATCTACCCCTGCGAGATGGGCTGAACGAGAACCTGGTCTTGGCTCTGGATTGGCGTAAAGCCACGCCGCGCCTCTACGCCGTACTCCACCACGACGAGGGCGAAAGCGGCCGTTTCGAGCCAGCCACCGGCGACCCCATTGTGCTGGCTAGCGGGGTTCCCGTCATTTCGCCTTTGACGGCCGTCCTCCCGCCGGATATAGTGGTCTACGACCAGCCGGTGGTCAACGGGGCAGTGGAAGTGGAGCGGGCCGTCAGCAATGGGCCGGGCTGGCTGACGATTCAGGGCGATGACAACGGCGCGCCAGGGCTGATTATCGGCTTTGCTCCGCTGGAGGATGGTATCAACGAGCAGATCACGGTACCAGTAGTGGAGAATGGGGTTACGCCCGTTCTCTACGCCGCTCTGCATCAGGACACCGGCACGGCCGCCGAGTTCGAGTTTCCCAGGGCCGATCCGCTGGTTTTGCTTGAAGGCGGCCGGCCCGTGCAGACTACCTTTAGCACCGAGGGCCAAAACTACCTCTTTACACAGGATCAAACGCTAACCACCAGCAATACCGTGACGGTACCTCTGGTGATCGTCAACGTCAACGTGTGGGCGGTCATTCGGGCTGACCAGGGGGGAGAGCCGGGAGAGGTGTTGGGGCAGACGTGGCTGGCGGCCGGGATTCATCACGACGTAGCCATTGAGATTGACCCGGCCGGAGCGACCGAAGTCCTCTACGCCGAGCTATTCCTGGACGCCGGCGCGCGCCAACAATTCGATTCCCCCGACGTTCCCCTCCTGCAAGGCGACGATCCCCTCCGCGCCCCTTTCATATTGCGGGGACTAGGGGATTAGGGGAGAGGACAAAAGAAAATCTCCTAATCCCCCAATCCCCGCCACTCTTAATAGACAGGCAGGTAGCGGGCCAATTCCCAATCGCTAACTGAGATACGGTACTCGTCCCACTCACGGTTTTTGGCTTCCACGTAGTTGTGGTAGAGGTGGTCGCCCAAAACCATCTTTATTAGAGGATCTTTTTGCAGTTCGGCGATGGCCTCGCCAAGCGAGCCGGGCATAGCTGTCAGCTTGCTCAGGGCCTCATTATCCAGGTGATAGAGGTTTTCTTCGTAGGGGGCCGGCGCGGCCAGATTGTTCTGGATGCCGTCAAGACCAGCGGCCAGCATGGCCGCAAAGGCCAGGTAGGGATTCGCGCTGGGGTCAGGGCAGCGTAGCTCGATACGGGTGGCGGTCAGGACGCGGCCGGGGCTGACCTTGGGTACGCGAATGAGGGCCGAGCGGTTGACCCGCGCCCAACTGAGGTAGACAGGAGCTTCGTAGCCAGGCACCAGCCGCTTGTAGCTGTTGACCAGGGGGGCGATGAGGGCGGACATAGCGCGGGCGTGGTTCAATTGGCCGGCGATAAACTGTTTGGCCTCCTGGCTCAGTCCATATTCGTCGTTGGGGTCGGCGAAGATATTGCGGCCGTCTTTCCACAGGCTCTGATGGGTGTGCATCCCGCTGCCATTGATGCCGGCCACCGGCTTGGGCATGAAAGTGGCGTAGAGACCGTTGCGCTGGGCCACCGCCTTCAGAGTCAGGCGCAGGGTAACGGCGTTATCGGCCGTCCGCAAGGCATTATCATACTTGAAGTCAATTTCGTGCTGGCCGACGGCCACTTCGTGGTGCAGGGCCTCGACGACGATGCCGAACTGCTCCAGGGCTATGACCATCTGGCGGCGCACCGAGTGGGCCAGGTCAGTGCTTACGTCGAAGTAGCCGGCCTGGTCGTGGGGCGTCAGGGGGACTAAAGAGCCATCAGCGGCCGGCTTGAACAGGAAAAATTCCAGTTCTGGGCCGGTGTAATAGTGGTAGCCCAGTTCGGCCGCCTTCGCCAACGCCCGCTTGAGAACGTGGCGCGGGTCGCCCAGGAACGGCTCGCCGGTGGGCAAGTGGACGTCGCAGATGACGCGGGCGGTCGGCACGTCCGTCTCCCAGGGGATGACGGCGAACGTCTCCAGGTCGGGGTGGAGCAGCATATCGCTCTCGGCGATGCGGGCAAAGCCTTCGATGGACGAGCCATCGAACCAGACGCCGTGATCCAGGGCATCTGCCCACATGGTGGCCGGGATGCCGACGCTCTTGACCACGCCCATCATGTCGGTGAATTGCAGATTGATGAATTGGACTCCGGCCGTGCGGATGAGTTCGGCCACCCGTTCAACGGCCGCTAGATTGTGTTGCATGGTAACCTCCTCGTGGTCACGTGAGAACGTGACCGGCTAAATAATTGTTTGTGAAGTATAGCACAAGGAGGGGGTTTCAGGCAGTCAAAAACTACCGGACCAGAACACAAGAACAGATGGGAGCATTTCAGTTTTGGGGAAAACCAGACGACCCCCGGCCGACCCGACCACAGTCACCACCCTTGCCTCGCCCAGCCCGGCCGCCCGTTTCCCACCCTCCCTAAACAGACTGAGTATCCCAGACATCGCATATCTTTGAGACATCCGATGTCTGATATACTTTACTGATGCGCCTGTATTGGGAACTAGCTAAACTCTCCTTTCAGCGACAACTCGCTTACCGGGCGGCTAATCTGGCCGGGTTGGCGACCAATGTCTTCTTTGGCCTGCTGCGGGCGGCCGTCCTGACGGCCCTCTATGGCGCAAGGGAAGAAGTAGCGGGGTTCTCTTTGCCGGCGGCCGTCACCTACACTGGCTTGACCCAGGCCATCATCGCCTACCTAATGATCTTTGGCTGGTATGACCTGATGCGCTCCGTCTCCACCGGCGAGGTAGCTTCGGATTTGCTCAAGCCGCTGGATACCTTTGCTTTTTGGCTGGCTCAAGATTTGGGACGGGCGGCCGGCCACTTCCTGCTGCGCGGTGTGCCGATTATGGCCCTCTACGCCCTGGTTTTTGACATTACCGTACCCGATAGCCTGGGGCAATGGCTGGCCCTGGCCCTGGCGCTGCTCCTCAGCCTGCTGGTCAGCTTTGCCTGGCGCTTCCTGGTCAACCTGGCGGCCTTCTGGACGCCGAACGCGGCCGGGATCGGCCGCTTTGCCTTTGGCATCGTCTGGATTCTATCGGGCTTCTTCATGCCCTTGCGCTTCTTCCCCGAGTGGTTCGTCAGGCTGTGCTATCTGACCCCCTTCCCCTCCATGCTCAATACGGTCATCGAGGTTTACCTGGGGGTGGTCAGGGGAGCGGCCGTCGTCCCGGCTTTGCTGGCCCAACTGCTCTGGTTCGTAATCCTGTTTGGCCTGGGTCAACTGGCCTTGCGGGCCGGCGTCCGCCGCCTGGTGATCCAGGGAGGGTAAGTGATGAGTGATGAGTGATGAGTAATGAGTGATGAGTGATGAGTAGCGACTCATTACTCATCACTCATCACTGGCGTTTCTATGGCCTTTGCTATTCGGACTTACTGGCGGTTAATCGCCATCCAGATTCGTTCCCAGGCTCAGTACCGGGTGGCTTTTGCGATGGACGTGGTGACGGCGGCCGTCATTCTGGGCCTATTCTTCGTAGCCCTGGTCTTCGTCTTCCAGCGTTTTGAGAATATCGCCGGCTGGACGTTGGGTGAGGTAGCCTTCCTGTATGGCATGGTAGAGATGGCCTTTGGCACGATGGATATGGTCTTCAGTGGCTTCGACCCCAATAGTTTCGGCCAGCAGGTGCGGCGGGGGACGTTTGATCAGCTATTGCTGCGGCCGTTGAGCTTGACCCTGCAAGTCCTGGGCAGCCAGTTCGTCATCCGCCGCCTGGGGCGCATCCTGCAAGGGGTGGCGATTTTCGTGGTGGCCCTGAGTTTGACGGACATCACCTGGACGGCCGCCAAGCTGCTCTACCTGCCGGTGGTGTGGGCCAGCCTG
>JBFMFT010000307.1:0-6651 GCA_040751925.1 Chloroflexota bacterium
CACCTCCCCTCTACCCCGCCAATAGAGTGAAACGTGAAACGTGACAAGGATTGGTCACGTTTCACGCTTCACGTTTCACGATCCTTTTAGCGGCAGCCACCCAGGTAGCGGCCGTTCCTTCTCTCCCACGCCCAGCCTTTGGCCCTCCTTCAACGCCTGTGCTATCATTCCAGTTGGCAAACCCAACAACGAAGGAACGGCCGGCCGATGGCAAGCGAACACTTCTCCACCCCCCAGCAACACGCTCATACCCGCACCGTCTTCTGGGACTACGACCACGGGACGGTCAAGATGATTGACCAGCGGCGATTGCCCCACCACTTCGAGATCGCCGAGTTCGACGACTACCGCCAGGTCGCCAGGGCCATTACCAACATGACCGTGCGCGGCGCGCCGGCGATCGGGGCCACCGGGGCCTTTGGCCTGGCCCTGGCTGCCCACCAAAGCCAGGCCGCCGACTGCTACTCCTTATTACAGGACCTCACCAGGGCCGCCGCCGTGTTGAACGCCGCCCGGCCGACCGCCGTCAACCTCACCTGGGCCACCAGCCGCTTGCTCCACCTGGCCCACGACGAGCGGCTAAACAGCCCCGACGCCATCCGCCAGGCCCTCCTGACGGCCGCCCAAAAGCTGGCCGACGACGATGTGGCCCTCAACCGGCGCATGGGCTATCATGGGGCCGAACTGATTGCCGACGGCGACACCGTCCTCCACCACTGCAACACCGGCGCGTTGGCGGCCGTAGATTGGGGTACCGCCCTGGGCGTCATCTTTGCTGCCCATGAACAGGGCAAGCGTTTCCACGTCCTGGTGGACGAAACCCGGCCGCGCCTGCAAGGGGCCATGCTCACCGCCTGGGAACTCCAACAAGCGGGCGTCTCTTTCGACGTGATTGCTGACAATGCGGCCGGCTACTTTATGCAATCAGGCCAGGTCGCTTTAGTCCTGGTCGGCTCCGACCGCACGGCCGCCAACGGCGACGTAGCCAACAAAATTGGCACGTACAAATTGGCCGTCGTCGCCAAAGAAAACGGCGTCCCCTTCTATCCTGTCGTCCCCACCAGCACCATAGACCTCAACCTCGCTGGCGGCCATCTCATCCCCATCGAAGAACGCGACCCCGATGAAGTCCTCCGCGTCGCCGGTCAGCGTATCGCCCCCGAGGGAGCAACCGCCCGCAACCCGGCTTTCGACGTAACTCCCCACCGCTACGTCACCGGCATCGTCACTGAAGTCGGCATTATTTACCCACCCTTCACCAAAAACCTGGCGGCGGCCGTCGCCCAAGCGCAAGGAGGTAATGAGTGATGAGTAATGAGTGAAAAGCACTCATTACTCATCACTCACCACTCGTCACCCCATGGATATTCCCGTCGTCATCCTCTGCGGCGGCCAGGGTACGCGGATGCGCGGCGAGACCCTGGTCAAGAAAGAACTGGTCGAAGTGGGCGGCCGGCCGATCATCTGGCATGTGATGAGAATTTTCTCCGCCTACGGCCACAACCGCTTCATCCTGACCCTGGGCTACCAGGCCCAGCAAATCAAACGCTACTTCCTGGAATACGAGGCCCTTTCCCGCGATTTCCGCCTGCAATTAGGCCAATCCGGTGAGCAGGACGGCCGTACCGGATTGCGTTATCTCGACCAGTCCGACCAGCCCGCCTGGGAGGTCATCCTGGTCAATACTGGCCTGAACACGGAAAAAGCCAGCCGGATTGCCCAGGTCGCCCCGTACCTGACGGCCGACCGCTTCTTCGTGGCCTACGGCGACGACGTGAGCAACGTGGACTTGCGCCAACTGGTTGCCTTTCACCAGCAGCACGGCCGGCTGGCGACGATCACGGCCGCCCAGGTCAACCTGCCCTACGGCGTGATCGAGGCCGATGAGAACGGTCACGTCACCGGCTTCGTCGAACGGCCGCGCCTGCCCTACTGGATCCATGGCGGCTTCATGCTTTTTGAGCGAGCGGCTTTAGACCTGATGGCGGCCGGTGAAAACGTCAATTTGGAGACGGAGGTTCTGCCGGCCCTGGCCCAACAGGGCCAACTCATGGTTTACCGGCACACTGGCTTCTGGCAGTCCATGAACACCATGAAGGACAGCCTCCTCTTGGAGGAACTATGGCGACAGGGCGCGCCCTGGAAGGTATGGTAATTGGTAAGAAACCGAGTTTCTGGCAGAAACTCGGTTTCTGAGAGATATGGAGACACGCATTGGATAGAGGATTCTGGCAAGATAAACGAGTATTGGTCACCGGCTGTAATGGCCTGTTGGGGTCATGGCTGACGGCCGCCCTGGTCGCTGGCGGCGCCGACGTGGTGGGGCTTATCCGCGACCGGGTACCCCACGCCGAACTGGTACGCGCTGGCACCGTCGAGAAAATCAGCGTCGTATACGGCGACGTCTGCGACTACGCCCTGATGGAACGCACCCTGGCTGAGTACGAGATGGACACGGTTTTCCACCTGGCTGCCCAAACCCAGGTAGGCATCGCCAACCGCGTCCCCCTCTCCACCTTCGAGACCAACGTCAAGGGGACGTGGATGGTTTTGGAGGCGGCCCGGCGCAACCCCACCGTTAGGGGCGTGGTGGTCGCCAGCAGCGATAAGGCTTATGGGGCGCAAGACGAACTGCCCTACCGCGAGGATGCTCCCCTACAAGGCCGCCATCCTTACGACGTATCCAAGAGTTGCGCGGACCTGATTGCCCAGAGCTACGCCCACACCTACGGTCTGCCAGTGGCTGTGACCCGCTGCGCCAACCTGTATGGAGGGGGGGACTTGAATTGGAACCGGATTGTCCCTGGCACGATCCGTAGCGTTCTCAGAGGGGAACGGCCGCTCATCCGCTCCGACGGCACGTTCAAGCGCGATTATCTGTTCGTCCAGGATGCGGTGGAGGGCTATCTAGTGACGGCCGAACGGCTCGTTGATCCGGCCGTGCGGGGGCAAGCCTTCAATTTTGGCCTGGCCCGGCCGTTCACCGCCCTCGAGGTCGTGCAGACCATTATTGGCCTGTCAGATTATCCTGACCTCGAACCGATCATCCTGAACGAAGTCAAGAACGAAATCCAGGAGCAATATCTGGCCTCCGACAAGGCGGCACGGGTCTTGGGCTGGCGGCCGCGCTACACCCTGGCCGAAGGTCTGGCTCAGGCCATGAACTGGTACCAAGAGTTCCTGGCCGAACGATCCCTGCTCAGGCCGGTCTCCTGACCGCGCCAGTGCTCACGGCGGATTGTCAAATCCGCCGCCTTGCTCAGACCGGCCTCCTGACCACGCCACAGTCAGATTACAGGTGTTTATCCATGACCAAAACTGTTGACATCGGGGCCAAACGCCTCATCAGTCTGTCCCCAACCGCCTGGACACGCTGGCTGACCGGCGACGATACGTTGGAGGTGTTGGATTTTCTATCCGGCGAATTTCAATGGGTCAGTCGGGCCAACGATGTACTGGTCAAAGTGCAATCACCCACACATGGCACGTTTCTCGTCGCTAACGAGCTTCAGTTACGGCCGGACGCCCGCATCGCCAGGCGCATTCGCGCTTACACAGCCCTGGCCGAAGAACGCTATGACCTGCCTGTTTACCCCATCCTGGTCAACATCTTGCCACCCACACCATCGGTGGTTCTCACCGACCATTTTCACTCCGAATTCATGGGACTGGTGGGTCACCAGGATTTTAAGGTCATCAATCTGTGGGAGGCTGACGTGAATCTCGTCTTTGAGCAAGACCTGGCCCCCCTGCTGCCTTTCGTACCAGTGCTGAAGGGTGGCCAGGATCAGGCCGTGATCAGTCGGGCGATCAATCTTCTTCGGAATAATGAACAACTGGCGGAACTGGAAGCGCTACTTGCCTTTTTTGCCACATTTGTCTTACAATCAGACGTAGTCAGAAGAATCTTGAGGTGGGATATGGTCGTTTTACGTGAATCACCCTGGTACAATGAAATAGTTCAGGAAGGGCTGCAACAAGGGCTGCAACAAGGGCTGCAACAAGGGCTGCAACAAGGGCTGCAACTAGGCGAAGAGCGCGCCCTGGTGGAAGTGGTGCGCCACTTGCTGAACCGGCGGTTTGGGGAGATGACGTTGGCCCTGGCCGAACAGATTGCCCGGCTGCGGGCTGACGAGTTGCGTCAACTATTCGACGTGGCCCTTGAAGCTCCTTCCTTGGCGGCCGTAACCGACTTCCTGGCTAAACGTACTGGGCCACGGGTCGTGGCCCAATCGCCCAATTAGCCCCAGAGGGTGAAAATTCTCGTTACGGGCGCGACGGGGTTTATCGGCCGCCACCTCGTTCCCCAACTGGTACAGACGGGGGCGGCCGTTTCCATCCTCGTCCGTGAGAACTACGCCCTGGGCGACCCTCTTCCCCCTGAACTAGCCACCCTCCGCCCGCAACTCTCCGTCGTTTACGCCGACCTGCGTAATTACAGCCTGACCCGACGGGCCATCCAGGAGGCAGGCCCCGAAGCGGTTCTTCACCTGGCGGCGGCCGGCGTCACCGATCCCTTCCTGCCGGTGGAGACAGCCCTCCGCCACAACCTGACCGGCACGTTGAACCTGATGCGCGCCCTTTACGAAGGAGCGTCAGAACCCTGGCCGAGATTGGTCGTCGGCCGCACGCCTGGCGAGCGGAGCGCGATGAACGTCTACGCGGCCAGTAAAGCCGCCGCCTGGACGTTCGCCCAAATGTATGCCCGCACGGCCGGCTGGCCCATCTATGG
Source organism: Chloroflexota bacterium (assembly GCA_040751925.1). Classification (GTDB taxonomy): domain Bacteria; phylum Chloroflexota; class Anaerolineae; order Promineifilales; family Promineifilaceae; genus JBFMFT01. Next base: position 4,733 of record JBFMFT010000307.1, read on the forward strand.
GGCGATGATCTTCCAGGTCTATGGGCCGGGCCAGCCGGCCGCAACGCTTATCCCCTCGGCCCTGGCTGCCGCTAGGAGCGGGGCTGACTTTCCCATGACGGCCGGTAGCCAGCAACGCGATTGGATTCACGTAGACGACGTGGTGCAGGGAGTGTTTGCTGCTCTGGCGGCCGATCTTCCACCAGGCACGGCCTTTGATCTAGGTACGGGACAAACGGCCAGTGTGGCCGAGGTGGTGAAGGCAATTTATCGGTTGGTTGGCCGGGGCGGGCGGCCGCTCGTGGGCGCATTACCCAACCGGCCGGGCGAAGAACCGATTCAGATGGCCGGCGCCGACCGCACTCAGAGACTCATCGGCTGGCGGGCCAAGATCCCCCTGGCCGAAGGTTTGCGGAAACTCATCGAGACCTGACAGGTTTTTGGAAAACTTATCAGGTCTGGAAGGCGTGGAGTTGAATGACCTGGTGGGTGGCGGCCGTTACCCGCCGTCGCTCGTCCAGGTGATGTCCTACCAGCCAGAGGAGGTGGTCTGGTGTGGCGACGAGAGGCCAATGGGCGCGGAGGGCGGCCGGGATTTTGCGGTCAATCATCACCTCTTTCACACGGGCCGATTGCCCACTCAGGCCCAACGGCTGGAAACGCTCACCCGGCTGGCGCGGCCGGACGATCAGTTCACTGATCCCCTGGCCGTCTACGAAGGCCAGCCAGGGGTCGCGGTTGGCTTCGATCCAGCCCAGGTTGGCGCTATCCAATAGTTGGGCCGCCAACGCCCAGCCATTCGCCAGGGTTACCCGGCCGGGCACGGGCAACGTAAGTGGCCGGTCGTCGAGTAATTGGGGTAGGGAGAGTGGCGGTGATGCCCCGGCCGTCAACCGCAAGGCCCTGTAATCCACCGCCAACTGGACATCCCCCGGCAAGATGGATTGCCCGCCCACCTGGCCCGTTTCAGCGACCCGGCGGGCTTGCTCCAACGGCCGCAAAGCGACATCGCTCAGGTCGGCGCGTAATTGGGCCAAAGCCAGGCGCAGCAAGCGCCGGCGCAGGCTTAACGGCTGGGCCAGCCAGGCCGCCCGATCCAGTTCCAGCCACCCCTCACCCTGGGCCACCAGGACGGCCGGCCACGCCTGCTGGCATAGATTGTCCAGCAGGGCCAGGTCGGCGGCGATGACGGCCGCGTTCTCCTGCCACCGTTCGACCAGCCGGGGATTGTAGTCGGCCAGGCGCGGTAATAGCTCGTGGCGCAGTCGGTTACGCAGGAAGCTGGTGTCGGCATTGGTCGGGTCTTGGCGTGGGGTCAGGTTATGCTCATCCAGGTAGGCTAGAATATCTGTTCGGCGCACGGTGAGCAGCGGCCGGATGAGCGTCAACTCTGGCGCGCTGGGGAGAGGGCCAATGGGCAAGATGCCGCGCAATCCGCCCAGGCCAGCCCCCCGTAGCCAGTGCATCAGAATCGTCTCCGCCTGGTCGTCGGCGTGGTGGGCGACGGCCACGACTCGCGCCCCTTCCTGGCGGGCGACTTCGGCCAGGAAGTGGTAGCGGGCCTGACGGCCGGTCTCCTCTAGCGAGAGTCCTTGCTCACGGGCCAGGGCCGGCACGTCGGCGGTTCCCAGGCGGCAGGTCACTCCCCAGGCGGCGGCCGTCTGCTGGACAAACTGGGCGTCCTCAATGGCCTCCGGCCGCCAGTTGTGGTTGAGGTGGGCGGCGACCAGGTGGGCGGCCGGGTGTACTCCCCCTTGAGCCAGGATGTGGAGAAGGGCTAATGAATCCGGCCCGCCGGAGACGCCGATTACCAGTTTCTCACGGGGCGACAGGGGCGGCCGGGTGGCGTCCCATTCCGGCCACTGGCGTAGAAAGGAGAGGATTGCTTTCGGGAGAGGCATGGACAGGATTTACAGGATTTACAGGATTGGGTCTTATCC
>JBFMFT010000308.1:0-6639 GCA_040751925.1 Chloroflexota bacterium
TACTGGTCAAAGGTGATGAATTTCAGACGGCCGAAAGTGAAAAGGGGTTGACGATTGAAAGCCGTGGCGACTTGAAGTTGATAGTCCCCGTTGGCAGTACGCTAACGGCCGCCAGCATACACGGCGACTTGAGCCTGAAAGGAGTTGAGGGGACGATCAGCCTGGGCGAAGTGATGGGCGACGCTTCCTTGAGCAACTTGGGCAACGTCGAAGCGGGCATGATTCACGGCGACCTGGCCGTTCACAACCTGAATGGCGGCCTCAGCCTCAAGGAAGTCATGGGCGACACAGCGATTCGCAACGCCGGGCCAGTCGCCCTCGGCCGGGTTCACGGCGACCTGGTGGCCCGCTACGTCCAGGGCGGCCTGAGTCTGGAAGAAAATATGGGCGAAATGAGCTTGCACACGATTAGTGGCGACGTAGGGGTGACTCGCTGCCACGGCGACGCCAGTCTGTATAACCTGGGCGGCCTCACCATCGTCCAACAGGCTATGGGCGACGTGCAGCTTTACGGCGGGTTAGCGGCCGGTAAGCATAGCCTGACGAGCGCGGGAAACATTATAGTACGGTGGCCGGCCGACGCTCCTCTCAACGTTATCGCCACCGCCCCGCGCATCGTGAACCGGCTGACGCTCGATAAAGAGAGTCATGAAAAGGATACCTTCATGGGCAACCTCGGCGACGGCCAGACGACACTCATGCTAGAGGCTAAAGGACGGGTCGTCCTGAAGCCGACCGAGGAACATAACGGCCACGGCGAAAAGCATGGCGACCATGAGTTTATCTTTACCGCCGAGGTTGAAGAATTGGGTCGCCTGGGCGAGATGATTTCTGCTAGAATTAACCATCACATGGCCGACCTGGCCCGCCACCTGGAACACAAATTCAACCCGGAGGCGACCCGCGAAATGGCCGAACGGATGGCCAAGAAGGCAGAGCAGGCGGCCGAACGGGCCATGCGCCGGGCCGAGCAGGCCATGAAGCAAGCGCGTTGGGCCACCGAAGCCGATTGGGCCCCCCAACCACCACCGGCGGCCAAAGAGAGTAAGGTCTCGGCCGAGGAACAACTGAAGATCCTGACCATGCTGCAAAACGGCACAATCTCAGTGGAAGAGGCGAATACCTTGCTGCAAGCGTTGGAAAAGTGAAAAGTGAAGAGTGAAAAGTGAACACTCTTCACTTTTCACTCCTCACAAAGGACAGCTCATGCTAGGCCAGGTGCGGATCGAGAAGCTCAGTAAGACCTACGTGACCAAACAGCGACGGGGGTTGTTCAAGTCCAGCCAGCGGAACGTGGAGGCCCTGCAAGACGTGTCGCTCACTATCGAACCCGGAGAGGTTTTTGGCCTGCTGGGACCCAATGGGGCGGGCAAGACGACCCTCATCAAGTGCCTGACCACCCTCCTGCTGCCCACCACTGGTGAAGCCTGGCTCAATGGTTACCGGCTCACCCAGGACGACAACGCCATCCGCGCCACCGTCGGCTGTATGTTGATGGGTGAACGAGGGCTGTACTGGAAGCTGACCGGCCGCGAAAACCTGATCTTCTTCGGCGCGTTGTACCATTTACATCCCCAGGAGAGGGTGCGACGAACCAACCTCATCATCGAGCGCTTAGGGTTAGGCGAACTGGCCGACCGGACGGTGGAGACCTATTCATCGGGTCAGAAGATGAAGCTGGCCTTTGCCAAAGCCCTGATCAACGACGCCCCCATCCTGGTGCTGGACGAGCCAACCAACACCCTCGACCTGCCTTCGGCGCGGGAGTTACGGTCGGTGGTGCGCGAATTGAACCAGCAAGGGAAAACGGTGGTCTACACGACGCACATCATGGCCGAAGCGGAAACGCTATGTGAGCGAGTGGCGATCATTGACCGGGGGCGGGTGATTGCCGTTGGCCCGGTGGAAGAACTGAAACGCTCGCTGGGGCGCGACGAAGTGGTGCGGATGGAAGGAGTTATCTCGGCCGAGGCCGGCCGGGCCGTCCGCCAACTACCTGGGGTAAACCAGGTTGCTCTCGCCTCGGTCAATGGTCATACGCAATTGACGGTGGTGATGGCTAACCAACAATCGCTACTACCCCGCCTGATTGAGACGTTGAGCGCGCATGGGGCGGTCTTGCAGAGGATTGTGCCGGAAGAGGTGACATTGGAGGATGTCTTCATTGCCCACACCGGCCGGACGCTGGCTGAGGATACCAGTAGCAGGTAACAGGTAGCAAGTGGCAAGTAAGACTTGCCACCTGCCACTTGCCACCTGCCACTTCTTATGACCACCCTCCCTTACACTCCACCCACCTATCGGCAGTCCGTATCCGCACTGTTGGCGGAGACGCGCCTGCGGCTGCTCAGTATGTCCCGTTACCCCGGCCAGTTGGTGATGGACGTGCTAATCCCCATCGTCTTTGCCGCGATGCCCATGCTGCTCGGCCGGGCCACCGGCGGCGACCAGGCGGCGGCTAACTTTGCCACTAACACTGGCACTACGAATTACGTGGCTTACCTGTTGATCGGGGCCAACGTCTTCACCATCGTCAGTTACGCCTTCTGGAACATCGCCTACTGGCTGCGCTTCGAGCAAGAAACCGGCACGCTGGAAGCAGTTTACCTGACCCCCACCACCAGCCTGACCCTGGCTAATGGGGTGGCCCTCTACAGCAGCATCCGCAGCGTCGGCTCCTCGCTGGTAGCTTACGTCATTGGCTGCCTGATCTTCGGTGTCAATCCCTTCCAGGGCGACGTGTTGATCGCCTTCCTGTTTATCCTGGTCGGCCTCATTCCCCTGTACGGCTTCACCTTCCTCTTTGGCGCAGTTGTCCTCAAGGTTAAGGAATCCAACGCCCTGATCGGCCTGATGCAGTGGGTGGTTAGCTTCCTCATGGGCATCTTCTTTCCAGTAGCCGTGTTGCCGCCCTTGCTCCGCACGGCCGCCCTACTCTTCCCGCCAACCTGGATGGTCAATGGCGTTCGTTCCGCGCTGCTCGGCGTCGGCTTCTTCCTGGAACAATGGTATCTCGATTTGGCCGCCCTGTGGGTCTTTCTGTTCATCGCTCCCCTGTTCGGCCGGTGGGTCTTCCAACGAGTAGAGACGAACATCCGCCGGCACGAAGGGGTGGGGCAGTTTTAGGGGATTGGTAACTGGCAATTGCCAATTACCAATTACCATTGACCACTTACCAATGACAGCATACCTCCTGCACGGCCCGGCCGCCACCCTCAGCGCGTTTGCGGCCATGGTGCGTAAAGAATTTCTGATCATGCTGCGCTATCCGGTGGAGTTCGTCGCCAGCTTTGGGCAGGTATTCCTGATCGTCGTCGTCCTCACCCTGGCCGGCCTGATGTTCGTGCCGGGTGGGGCGGCCGGCAGCGATACCTCCAACACGGCCGGGCTGGTCGTCTATGGCTTCATCCTCTTCATCTTCTTATCTGATACCCTGTGGACAATCGGCTACAACGTCCGGCGGGAGCAGAAGCAAGGCACTCTGGAGCAACTCTACCTCAGTCCAGCTTCTAAATTCGCCAGCCTGGCCTCGCGGGTCACGATTACCCTTTTCTGGACGGGGTTGCTATCCATCGCTTCCGCCTGGCTAATGACCCTGCTCCTGGGGCGGCTTCCTTTTGCCAATGTGCCACTGGGCGGGTATATTTTGCTCATGGCTCTGCTGGGTACATTTGGCACGGGCTTCGCCTTTGCTGCGCTGACCCTCCGCGTCAGAGAAACGGCCCAGACGTTGGCGAATCTGAGTCAATTTGTCTTTATGATTCTGTGCGCTCCGTTTTTCCCCTTTGCCAGTCTGCCGCCCTTCCTGCAAGGGCTGGCGCGGGCCATCCCCTTGTCCTACGGGGTAGACGCTTTCCGCTCGACCTTGATGGGCTACGCGGCCGGCTTTCCCGAACTGGCTCCAATCGAGGTAGAATTGGTCATTGTCACGGTGTTTGGCCTTCTCATGCCCTTCATTGGCTACCGGCTCTATCAGAGGGAGGAGAATCGCGCCCGTTGGCGAGGCAGCTTATCGGAATACTGAAGGGTGAAGGTTGAAAGTTATGAACCTTCAACCTTCAACCTTTGACCTTCAATCTGATGGTCTCCACGCCCGCTATCATTCACCACCCGCCGCGCAGTGGCCCCCGGCCGCTTCACGTCGGCCGCGATATGCGCGGCGTCCTGGAACTGCTGGATATGGTCTTCGGTTCGAGCCTGGACGCTGAAGGGCGGCGTTATTTGGCCGATGGCTCCACCCTGGGCGGCGCCGCGCCTAGTCTGCTGGGCAGCCTGAGCCGCCCGGCCGGTAGCCTGCCCCCAGGCTTTGTCTGGGAAGAGTCCGGCCGCATTGTGGGCAACGTCTCCCTGCTGCGAACCGGCGCCGGTGGCCGTTACGTCGTGGCCAACGTAGCCGTCCACCCTGGCTTTCGCCGGCGGGGTATGGCCCGCCGGCTGATGCAAGAAACCATCCAGGCCGTTCGCGCCCATCGAGGCCAGGTGATCGCCCTGCAAGTCGAGGAGGCTAACGAAGGAGCTATCCGGCTATACCGTTCACTGGGCTTCGTGGCGGTGGGCAGCATGACCACCTGGGAACACAGCGGCAGCCGTTTGCGCGGTGAGCCAGTGGCCGCGCCCCCAGAGTGGCCTTTCATCCGCGAGCTACGCGCCCACGAATGGCGGGCCGCCTACTTCCTGGATCGGGCCAGCCTGCACCCTGACCTGCGCTGGCCGGAGCCGTTGACCGAGGGATTTTACCGGCGCACGCTGTGGCGTCGCCTGGATGATTTCCTAAACGGCCGCCAGACCGAAACCTGGGTGACGGCCGACGAACGGACGGCCGGCGCGCCCCTGGTTGGCCTGGCGACTATTGACAGTGAATGGAGCCGGCCGCACCAGATACACATTCGCGTCAGCCCGGCCTGGCGCGGCTTCCTGGAAAGCCACCTATTGGCAAAAGCCCTGCGCCGGCTGCGTTACCTGAGCGAGCGGGCCATTCGCCTGGATCACCCGGCCGACGACGCAGGGATGAATCGCCTACTCACCGAGGCCCGCTTTACAGCCAGGAAAACCCTGGCTGTCATGCGCTTAGATCTCGTGCGTAGTGCGTAATGCACCTTACGCACTACGTCTTGGAGTTTGCCCATGTCTACCACTGAAGAACGGATGCAAATCCTCAAAATGATCGAGGAAGGAAAAATCTCAGCGACCGAGGGGGCTGAACTATTGCGGGCCCTGGAGCAGAACAGCCTCCCTCGGCCACCCGAACCACTGCGCGGCCCGAGTTCTCCACGCTGGCTGCGCGTGCGGATTACGGACATCAATAGCGGCCGCAGCAAAGTCAACGTCAATATCCCCATGGGCCTGGTCAATGTGGGCCTGAAGATGGGGGCCCGCTTCGCCCCCGAGGTGGAAGGGTTCGACTACAACGAGTTGATGTCGGCCGTGCGCTCTGGCGCGCAAGGCAAGGTATTGGATGTGACCAACAGCGAGGAGGGGGAACGGGTAGAGATTTTCGTCGAGTAACAAAGCCTCGCTTTTTTGACAGCCCCCATACCTTTGTTATAATTCTGTGTCGCGTTAAGTGCTACCAGATTGCCCGGCGCGAATGGGAAGTGTGGTAGCGGCACAAAATTTAGGCACCACTGCTACCAGCACAAGCCTGCAACCTACTCTATCCCGTCAGGAGAAACCCCTTTTATGTTCGACGAAATGACCCTTGCCAATGATGAAGCGACGCCGGCCGTAGCTGCGCCGAAGAGCCTGGCCGACCTGCGGCCGAAAATGGAACTATCCGGCAAAGTCTCCCGCTTAGAACTATACGGTGCCTTCATAGACATTGGCCTGGATACCCCCGCCCTTATTCACATCTCCCAATTGGGCAAGGAACATGTCAATCGCGTCTCCGACGTGCTGAAAACCGGCGACCAGATTACAGTATGGGTGGACAAGCTGGACCCCCAGCGCAACCAGGTCACTGTAACCATGATCAAGCCTCTGGCGGTAGAGTGGAATGACTTGCAGGAGGGCCAGGTGTACACCGGCCTTGTCACCCGGTTGGAAAACTTTGGCGCATTTGTAGACATTGGCGCGCCCAAAGAAGGGTTGGTTCACGTCAGTGAAGTCAGCAACGAGTACCTGAAGCACCCCAGCGAACAGCTCAAGGTCGGCGACGAGGTTCAGGTCAAGGTTCTCGCCTTCAATAAGCGGAAGCGGCGGATTGACTTGAGCATGAAAGCCTTGCTAAAGGCTCCCGAACCGGCCGAGCCGCAGTTTGTGGAGGAATCAGAATTTGACGACGACGAAGAGGACGAAGCGCCAACGTCCATGGAAATTGCCCTCCGCGCCGCCATGGGCCCCGGCGTCGGCCGCGATGATCGCCGTCGTCGTTCGCGGGGTAGGGGTCGCCACCAACACTCACGCGGCCGGGAGCAGCAGGAAGACATTCTCAGCCGCACGCTGCGGATGCAACGTTAGGTCTCATAACAACAGCGCGGTCAATTGCTCCCCGGCCGCCACCCATTTGATCCCCTCCGGTACAATTACCAGAGCATTGGCCTTAATGAGCGAAGTCATTATGTGGGAGCCTTGCGCGCCGGTGGTGGTCGCCACGTAGCCAGCGGCGCGGGCTTCGACCACCGCCCGCACGTAACTCTCCCG
>JBFMFT010000309.1:0-6637 GCA_040751925.1 Chloroflexota bacterium
CGGGCCGGGTTGACCAGAACCTCGTCCACCAGCCCGTATTCTTTGGCCTGGCCAGCGGTCATAAAAATATCGCGGTCGGTATCCTTTTCGATCCGCTCTAGCAATTGACCCGTATGATGGCTGAGGATGTCGTTCAGAGTGCTGCGGAGGCGCAGGATTTCCTGGGCCTGGATGGCGATGTCGGCCGCCTGCCCTTGCGCGCCGCCTAATGGCTGGTGCATGTGAATCGTGGCGTTGGGTAGGGCGTAACGCATTCCCTTTGTTCCGGCCGCCAGGAGGACGGTGCCAAAGCTGGCGGTGAAGCCGACGGCTACGGTGGATACCGGACATTCGACCTGCTGCATGGTGTCGTAGATAGCCATGCCGGCGTAAACCTGCCCGCCGGGGCAGTTGATGTAAAGGCGAACGGGCTTGGTCGGGTCTTCGCGGGCCAGGTAGAGCAATTGGGCTACGGTCAAGTTGGCAATCTGGTCGTTGATGGGTGTGCCTAAGATGATGATCCGCTCCCGCAGCAACAGAGAGTAGATGTCATAGGCCCGCTCGCCCCGGCCGGTGGTCTCGATGACCATGGGGATTAGAGAGGTAGGGAAGTCCATGAGGGTTTTCTCCTTTGTTGGTAATCGGTAACTGGTAATAGGGAATTACCAATTACCTTCTATTCTTCTTCTTCCGCAATTGTACCGGCCGCTTCCAGGTTGTCCAGGTCTGGGGCGCGGCCGGTAAGGATGGCCTCGGTTCGCTCTTTGATCTTTGCCAGCAGAACGTCGCTCGTCAGGCTCACCAGCCCTTCGCCCTCCATCATATATTTGCGGAATTGGTTCTGGGCATCGGCATGGAAATGGCCGTAGCGTTCGACAAAGGCGGCTTCGACTTCACTTTGACTCACCGTCAGTTTCTCGCGGCTCATAAATTCGTGCATGACCAGCCGGCGACGCAGGCGGTTGAGGGCTTCGTCGTGCCACTTTTCGCGCAGGTCTTCTTCTGATCCGGCGTTTAGCTTCAAGTAATCCTCCCATTTCCAGCCAGTGGTCTTGGTCATCTCCTTCAGGTTGCTGATGATTTCGTCGAGTTCGGCTTTCAGGGCGGCCGGTGGGTAGACGATCTGGGCCTGGCTGGTAAACTCCTCAAAGGCGACCTCGAATCGCTTTTCGCGGGCCTCCTCGGCGACGTTCTCGGTGAGTTCGCGGACAACGGCCTCGCGCAGTTCGGCCAGGGTCTCGTAATCCCCTTCTTCCTGGGCCAATTCGTCGCCCAATTCCGGCCGCGTGCGGCTTTTGACGTCCAGGAGGGTAATGTCAAACTCGACCTCTTTGCCCGCCCAGGGCACGTCTGGTGGATCGGCCGGAATCTCCATGCGAAAGGTTTTTTGGTCGCCGGCGGCCATGCCTACCAGATTGTCTACGAAGGGTGGGCCGAAGTCAATGTCGCCAGCTTCCAAGACGAACTCGTAACTTTCGTCGTCGAAGATGGAACGGTTATCCTCGACTAAATGCCCCCGGCCGCTCATTGTGACCACGTCGCCCGGTTGGGCCGGTCGTTCTACCGGCTCAACAATTTGGTGGCGATCCCGAATCTGTTCCAGGGCCTTCTGAATTTCCTCCTCGCTAACCTCGATGGGCAGCTCTTCCTTTCGCATAGAGCGATAGTCGCCCAGGTCTACCACCGGCCGCAAAGGAACGTTGAGGGTAATTTGCAGGGGTTCTAGCTGCAAGTTATCTACGTCGGGAGTGATGTAGGGTTCGACCTCCGCCTGGGTGAAGGCTTCTTTCAGGATGGCAGGGAAGATTTCATCCACCGCTTCGGCGCGGAGAGCGTTGTGGCCCACGTAGCGGGCCACAACGTGATAGGGAGCTTTGCCTTTGCGGAAACCGGGTATTTGCATTTGATTAGCGACTTTGGCGGCCGTGCGCCGCATCGCTTGTTGGACGCGCTCCTCGGCTACGCCAATGGTCATTTTTAGCTGGCGCTGGGCGTCTTCTTCTGTCTGAATGGTCAGTGTCACCGATAAACCTCACGTTATCAGGTGCGTTGCACTTTCTGAAGGGCGACGCACCTCCAAAGAAAAGGCGTTGCCACAGCAACGCCTGGTGTGGGGAAGGCGGGAGTCGAACCCGCACGCCTTGCGGCACATGATCCTAAGTCATGCTCGTCTGCCAGTTCCGACACTTCCCCAACATCAGCCGATTATACCACCGGCGGCCGCTTTGCCAAGCCAGTGCGGGCGTGATAAACTGAATCGTGAAACGTGATGCGTGAAGGCCGATTCTCCCTTGTCAGTTGGGTGGTTTGTTTGCTAATGGGCTACCTGGTTGGATGCCAGGGCAGTGGCGCGTCGCCGGCCGCTCACCAGGAGCAGCCGACGGCTGTCACTCTCGTATCCCCATCGGCCACACCAACGGCGACTACGCGGCCGGCCGTCGCCATTGCCGAGCCAGCGACCATCACGCCCATCCCCACCACGTCGGGGTCAGCCGGCCGGCCAACGGCGCGGGTAGTGGCGGCCACCGCCACCGACGAAGAGTTACCCACGCCGGCCTTAACGGCGATTACGACGACACCCACCAGCCAGTCGGTTGGCTCAACCCCGCCACCACCTCCTGTATCGTCTGGCCCCCTGGAGCAACCGCCTTATCAGGCCAGCCCGTGTAGTGACAAGTACCCCTGTAATGACGACGTGGAAGGGTGGGAGGCGCGGATTCGCGTGGCCGCCGGTTTTCAGGCCCACTACTATGCCCGCGTCCCCGGCAGTCCCACCAGCCTGGCCTTTGGCCCAGATGGGCTGCTCTACGCGGCCGTTCAGGAGGGGACGATCTACACTATTGATAATCAGGGTACAGTAGCGGCTTACGTGGGTGGTTTTAACACGCCGACGGGGATAGCGTTCCAACCCGGAACCAGCAAACTCTACGTGTCCAGTCGCCTCCGCAATGAAAACGTCAATGGCGAGGCCCAGGTCTCTGTTGTGCAAGGTGGTGGGGTGAGCCAGCTATTCGGTGGGATCCCCTGCTGCTACACCTACTTGCACGCGGCCAATGGCCTTGCCTTTGGCCCCGATGGCTATGGCTACGTGAGCGTGGGCGCGCGGGCCGACCACGGTGAGATACTGGACGGCTCTGGTCTACAGGATGTGCTGCATCCCTGGGAGGCGACGATCTTGCGCTTTAGTCCTGACGGCGACCTGGTCGAACCTTACGCTTATGGCTTGCGGAACAGTTATGATCTGGCCTGGGATAGCCAGGGCCAGCTTTACGCGACCGATAACGCGCCGGATTTTGGCCCGCCCGACGAGTTGCACCGCGTGGCGCCAGGTGGTCAACACGGCTACCCCTGGTATGAGTGCGATAGCTGCTTTAGCCCGCCACCAGAGGTCGCGATTGTGCCGCCCATTTACCAGTTTATTCCACATAGTGCAGCGGCCGGGATCACCGTTTACCTGGACGACGACTTTCCTGGCTATTATAACTCGCTGTTTGTGGCCCTGTGGAGCGCGTTCCCAGGGGCGCAGAAGATCGTGCGCTTTGGGCCGGGTGGGGTGGGGGCGAGTGATTTTGCCCTAGGTTTTGCCGCGCCTATTGACGCGGCCGTTGGCCCCGATGGTGCACTCTACGTGGCCGATTGGGCCACTGGCATTATCTTCAGAATCGTCTATGTTGGTTAAAGCACCTACCCTACCCCTCTCCGCTAAAGCTGGTATACTTGGCGGAATTCTGAACGTGTGTTCGCATGAAACCAGACAGGTTTTGGAAACCGGTCAGGTTTGATTGACCAAAGGAGCATTGTTTATGACGGATGTGCAGGCGATAGCCAATCGGATTGTGGACAATGTGGAGCGGGTTATCGTGGGCAAGAAGTCGGCCGTTCAGTTGACCGTGCTAGGGCTGCTCTGTCAGGGGCACGTGCTGATTGAGGACGTGCCAGGGGTGGGCAAGACAGTGCTGGCGAAGTCGCTGGCGAAGTCGCTGGGCTGCCACTTCCAGCGAATCCAGTTCACCCCCGATATGCTGCCGACCGACGTAACCGGCGTATCGGTCTTCAACCAGAAGAACCGCGAGTTTGAGTTCCGGCCGGGCCCCATCCACGCCCAGATCGTCCTGGTGGATGAGATTAACCGGGCCACTCCTAAGACTCAATCGGCTCTGCTGGAGGCGATGGAGGAGCGGCAAGTCACGGTGGACGGTCAGACCCATCGCCTGGGGCCGCCGTTTATGGTGCTGGCGACGCAAAATCCCATCGAGTATGAAGGCACGTTTCCCCTGCCCGAAGCCCAACTCGACCGCTTCATGCTGCGGATTCGTCTTGGCTACCCTGGCAAGCCGGAAGAAATCGAAATCTTAGACCGCCAGCAGTACGCCCATCCGGTTGAATCGTTGGAACAAGTGACGCCGGTGGAGGAACTGCTGGCCGCCCAACAGGCCATTAAGGGTATTTACGTGGATCCGTTGGTGAAGGAGTACATTGTCGAAATTGTGCGCCAAACCCGCGAGCATCCCGATATTTACCTGGGGTCTAGCCCACGTGGGGCGCTAGCCATCTACCGGCTGGGCCAGGCGCGGGCGGCTCTGTTTGGTCGTGACTACGTTTTGCCCGACGACGTGAAGGCCCTGGCCGAAGCCGCCCTGAGCCACCGGATTATCGTTGGCCCGGCCGCCCGCATCAAGGACGTGGAGCCGGCGACCCTTGTTCACGACATCCTCAATCGCGTTCCCGTCCCTGGGGCGCAGGTCAAACCCTAACTGTGTTTAGTCGCCGTAACGTCATCTTCCTGTTGGCGGTGCTGGCTCTGCTGGGTGGGTTGGTGACCGGCCGCGAGCTACTCTTCAACATGGCCTACCTGCTAGGCCTATTGCTCATCTTTTCCTTCTTGTGGGCCTGGGGCAACATCAATTGGGTCTACATCTCCCGTTCCACTCGCGCCCGCCGCACCCAGGTCGGCCGCCCCTTAGAAGAACGCTTCACCGTCCGCAACACCAGCATCGTGCCAAAGCTGTGGCTGGAAGTGCGCGACTATTCCAGCCTGCCGGCCCATTACGCCAGCCACGTGATCAACAGCCTGGGCGGGCGGGGCAGCTATACCTGGCGGGTGAATACGATCTGCCAGGAGCGCGGCCGTTACCAGCTGGGCCCCTTGCTGCTGACCAGCAGCGACCCCTTTGGATTTTTCCTCATGCGGCGGGAGTTGACGCCGACGACCAACCTGGTGGTTTATCCCATGACGGTAGACATCCAGAACTTTGCCTTGCCCACCGGCATCCTTTCTGGCGGCGATGCGCTGCGCCGACGAACCCACTACGTGACCACCAATGCGGCCGGGGTGCGCGATTACGCTCCCGGCGACAGCTTTAGCCGCATCCACTGGCCTAGCACGGCCCGTCGCGACCGCCTCATCGTCAAGGAGTTTGAGCTAGACCCCCTGGCGGACATTTGGATTGTGCCGGACATGGCCCTGTATGGTCACGTGGCCCCCGAACGTAGCCAACGGCCGCCCATCCCCGAACCGGGCGACATCCCAGCCTGGCTGCGCCTGGAGGAGTTCAAGCTCCCAGCTTCCACCGAGGAATATACGGTCACGATTGCCGCCTCTCTGGCCCAATACTTTCTGCGCCGCGACCGGGCGGTGGGTGTGCTGGCTTACGGGCAGTCGCACGAGGTTTTGCAGCCAGATCGGAGTGAGCGGCAACTGAACCGCATCCTGGAAACGCTGGCCGTGTTACGGGCGACCGGCCGGGTGACGATCCAGGACGTTCTGCACGCCGAGTCCCACTTGTTTCCGCGAGGAGCGACGGTGATCGTCATTACGCCGACGACGAATGAAGCCTGGGTAGCGGCCGCCCGCCAGGTCATGCGGCGCGGCCTGCGTCTGGTAACGGTATTGGTCGAACCCTCCTCGTTTGGCGGTCACCGCGCGAACGCGGGGATGTCCATTCTTCTGCAAGCCAGCGGTATCCCCACCTACGTTGTCCGCAATGGCGACGACCTGGCGATGGTGTTGAGCCAGGGGAATGTAAGAGCCAGGTATTACGCGGTAGCGTAGTGCGTGGCGCGTATCGCGTGTTGCGTCGTAACTGTCCAGCCAGAAACCAGATTTTTTCCTGGAAAGCAATCGTGTTTATGGGCAAAAAACCTGGTTTCTACAAACGCACACGCAACACGCCTTACACAATACGCCGTGTAATTCCCGTGAATTTCGTTGTTTCCCCATGTAAAGTGGCGAATAGACAATAGAATAGGGTGCATGGCCCAGAGTCAACCGGCCGTTGTGCATACCCATTTGCCTGAGCGTCAGGCAACTTCAGTGGCGGCTTTGCAGGAGCGTTACCGCGAATTGCTGCGGGCCAATGCCGCCTTGCAACGCCGCAATGAGGAGTTAGACGCCTTCGCCCACACCGTCGCCCACAACCTGAAGAACCCTCTCAGCATTATTTCCGGCCAGGCTTCCCTGCTCATCAAGTTCTGCGCGACGCTACCGGCCGAAAAGCGACAAAAGATGTTGGAAACACTGGCCAATAACGCCATGCGCCTGACCAACGTCATTGATGAGTTATTGTTGCTGGCTGGGGTGGGTAATATGGAAGTGACCCTGACGCCCCTGGACATGGCTCTCGTGGTGGCCCAGGCTGAACGCCGCCTAGCCTACGTG
>JBFMFT010000031.1:0-20997 GCA_040751925.1 Chloroflexota bacterium
TTTGGTACGACGTGGGTGGGGGAAACTGGCTGCGCCAGACCCAGGTCAGCCTGGTAGACCCCCATCCCCGGCCGCTGGGCGTCGGCCCTCACGAATTTTGGGTGGAAGTAGATCTCTACGAGCAGAGCTTCGCCGCTTACGAAGGCGACCGGATGGTTTACGCCGGCCTGGTCTCCAGCGGCCTCAATCGCTGGCCCACCCACGAAGGATTATTCCAGGTGTGGAGCCGCCACCTGGAAGTCAAAATGTCCGGCGCGGAAGGCAAAGAGGATTACTACTTCATCGAGGACGTGCCGCACACGATGTTCTTTGACGAGGACATCGCCCTGCACGGGGCGTATTGGCACGATTGGTTTGGCTTTAAGCACAGTCACGGCTGCGTGAATATGCCTCCCCGCGACGCCGAATGGGTCTATAACTGGTCGGCCGTCGCCCCCAATGACCTGTGGGTGTGGGTGCATGAGTCGGACCCGGCCGACTACTTCCACCAATACGAGGCGGGGATTAGGGGATTAGGAGATTAAGAAATCCCCAATCCCCGCCTCTATCAACTCCGCTGGAGGGTGGTCACAGTGGGAAGGGTGTTGAGCATGAGGACGCCCAATGGCAGGCCGATAATAGTGGCGCACAGTACCCAGGCGACGGCCGCCCACAGCAGGCTGAACCACCAGCCAATCAACAGGAAGTAAAAGGCGCGCACGAGGAAGGCCGGCTGCGCCACGCCCACAAAGCGAGCGTGACCGCCCTTCTCGTCCGTCACCCACGCGCCCGGCCGGGCTTTTAGAGTCAACACCTGGGGAACACGGTCAATCATCCACAGGCCCAGGGGTAGACCGATAATGGTCGCGTTCAAGGCCCAGGCGATCAAAATCCAGGCCCCAGTCAATTCCCATCCCAGGACAAAAAACCAGATCACCCGAAGCAAAAAAGGAATCTCTTTGGCAGGTTGCTGAATGGTTGCAGACATTGTTTCTCTCTCCAGAAGGCGCGTCCTTCTGCGCCTACCCTGTATACGCAACACCTGCCGCAGAGTTGCACGAAGCTATGTCCCAGACCTGACAGGTTTTCGGAAACCTGTCAGGTCTGGGAGATTTGCTCAGTGGTCGAGGTGAATCATGGGTGTCCGGTCAATCCACCAACCCAGGATGACGCCGTAGGCCACCATAGCCACGGAGAAGGAAAGGAGGTCAACGTAGCGCACCATGACCGGGTTGATGATGGGCAAGGCGGCTACCAAGGCGCCCACCCACAGCAAGGGGCCGATGACCAATCCCCAGTACAAGGGGCGGCCGGGCAGGGCCGGCAGGACAAAGGCCAAGCACAACCCGACCCCGGCCGACATGACGGCGTGGATGATGAGGCCAATCAGCAAGGCCAGTAAGCTAAAGTGATCGAGTTGGCTGCCGGACATACCCTGCATATCGCGCAGAATGACCGCGCCGACCACGTTGATCGGCCGCCACACGTGGCCGGTTAGCAAGCCATAGCCGACGCCAACCAGGGACACGGCCGCCCCGCCCAACAATCCCCCTACCAGCCCGGCCGAGTAGGGATAGACCCACTCCGGCCAGATACCCTCTGGATAACCACTTGTTCCGACATCTGTTTGCGTCACTTCCGAAGTCACGGCAACACTCTCCTTGCGCTAGGCACACTGCTGGACGATAAAGGATGAACAATCTTACCATTCATCCTCCATCTTTCCCACAGAAACGCAAAAACCACGTTTGGGGGAAAAACCTGGTTTCTACAGACGCCAGGAAAGTTAGGCTACCCGGCCGTTGTAAAACGAATAGCCCCGGCCCGGTACAGTCAAGATGTAACGCGGCCGGGCGGGGGCCGGTTCGATCTTGCGCCGCAAACAAGAAACGTGGTAACGCAGCCGCTCCTCTGTCGCCGCTTCCGACGGCCAGAGGTGGCCCAGCAGCGCGGGCAACGTGACCACCCGCCCGCCGCTTTGCAGGAGAATGTGTAAAAGCCTGACCTCCGTCGGCGTCAGAGAAACCAGCGCGTTGCCAACGAGAGCCTGGCGGCCGGCAAAGTCCACCCGCAAATACTCATCCACACGAACCACCGGGTCGCGGGCATAATCGAAGTTATCCACCCGCCGCAGCACACGCTGGACGCGAGCGACCAGTACCCCCGGACTGAATGGCTTGGTAATCACGTCGTCGGCGAATTGCTCCAAAGCGCGAGTGACCAGGTCAACCTGGTTGAGGGCGGTCAGCATTATGATGGGCAACTCCCCACCGGCCCGCACGCGCTGGCAGAACTCGAAGCCGTCCATGCCCGGCATGATAATATCCACAATCGCCAGGTGCGGCCGGCCGTTGCGCTCGATCACGTTCAACGCCTCTTGCCCAGAGGTTGAGCGCCACACCTCAAAACCGGCCTTATCCAGAATTTGACTAACCATCTGCAACATCTCCTGGGCATTGTCAACGACCAGGATGCGCTTCGGTTGGGCGACTGGATGGGGCCCTACTTCAAGTGGACCTAGCATAACAAATCACCTTTGCGCTTATTATAGGCGACTGGCATTAGTTTTTGCCTTACGACGCTGCCTGGGGATGGACTTCATTCACGGCCGGCTGACCTCCTGACGACCAGCAGCCGGACCCCCAAAAAGCAGCGCACAATGAGCCTTACACCCCGTTTTATAACCCAGCCACCTTACATTTCACCTTTCACGTCGCGGCCAGCGTTACATTCCGCCTTACATCGCCGTTCCCCCCGGCCGGACCATACATTAGCCCCTAACAGACCAGATCGGATAAAATAACGATATGATCGAGAGACATTTACGCCTGATAGCCCTCATTGCCCTGTCATCCATCCTGGTGCTGGCGGCGAACAGGGTCACCGGCCGCCCCAACCAGGGCAACGGCCCATCCGCCTACCTGCCGGCCATCCGCCGCGCCTGGCCCGGCCGCATCGTCTTTAGCTCCGAACGTGATGGCAACCAGGAAATTTACGTCATGGAAGCCGATAGCTCCGACCAGACGCGCCTGACTAACAACGCAGCCATTGACCGCACGCCGCGCTGGTCGCCCGACGGCAGCCGCCTGGTTTTTATCAGCGACCGCGACGGCAATCTGGAAATCTACGCCATGAATCCCGATGGCGCGGGCCAGACCAACCTGACCCAAAACAGTGGCCTGGATCGCAGCCCCCAATGGTCGCCCGATGGAACGCAGATTGTCTTCGCCAGCGAGCGGGATGGTAATTCGGAAATATACGTGATGGACGCTAATGGCTCTAACCAGACCAACTTGACCAACCATCCGGCCGTAGACCGCACGCCCCGCTGGTCGCCCGACGGCTCACGCATTGTCTTTACCTCCGACCGCGACGGCAACGAGGAAATCTACCTCGTGGACACCGATGGTTCTAACCTGACCCGCTTGACCAACAACGCTGCCGTTGACGACAAGGCCGGCTGGTCGGCCGATGGCGAGCAAATCGTCTTCGTCTCTGACCGTGACGGCGATCTGGAAATCTACGTGATGAACAGCGATGGCGCCAACCAGACCAACCTGACCAACAACCCGGCCGGCGACGACGACACGCCCACCTGGTCCCCCCATGGCTCACTGATTGCCTTCACTTCAGATCGGGACGGCGACCAGGAAATCTACCTGATGAGCGGCGATGGCTCCAGTCAGGTCAATTTGACCAACCAGTTAGGCACAGACGAGGGTATCAGTTGGGCGGCCGACGCCGGGCAAATGGCCTTTGTTTCTGACCGCGATGGCGACACCGACGTTTACGTGATGAAAGCCGACGGCTCTGGTCTCCTCCGCCTCACCCACAACACGGCCGGCGACGACACCCCCGATTGGGCCTATTCCGGCACGCGCTAGTCATCGAATCCCCCAAGTAACTATTCAGGCTCTCTGAAGAAACCAGGTTTTTTGTTGCCAGTAATCACGCTCTGCCAGGGAAAAACCTGGTTTCTTGCTGAATAGTTACTCCCCCAATCCCCTAATCCCCGCCCATGCCTGCGCCTGACCAATTGGTAAAAACCGGCGGAGACAACCACTGAGACTCGGCCGCCACCGGGCTATCCAGCGTCCGCAAAAAGGCCACGAGTTGGGCGATTTCCTGGCTAGTCAGGTTCAACGGCCGCACCTCACTTTGCCCCACCGGGGCCGCCGGGGCGCTATTGTAATGGGCCAACACCGCCTCCAGAGTGGGCAGTTGTCCGGCGTGCATATAGGGAGCGCGGCGGGCCACGTTGCGTAAGCTTGGCGTCTTGAAACGACCGGCCAGGGCCGCGCTGCCCGGCCCGACCTGGTCTAAGTGGCCGCAATCGCCTGGACTGGCGTCACTGTAGGGGCCGCGACAGTTAAAAGGGTCGGCCAGGAAGGAGGCCGCGCCGGTGGCCCGGCCGTCGTCCACCGGCAGCCCCACCGCCGCCGGCGTACCCGTATTGTGGAAACTGTGGTCAGTCAACAGCGGTCCCGGGTGACATTGCAGGCAGCCGGCGCGGCCGATAAACAAGCGCAACCCGGCCACCTCGTCGTCGGTGAACCAGTCACCCGCCCCGGCCTCGTCGCCCCGCAACACGGCCTGGGCGTACTGGTCAAAACGGCTGATGCCCGGCCGCAACAGCCGCTCGTAGGCGGCAATCGCCTTACCCAAATTGGCGAAAACCTGGTTGATTACCTCCTGGTCGGCCGGGGCCATCGTCTCCCAGGCGGCGCGGGCAGAGGGGTCGGCCGCCAGCGGCCCGGCGTGGCGCGGGAAACGGCCGCTGTCCGACAGGTCAGGCAGCGGCCCAAAAAGGCTTTCGTATTCGTCGCGGTAAAACTGGCTGACCAGGTGGGCGTAATAGGTGCGGTCGCCCCCCTGTTCGATGGGATTTTCTAGCGGCCCCAGGGCCTGCGCCCACAAGCTATCGGCCCGGCCGTCCCAGAAATACCACGTGTTGTAGGCCGCCCCAACCACTGACGGCGTGCGCCGGTTAGTCGTCGTCTGCGGCCCCTGGGCCAGCGGCAGGCCATCCTGAAAGCCAATTTCCGGCCGGTGGCAGAAGTGACAGGCGATGTCCCCCTTCAGGCTAAAGCGGATGTCGTAGAAGAGGAATTGGCCGAAGACGGCCGCCTGGGGGTTATCCCCAAAACGATTGGACGGGTCGGCCGCCAGAGGGGGCAGGCTGCCAATCCACAACGAGCGCAGAGTCGCTAATTCCGCCTCCTTCCAGGCCGGGCCAGGCGACCGGCAAGCGACCAGGGCCAGGAGGAGGGTAGCGATGACCGCCGACAGCAGACGGCCGACAGCCCACAAATGGCGACTAGCTTCAGCTGCCTCCGAAAATCCGCTAATCCCGCCCATCCGTGTCCACATAGGCGCGTAAGGCCCGCCACAGTGGCCCATCCTGGCGCAAGCCCCGCCGGTCCAGGTCACTACTGGCGATGATCACCTCCCGGCCGCAGCGAGCGGCCAATCCCCTGACCAGGCGGCTCAACAACTCGTTCCTCGTGCGGAAATCCTCATCCGTCGTCCACCGCCGGTCGGCCGGCCAACTCTGCGCCAGCACAAAGGCATTACTGAGCGGCTGGCGGGGAATATCCCACCAACCCGTAGCCGCCGCATCCAGCCACACCTGTATCTGGACGGGCGCGCCGGCCAGCAGGTAGCCATAGACCGTCGCCAGGATGATCCCCTTGGGGTCGGGTGGGTTGCCCAGGTCCGGCGGGTCGGCCGTCACCAATCCCTGGTAAATACCCTGAATGAAGGCCCGCCCCACCTCAGCCGGCGTTCGCAGCCCCATAGCCGGGGCCGCCCGCCGCAGCCGGTAAGCGACCTGAACCAGCCAATCGCACACGGCCGCCCCGGCCAGGTCCGGCTCCGGCTGGAAACGGGGCTGGCTCAACAAGTCGGCGAACAGTCGCTGCAAGAAGGTATCTAAGGGATAACGGCCGCCCTGTTCAACCAGCCATTGGCGAAGCTCCTCCACCCGCTCGACGTTCTCCACACCCACCCGTTGAACCATTTTGTCAGGCAAATCGGCCGCCGGCCGCAGCTGCGGCCGGTTGTCAGCCAGCCCGGCCGGGTCCGGCCCGTATAGGTGTTGGGCCAGCAGAGTAGCCCGCACAACGTCCAGGCCGCCAATACTCAGGGAAAGGGCTTCGGACACGTCGTAGGCGGCCGGCTGGACGCCCCAATCCGGGTGGGCCAGGACCAGCCAGGTCAGCCAGGCCCGCACTCGCGGCTCTTCACGGGGGCTAGAACGGCGGCGCAGCAGGCGGTAGGGCAGCCCGGCCTGGCGCAGGGCGTGGGTCAGGTTGTAGCGCAGGGCTTCGTCCAGATAAGGAGTAACGATGGCGATTTGGGCCGGCGGCGTCCCTTCGGCTACCAGCCTGACCAGAACGGGCATGAGGTTGGCTACCATCTCGTGGCGGTAGCGGCCGCCGATATTTTGGATTTTGGATTTTGGATTTTGGATTTTGGATTCATCCGCTTCCGCCGTTCCTTCAGTTTCCTCAATTCCTTGAGTTCCCAGGACGACGCTGTTTCGCAGCAGGGAATTGGCGGCGCGGCCGGCCAGGGCCAGCGCGGCCGGGTTGGCCGTGTAGCTGTGGCTGAAGTCGAAGACGTGCCGGCACAAGGCGCGGAAACGGTTTGCCCCCAGGGGGTCGGCGGCCAGGAAGCGTTTGTACCCGCCACCCATGTCGTAAGCAATAGCCGTCGTCTGCGTGGCGTTCATCAGGCTGGCGACGAAGTTCTGGCCGGCCGGCGTCTGTTCCTCCACGTTGTCCACCAGCAGGTGGCGGTAACGTTCCTGGAAGTAGGCGTAAAACTCCGGGTGTCTGACCAGTTGGGTGTCGAAGACCTGGACGTTGAGCGAGAGGTCAACCAGGCTATTTTCCAGGCAGAATTGGCGGAAACGGCGGGCGGCTGTCGCCGCGTCTTCCAGGTGGCGCAGGTGATCTGGTTCACCAGCCCAGGCGTTGATCTGGCGGGTGATTGCCTCGTCTAACGTCAGGCCATTCAGGGCGGCCCGGTTGAGGGTGTCGAGTAACTGGCTAACGATCTGCTGCGGCCGTAAGCGCAGCCGGGCAAAGGCCCCTTCCTCGACCATAGGGGTCACGATGCGCCACATCAACAGTTGGGCCAGGTCATAGCTGAGAAAAGTGGGCGGCTGGTAGGGGCGGCTAAAACCGGCCGGCCGGGCCACCAGCGGCCAGAAGAGGGAGACCATCTCCTGAGCCAGCCGGTTATAGGTCGTAATCTTCAATTCCGCGTAAGGCCCCAGCCCTGATTGGTGGAGGGCATCGAGGAAACCCGGCCGCTGTTCCGGCTCGGCCACCAGGCCCAGCAGCGTGTAAGCCGGCTCCCCTTCCTGGAGCAGCCTCAGCAGGCGGTGATACAGGACGGTGCTTTTACCCGTCCCGGCCGGCCCCAGCAGGAAGCTGGTTTCGTTGGCCTGGATAGCGGCCGTTTGTGTGGCGTTCAGGCTGGTCATCGGAAAGGCTCAATAATAGAACGCGGATGGGCGCGGATGAACACTGATTGTCACAATAGGTCTGGTTCCAGAGCGGGTTCATTCCACTCAACCTCCCACTCGTCCAGGCTGGCCGCCGTCACTGTTCGGCGGCAATAAGCCGCGTAGGCGCAGCGGCCGCACTCTGTCCAATCATCGGTGAGGGGCAGGATGGCCTGGCTCGCCAGTTGTTGGTCAATCTGCTCGACCAAAGCCTGGATAGAGGCCCAGTTGGTAGCGTGCTGGGCCTGGCTGTAGGAGAGGGTGACGGTAGCGGCCGGTTCCCGCACGTACCAGTAGGTCATGGTCAGGTGATCAGGGTCAAGCGGTTGTCCGTCCGGCCGTAGGGCCGCCCCTCCTTCGGTCAACAAGGCCAGGTAGAGGCGGGTTTGCCAATCTTCGGCTAGTTCGGCCGCCGGGCGCGGCCGGGTCTCGGTCTTCCAATCGTAAAGGTACGCGCTGTCCTCGCCTAAAATGAGCAGGTCGAAACGGCCGCTCAACAGGGTGCGGCCGACCGGCACGGTCAGGCCAACTTCGGGCAGGCGGCGACCGGCCGGTAGAGTTGGCCCTTGCTGCTGAAAGACTGCCCACCAACCAGGCAGCGGCTCCTCGGCCGCCGTCAGGTCATCGGCCACTGGCAAACCCAGAAAATGACGTTCTAATAGCTGGTGAAATTGCTGGCCCAACTGGCGGGCCTGGGTGATGGATTCGGCCAGGGGAGCGGCCGGCCAGACCAATTGTTGCACGTGGCGCAATTGGAAGCGCCGTTGGCAGGCCACAAAATCGGCCAATTGGCGGCGGCCGAGGGCCAAGTAGGGGGACATGGCTAAAAACCTGTCAGGTCTTACAGACCTGACAGGTTTCAGGATCAACCAAAGAGGGTCTGGAACTTCATCACCGTATTGAGATCACCTTCCACCTTCACCTTGCCCATCATAAAAGCGTTGATGGGGTTGAGACGGCCGCTCATCATGTCGGCGTAATCACTAGCCGTCATGCGAACGGTGGCCGTTGGCTTCTCGGCCGCGCCCTGGTTGACCGTGCAGGCCCCGTTGGCCACGGTGACCGCCCATTGGCCGCCGTCGGGGCCAGACAGGTCAAAGAGGACGGTGGCGTTCAGGCCGGCGGCTTTGTCAGACTTGAAAGCGGCCGGCATTCTCGAAAACAGGTCGGCTACGTTAGACATTCGTATCTTCTCCCTATGTAAATTCTAGGGCGAGGCAACGCGGAGAGGATGTTGCTTGGAAAGACAAAAGCCTTCCGCGTTGCCTCGCCCCTACGTTATTTGTTGGACGGGTGGTGGAAGTATAACAACGGCCGGGTCGGTGTCAAGCTGGGCCACGACGCAATAGCTCCTCAAACTGTTGACGTTGCTCGGCCGGTAACACCGCATAGAAGGCTACCAGGGGATTAAGGCTATTGGCCTGCCACAACCATTCCGGCCGCAGCCAGAAGCCAGTTACGACCTTCGATTCGACCCTTTCATTCTCTTCGGTAGCAAAGAGTTCATACTCCCCTTGCTCATCCAGGCAGTAAAAGTCAGCTCGTTGCTTGCCGGGACGGGGGTCAATAATCCAATACTCCCGCACACCTACCTGGCGGTATTCGATGAACTTATCGTAGCGGTCGCGCCGCAGGCTGTCGGCCGAGACGATTTCCACAATGAGATCGGGCGGGCCAACCACTCTATCCTGGGTGATACGGTGCAGGTTCTCTTGGGCGACGAAGAAGATGTCTGGCTCGCGGGAGGAACGGCCGGAACGTAGCAACACCTCAAACGGGGCTACGTGAACCTGACCTAGACCCAAATAATCTGCGAAAGCGGCTAACAAACGATACAGAAACTCCAAAGTAATTTGATGTATCGGTTTTACGGCCATGTAAACAATAACCTCCCCATCCACCCATTCCGAGTGAATGTCTTCGTCCGTCCATTGAAGGTATTCTTCGTAACTCATCCGCAAGCCGGGTGGTCGTGATGAGCTGGGTGGTCGTGCTATGGTAGCGGGAATTGTGCGCTCGGTTTCTTGTGTTAGCAAAGCGTTCATTCTCTTTCTCCTTCCAGGAATGGACGTGGATGGGTAGGTAGAATGAACAAATTATACCACGCTTGACGGCCGTTCCCCACAATGCTATGATAGCTAACAGGTTCGCCGGCCGTGCTGCCGGCTTTTTGCTATCGGGAAGACAACGTGATCGTCCAACGCAAACCACCCCGCCACCCCCGGCGCGGGCCATCGTGCCTGTTCGTCCTCTTCGTAGCGGCCGTTTTCTCCCTGGGCGCTTACGTCATCGCCAACGCCGATGACGTGCGCCAATCCCTCACTCCCGATCCAACTGCCGAACCCACTCGCTCGGCCGCCTCCTTAGCCACCAGCGCCAGCCTCTTTGAGCGCGATGGTGACTATGAGGCGGCCATCGAGGCATACCAGGCGGCCGTCCGGTTAGACGGCAGCCGCGTAGATTATTACATTCCTCTCGTCAAGCTCTTGATCCAGTTGCGACGGCCAGAGGAAGCCCTGGACTGGGCCGAACAAGCCACTATCCTCGACCCCACCAACGACGCCGTGTGGACAGTGCAAGCGGCGGCCTACCTGGCCAATGGCGACCGTCTGGCCGCCGAAGGCGACCCGACTGGGGCAGCCCTCCAATACCAGGAGGCGGTGAACGCCGCTCGCCAGGCGGTGGAGATCAACCCTGACAACGCCGAGGCCTACGCTTATGGGGGTGGGGCCGAGGTGCAATTAGGACCAGAACACCTGGTGCGGGCGCAGGAGATGATTGAGACAGCCCTCAACCTCGCCCCCGACAGCGTCATTGCCCATCGTTACTACGCTTCTCTATTGGAGTCACAAGGCTTCTACACAGACGCCATCGAGCAATACCTGATCGCCCTCGACCAAGCTCCTTCGGCCGAACTTTACATCAACCTGGCCCGCAACTACTGGGCCAACCGCGACATCCCCCAGGCCATTCTGTATTTTGAGGAAGCCATCAACCTGGAGCCAGACAACGCCGAAGCCTACGATGGCCTGGGCTATATGTACTTCCTCATCGGTGAATACCCAACGGCCCAACAGAACTTTGCCCAGGCGGTGCAATTGGCCCCCGAGATGGTGCGCGCCCACGCCCACCTGGGAGCGGCCCTCTTCCGCCAAAATAGCTACGACGAAGCGATCAAGGAACTGGAACAGGCGACGGCCGGCTACCAAACGATTACCCCCGACAACGCTATCTACTTCAATATGCTGGGCCTGGCCTACTACTACACCACCTCAGAGTGTTCCCAAGCGCGGCCGATCTTCGAGCAAGTGCTGATCGTCTCTGAGCCAGAGTCGCTGGCCCGCCTCAACGCCACCGAGGGCCTGGATTTGTGCCACCAGGCTGAGTTGAATAATCCATAAAGTAGATGGATTCCGCTCTCACACGGTGAGCGGCCGGAATAGCCCTCAGTAATTCTCCCCAAACAGTACCCCAAAACAGGCGCGTCACATTGCGACGAGTCTCCGCCTCAGTCACTTCCGGGGCGCGACGTGGCGCACGTCTGCCAGGAAACGCTTTTGGAAACGCTTTTGGCAACGATTCGTAAACGCTGTCTGAGTAAACTAGGGGGCAGAAATCGCGTTTAGCATCAAGGAGAATAAGCAATGAACAAAGGGTTTGCATTTTTATTGTTATGGTTGGGTATTTTGTTGATCCCCGCGCCGGCCGCCCAGGCCGCCACCTTCACCGTCAATAGCCCGGCCGACGCGGTGGACGCCACTCCAGGCGACGGCGTGTGCGCGACCAGTGGGGGGGTGTGTACATTGAGGGCGGCCGTCCAGGAGACGAACGCCCTGCCTGGGGAGGATACGATTAGCCTGCCGGCCGGCACGTATACCTTGACCATCGTGGGGGCGAACGAGAATGCGGCGGCGACCGGCGACCTGGACATTACGGGCAACCTGACGCTTAACGGGGCGGGCGCGTCCACAACGACGATCAATGGCAATGGTACGGTGACGGGCGACCGGGTCTTGCACGTGTTGAGTCCGGCTGTGGCGACGATCTCTGGTGTGACGATGAGTGGCGGCCGGGTCAACGGCACGGGCGGCGGCGTCCACAACGCCAGCCATCTGACCCTACAGAATTGCACCGTCACCAGCAACACGACCACTGGCTCTTACAATGACGGTGGTGGCGTATACAGTGGTTTGGGGGCCGTACTGACAGTGGAAAGTTGCACGGTTTCCAGTAACACCGGCTATGAAGGCGGCGGCATCTATAGTTATGACGAGATAACTGTAATGGGCAGCACCATCACCCGCAATACGGCCACTGCGTCTAGTGGCGGGGGCATGTCCCTGGGCGGCGGCACGATCCAGAGCAGCGCCATCAGCAACAATACGGCCTCCTCCGATGGCGGCGGCGTTTATAATGGTTACGGTGCCCTGACCATCGAAAGCAGCACCTTCACGGCTAACACGACCAGCGACAGTGGTGGCGGGCTGGGCAACGCCTTTGGCGACCTGACTATTACCAACAGCACCTTCCTGCGTAACCGGGGCGGCACGGACAGCTACGATACTGGCGGCGGTCTCTACAGCCGCGGGGCCAGCGCCACCATCGAGAACAGCCTCTTTGCCCTCAACCGCGCTTATAACGGCGGCGGCCTGTCCACCTATGACCAGTTCGGGGCAGAAGCGGTCGTTATTCGTAACAGCACCTTCTCCAACAATCGGGCCACCGGCCGGGGTGGAGCTATCCACCTGGACGAGAATTACGCGGCTTCGACAGTTGCCTTGAGCAACGTGACCATCTACCAGAACACAGCCACCGGCAGCGGCGGGGGCGTGGCCGAGGATGCCTATACAGGCGTGCCGGTCGAAGTATCGGCCAGGAATACCCTCATCGCCGGCAACACCAACGCCACTGCGCCGGACTGCCAGTTGACTCTGGTTTCGCAGGGGTATAACCTGATTGGCAACAACACCGGTTGCACTGTGCAAAGTAGCGCGGGTGACCAGATCGGCACGGCCGGCAGCCCTATTGACCCGCGCCTGGAAGCTATCGCTAACAACGGCGGCCCTACCTATACCCACGCCCTCAAGACGGACAGCTCGGCCATGGACGCGGGCAATCCGGCCGGCTGCACGGATGAAAACGGCGTTCTGTTCACGGCCGACCAGCGAGGCTACCCCCGCCCGGCCGACGGCAACTTCGACGGCCAGGCGATTTGTGACATTGGGGCCTACGAGTGGTCGTACCCCGATTTTGCGGTGGCCGTGACACCGGGCTGGCAGGCTATCTGCGTCCCCGCTCAGGCCCTTTTCGACCTGGACGTCACTTCGATCCTCGGCTACGTGACGCCGGTGACGTTGAGCGCGGCCGGGTTTCCGGCCGGGACGACAGCCACCTTCAGCACGAACCCGGTCACTCCTCCCGGTAATTCGACTATGACCATCGGCAACACGAGTGGGGCGGCCGGGGGACGGTATGAAGTAACAGTGAGTGGGGTGACGGCCGACCGCGTACATACCGACACCGTAACCCTGGATTTGGGTACGACGACCCCTGGCGGCGTCACCTTGAGCAGCCCGGCCGATGGAGCCAATGGCGTCTCCACCAAGCCGGCTTTCACCTGGCAGGCAGCCGCGCAAGGCTCGACGTACCGGCTGGAAGTGGCGACCGACGCTGGCTTTAGCAACGTGGTCTATACGGCCGTCGTCAGTCACACGACTCATACGATAGATACGAGCAGTTTGGCGCGGACGACCATCCATTACTGGCGAGTGCGGGCGGAGAACGCCTGTGGGGTGGGCGACTATTCGGCCGCCTGGGACTTCACCACCGGGCCAACGGGGCCGTTTGTGGTGAACAGTGTCGCGGACGCCGTAGACGCCAACCTGGGCGACGCCTTTTGCGCCACCAGCGCGGGGGTCTGCACATTGCGGGCGGCCGTCCAGGAGGCCAACGCTCTGGCTGGCGATGACACGATTACGCTACCGGCCGGCCTCTATGCCTTGACCCTGACGGGTATAGGCGAAGAAGCGGCGGTGATGGGCGACCTGGACGTGACGGGCAATCTAACGCTGAATGGGGATGGCTCGGCCGTGACCACTATCGAAGCCCAATGGGGCGTCACCTTCGACACGGATCGGGTGATGCAGGTTTTCAGCCCGGCCGTGGTTACCCTGTACGGCGTGACCGTTAGCGGCGGCGATGTCTACGACCCAGGCGGCGGTCTCCATAACAGCGGTACGCTGACCCTGAACGAGGTGGTCGTGTCCGGCAGCACGTCGGAGACCGACGGTGGTGGCCTCTATAGCAGCGGCACGGCGATCCTCAATGATAGCGCGGTGGTCAACAATGACGCCTTCGGCGATTACGATGGCGATGGCGGCGGCATTTATAACACCGGCACAATGACCTTGAACCATAGTACAGTGGCGGGCAACACGGCCGACGGCTTCTACGGCGGCGGCACGGCTGGCGGCGTCTACAATGGCGGCGCGCTTTACGTGATCAACAGCACCTTTTCCAACAACTTCGCCTGGGTGAATGACAACTCTGGCGGCGGCTATGGCGGGGCGATCCTGAACCGGGGCACATTGCAGATTAGCAACAGCACCATCGCTGATAATACGGCGGCCATCAGTGGGGCCGGTATCTACCAGGGGGCGGCCGGCACAACCACTTTACGCAACTCCGTCGTAGCCACCAACGTCGGCAACAATACCCACGACTGCGGCGGCCGGCCTATCACTTCGGCCGGCTATAATCTGATCGGCAACGCCACCGGCTGCAACTTCCAGGCTACGACGGGCGACCAGGTGGGTACGTCGGGCAATCTGATTGACCCCCTGCTCGGCCCTCTGCAGGACAATGGCGGCGCGACGCAGACCCACGCCTTGCTCACTGGCAGTCCGGCCATTGACACGGCTGACCCGGCCGGCTGCGCCGATCACCAGGGCAATCTGCTGACGGTTGACCAGCGAGGGTACTTGCGGCCGGCCGACGGCGATGGCAATGGGTCGGCCGTCTGTGACATCGGGGCCTACGAGGCGCAGGCGGCCGAGTAAGGCACGCCAGTTGTGAAACGTGAAGCGTGAAACGTGAGAAGAAATGTCCTTCGCGTTTCACGTTTCACGTTTCTACATTCCCCACACGGTGATAGGATGGCCCTGGTGCTGCTCCGGCCGGACGAAGATTCTTTCCTCCCAACTGCGGCCGGAACGACGGTCGAAGATGATCAGGTGGCCCTCGGCCGTCCCCGTCTTGTCCATGTACTCCCAGGTCTGGGCCAGCCCGTCGCTGAGGGTCTGCTCCCACGTCCGGTAGAGGAGCTTCAGTTCGATGACCGCCGTTTGCTGCCCGCCCGGGTAAGGCCAGATCACCAGCAGGTCGGTGCGCTGGCGGCCGAGACCGTATTCCCGCTCCACCCGGCCGCCACCGTTGACGATGCGCTGGAGGAAGGCTTGCATGAGCAGTTGGGGGCCGGCCTCCTTGTAATCAAACCGCTCCACCCAATGCTCGGAGTGTTCGCGGAAGAACTGTTGGAAAGCGGTCAGGAGTTTGGCGAGGTCCAGGCGGCCGTCTTTGTTCACATACCAGACCGCTTCCTGGCTAATGGTCTGCTGAGTGCTAAAGGTCAGTTCGCGGGGAATGATCTCCTGGTAGATGGGGTTGCTGATGGTCAACTGGCGGGCGTCGCCGCGAATCAACCCCAGGTCGCGGACGTAGAAGATGTCGTCAGTGGGGATGAGGCTGGGGTCAACGTCGCCAGCGACGATGGGGGTGATGACCCGCCGCACGCGAGCTTCCTTGAGCTTGTCCACCAACTGGTCGAGGTGGGTCTCGCGGCGCAGGATGATCGCTTCTTTGGCTTCCTGCACCATCGCCGCTGTGATCGGTTGCGTCCGGTCGCGGCCGGCCCTCAACTCAAAGCACACTTCGTAGGCCAGGGCGTTGACCAGCCAGGGCTGGCCCTGGGTCAGATGCCACGTCAAGTTCAGGGCGTCTGGCTCAAAAACCTGGCCCGTTTCCTCGGTGTGCTGGCGGTAGAGGGCTTCTACCTCCGTCTGGTTAAAGTCGTCCAGGCGAAGGGAGGTGGCTTTGATGTTGAACGCGCTGCCGCCAGTGACCACCGCTTTGCCCTCGTCGGAGAGCAAGCGGTAATCGCGCACATCGCGCACCCCACACAGAATGATACTCTGGGGGAAGGCGTGCGGCCGTTTGTCGTAGCCCGCCCGCAGTTGGCGCAGGACGGAGATGAGCGTGTCGCCTACCAGTGAGTCAATCTCGTCTACCAGCAAGACCAGTGGCTTGTCACTGGCTTCCGCCCAGCGAGTCAGCAAGGGGTTGAGAGCGGCCCCGCCGTGTTCTTGCAGAAGCTGTTGCCAGATAGAAGCCGGGAAGGGGTCTTTCAAGTGGGTGTGGGCGCGGGAAGTGATCTCGCCGAGGATGGCTTGCATGGCCTGGGCCACGTTTTCGCGGGCATACTGCCCAACCTCGACGTTGCAGTAAAGGCAGTGGTAGTGGCCCTGCTGGTTCAGATACTCCATCAGGGCCAGCAGGAAAGAGGTCTTACCCACCTGGCGCGGGGCGTGCAGGACGAAATACTTGTGTTGGGCGATTAGTTGCAGGATGTCGGGCAGGTCTAACCGTTCCAGCGGGGGCAGGCAGTAGTGCATCTGGCAGTTGACCGGCCCGGCCGTGTTGAAGAAGCGCATCATTACCAGATTATATCAGGCTTTTGTCACGAAGGGGTGAAACGTACCAGATTTCTCACCAACGAATTTGGGTTGGTACGTTTTTGGTACGTTTTTGGTACGCTGTTTGGTACGTTTTCGGTACGTTGGGCTGCTATGATGAAGACATCAATCGGCCGCTTCCGTGCGCCAGTTGACGCTTCTCAGTACGTTTATGTGACGTTTAGGAGACGTTCAATGTCTATGCTGCAATGTTAAAGGCCGTCGTTGGCGGGTCAAAAGGACCAAAGTAGTTGCTCGGAGCCAACGACTTCGTACTGGTAATCCTGTTCTGAAAATAAAAGAAAAGTGATGCGGTCAGTGCAGACCAGCGCTGGGCCGCCGTTGCTGGTTACAGAAAGGAGGCAACCATGAACGCCAAGGGGAGACATAGTTGGAGCTATGTCATTTTGGTCATCATTCTGGTATCGGTTTTGGCCTCGTGGAGCAGCGGCCGGCTGCGGGCTAAAAATATGCCGACGGCCGTCTTGAGCCACGGCCCGGTGACGGGGGCGGTCAATGACCGCTCGGCGAAGGTCTTTGTGCGGACAGATACGGCCGCCAGCGTGGTCATTCGTTACTCGGATGACCCGGCTTTGACTATTTATCGGGAGACGGCCGCCTACCCGACGGCGGCGGCGGCCGACTTCACCCTTCAGGTGCGCCTGAGTGGGTTGAGTCCATCTACTTCGTATTACCTGGACGTGCTGGTAGATGGCGCGCCGCAACTGGCTGCGCCCTATCCGACGTTCAAGACCTTTCCGCCCCAGGGCGCGGAGGTCCCCTTTAAGTTCGTGGTCTTGACCGACTTCAAGGAGACTTTCGGCGGCGTAGAGCCGGTGGAGACTTTCCAGAGCGCGAGCCTGGAAAATCCTGATTTCGTCTACATTGGTGGAGATTTTGACCACCGCAATCCCACCACATTGACTGAAAAGGCGCAGATGTTCAAGGATTTGTATACGCCGGCCAACAACTACGAGGATTTTGTCTTTGAGATACTGCGAAAGTACGCGCTGGCCCACAACTGGGACGACCACGACTATGGGGAAGATGGGGCAGACAAGTATTACCCCTTTCGTGATCGTTCGATCCGCGTGCTGTCCACCTATTTCCCGGTCTACCCCATGACCCGCTATGGCGACTGGCAGAGTTTCAGCTATGGGCAAGCCGAGTTCTTCCTATTGGATTCGCGGGCGCAGCGCGACCCGGCCGCCGACCCGGCCGGCCCGGACAAGTCTCTGCTGGATGGAGATAACCTGGGGGCGGCCGGCCAGTTGGAATGGCTGAAGAATGGCCTCTTCAACTCGACGGCTACCTGGAAATTCATCCTGACGCCCGTCCCCTTCAACCCCACCAACGAGAGTGACGCCTGGGCCGTCTACCTGGACGAACGGCAAGCCCTGGTGGATTTCATCAATGGCAACGGCATCACCGGGGTCATTCTCATCTCTGGTGACCGCCACGCCGGGGCGATGGACGATGGCACGTATTCCGATTTCCCGGAGATGCTGGTACCCAGCGCCAACCTGAACGATTGCCTGGCCAGTGATTCCCCCCTGGGCGACTGGGCGATTGGCACCTATGGCGACGCTGACCGGCTGCGCTGCCGGGGCTATGGTCTGGTGACGGTCTTGACCGATCCCGACGCGGTGAGGCTGGAAGTGAAGGATGCCCAGGGCCGCCAGAAGTTGGTCTATACGGCCACGCTACCTGTTGGCACGGTGGACGACACAGCTTATGGTATCACTTACGATGGCTGGGCGGGCGTGGCGGATAGCCAGGCGTCGGGCGGCGGCTACCGGGCGGCCGACCAGGCGGGCGAGACCATTTCCTTCACGGGTCAGGCCACCGGCGTCGCCGAAGCGGATTGGGCGGCCTACAGTGACGAAACGAATGCGTACTATGGCTTCCACACCAGTTCGGCCGGTGACCTGAATGGCGATGGTTACGATGATCTGGTCATCGGCTCCTACTGGTACGACAATCCGGAAATCAACGAGGGGAAGGTGTGGGTGTATTATGGGTCGGCCAATGGGCTGGGGGGTGCGCCTGACTGGAGCTTCGAGAACAATCAGGAATCCACTCACCTGGGCTACTTTGCGGGGACGGCCGGCGACGTGAATGGCGATGGTTATGGCGATTTCATTGTCGGGGCCGACCTCTACGATGGGCAATTTGTAGACCAGGGGCGGGTGTACGTCTTCTATGGTTCGGCCACTGGCCTGAAGGCGACACCCGATTGGGTGATGGATGGCGACCAGGAAGGCGGCACGTTTGGTCATTCGGTGGGGACGGCCGGTGACGTGAACGGCGACGGTTACGACGACGTGATTATCGGCGCGCACCATTACGCCAACGGCGAAGTGGACGAAGGAAGGGCTTTCCTCTATTACGGCTCGGCCGACGGCTTGAGCGCGACGCTGGCCTGGATAGGCGAAAGCAACCAGGCTGACGCCCTCTACGCCCATTCGGCCATCGGCGCGGGCGACGTGAATGGCGATGGCTTCGACGACATCATTGCTGGAGCCTACTGGTACGATAACGGCCAACTGGATGAAGGGGTGATCTATGGCTATTATGGCTCCCCCACTGGCCCCAGCCTGACGGCCGACTGGTTCGTGGAGTCGAACATCGCGCGGGCCAAATTGGGCGATTTTGTGCGGCCGGCCGGCGACGTGAATGGCGATGGCTATGACGACGTGATTGCCAGTGTGGAATGGTACCAGAACGGCCAGCACCACGAAGGGGCCGCCTACGTCTATCATGGTTCACCAACGGGTTTGAGTACAACGCCCGATTGGGTCACGGAAGGCAACCAGATTCGGGCGGTATATGGGACTTCGGTGGGTTCGGCCGGGGACGTGAATGGTGACGGCTACGACGACGTGATTACCACCGCCTATAAATACGATGGGGAATACGTGGACGAAGGCAAGGCTTACGTTTATCATGGCTCGGTCACTGGCTTGAGCCTTGAACCGGCCTGGACAGTGGAGGGCGACCAGACCGGGGCGTTGCTGGGGCTAATCGCCAGTACGGCCGGGGACGTAAACGGCGATGGCTACGACGACGTGACGGTAGGGGCGCATGGCTACGACAATGAATTGGGCGGCGAAGGGCGGGTGACGGTTTATCAGGGCTCGGCCGACGGCTTGCCCTATTACACCAACCTGATCGTGCAGAGTTACCGCGGGCCAGACCAGGGATTGGCTGACCTGACCCTCGACGGCCAGGCGATGGATACGTTGGACTTGTACGGGCCAGCCCCGGATTACCTGTATCGCGTGCGGTTTGCCGACCTGAAAGCTGGTAGCCATACCCTGATTCTGGAAGCCCTGGGGCAGAGTAATCCCAATTCCAGTGGGACGGAGGTGCGGTTGGATGCCCTCTTCCTGGACCGGCTGGTCATCGAGGACACGGATCTTCGGATAACTTATGGTGACTGGCAGGGCCGGGCGGGGACGCAGGCTTATGGGGGTAGTTTTCGACGGGCAGACACGGCCGGTAGCACGGTTGCCTTTGCCTTCGATGGGCCACAATGCACCTGGCTGACAACACGTAGCCCGGCTATGGGCATTGCCGAAGTGTACGTGGATGGGGTATTGATCGTGACGGTTGACCTTTACAATCCCACTGTACAATGGCAGTATCCAGTCATTATCAGCGGTCTGGGCGGTGGGGAGCATACGGCCGTCATCCGCGTGACGGGTACGCACAATCCGGCCTCGGGTGGTGATACGGTGGTGTTTGATGGTTATAGTGTGCCGTGAGGCGTGAAGCGTGAAACGTGAGGCGGAGTTTTCACGTTTCACGTTTCACGTTTTACAGACTGTTGGAGGAAAGGTGATGTTTTCTATGGGACGTGGACGTACCTTGGGGTTGGTTCTGGTGATGGGTGTCACTCTGTTGGTTTTTGTGACCTGTGGGCCACGACGACGGCCGGGCCAGGCCGGGCGGCCGACGGCCACGCCGCCGGCTCTGGCGACGGTGGAAGCGACCCGGCCGCCGCAGGTGGAGCAGGTGGAGCCGACGGCCGCGCCTACCATGACGGCCGTTTCTACCATGACGGCCGCGCCTACACTGGCGGCCGACCCAACACCAGCCGGGGGAGAGGCGGCCGGTTTCCCCACGCTGAACAATGCTTTGAGCCTGATGACGCTGAACGCGCCGGACGCGCTCTGTAACGACGGCTCACCGGCCCGCTATTACTTCCGGCAGGGGCAGAACAACAAGTGGCTCGTCTTTTTGGAAGGAGGTGGGGCGTGCTTTGACTCGGCCGAGTGTGACACGCGGCGGCAAGAGCAGTTCAATCTGACTTCTTCCACTCGTTGGGAGGAGACGATGCCTCTCAAGGGAATTTTCTCGAATGACCCAGAGCGGAATCCGGGGTTCTGGAATTGGAATCAGGTGTACGTCAAGTATTGCAGTTCGGACGCCTGGAGTGGCAAAGGCCTGGCGGCCGACGGCCGTCAATTTCGCGGCCGGGCCATCATCCAGGGTGTCCTGAATGACCTGGAACGCCACCCCCAGTTCGCCACTGGACAGGGAACAGATTCAGCTTTCATTCTGGCCGGTTGTTCGGGCGGCGGCCAGGGGGTCATGCAAAACCTGGACGACGTGGCCCTACGCCTGGCTGGTGGCTTTGACGATATTCGGGGCATCAACGACGCCGGTTGGGCGATTGACGTGCGGCCGTCCTACGCTGGCCCGGATACGCCGTCGTTTTACGATAAGTTGGCCAAGGGGTTCAGTTATTGGTCGGCCGGGTTGGATCAAAGC
>JBFMFT010000310.1:0-6637 GCA_040751925.1 Chloroflexota bacterium
GGCCGGCCGCCACTTTGTCCAGAGTAGCGCAGACGGCCGGGAGTTTGTCTTCGACCGTGTCGCCCAGGAATACCAGGGTCAAGTGAATCGCTTCGGGCAGTACCCAACGCACCACGCCGGGGGGTGTCTGACGGCCGAGAGCCTGGCTGATTTGCGACAAATGGGTGATAACGGTGGCTGGTAAGGGAACAGCAATGAACGCGCGGATGGATTTCATCGGCCGCATTGTACTTGGGCCTTACTTGAATCGCAAATGGCGCGAATGGGCAAATAACGCGAATGATCGCTGGACGAAATTCGCCTTATTCGCCTATTTGCCTCATTCGCGATTCTCAGAGCCGGGTATAATCAAGCGCATGGCTGAGATCGCGTTGAACTTAGACAAGGTACGTGTCACGCTGGCCGGCCGGCCCATTTTCCACGACCTGAGTTGGGAAGTACAGATAGGCCAGCGGGTGGGGTTGGTGGGGCCAAATGGAGCCGGTAAATCTACGTTGCTGCGCCTGGTGGCCGCCGAATTGCCACCGGACGGCGGCAACGTTTATCGCACGTCCGGCCTGACCTGGGGACGGCTGCCCCAGGAGCCAGAGTTGCCCCCCGGCCGCACCATTTGGCAGGAAGCGCTGACCGCCCGGCCGGAGTTGCAGGCTGCCGTCGTCCAATTGGAACGAGTGGAGCAGCAAATGGGCGACCCGGCCGTGTACAGTGACCCGGCCGCTCTTGCCAAAGTCATGCGCCTCCACGAACGACTTCTGGCGACTTACGACCAGATGGAGGGGCCGCGCTACGAAAGCCGGGTGAAGGATGCTCTGACACGCCTGGGGTTAGCGGCTGATCAGTGGGGGTTGCTGACCGAGCATTTGAGCGGCGGGCAGAAGAAGCTGGTGCTGTTGGCGAAGCTGTTGGTACAGCAGCCCCAGTTGCTCCTGCTGGACGAGCCGGACAACCACCTTGACCTGGAGGCCAAACGGCGACTAGAGGTGATTATCAAGGGCTACGAAGGGTGCGTGGTCATCATTTCCCACGACCGCTACTTGCTGGACGAAGTGGCGACGCACGTGGCTGAACTGGACAACGGCCGTCTAACGCTCTACCAGGGCCATTACACCGCTTACGCTACCGAACGGGCGCTGCGGCGGCTGCGCCAGCAGCAGCTCTACGCCGCCCAACAAAAAGAGATTGCCCGCATCGAAGCGGCTATCAAACGCTTTGAGTTGTGGGCCTCACTGGTGGTCAATGAGCGGCACATCCGCCAGGCCCGCAGCCGTCAGAAGATGCTGGACAAAATGGACAAGGTGGAGAAGGTGAGTGAGGCGCGGCGGATGAACCTGGAACTGGCCGGCTGGCGGGGCAGCAACAAGGTATTGGAACTGGTCAACGTCGTTAAGACGCTGGGCAACGGCCACCGCCTCTACCGGGGGTTGAACCTGACCCTGTGGCATGGCGAACGGGTCGGATTGGTCGGGCCCAATGGGGCGGGTAAGACGATGCTGCTCAGGCAGTTGCTTGACCCGGAGGGTGTCACGGGCGGGCAGGTGCGACTGGGCCCCAGCATCCAGATTGGCTATTACG
Source organism: Chloroflexota bacterium (assembly GCA_040751925.1). Taxonomy (GTDB): domain Bacteria; phylum Chloroflexota; class Anaerolineae; order Promineifilales; family Promineifilaceae; genus JBFMFT01. Next base: position 1,573 of record JBFMFT010000310.1, read on the forward strand.
CCCAGGAACACGAAACGCTGGACGGCGGCCGCACGCTGATTGAGGAAATTCGCCAGACGGCCGCGCTGACCCAGGAGGCGACCGTGGCTTACCTGCTGCGTTTCCTGTTTACTTACGAGCAGATGCGTGGCCCCGTTTCAGCCCTGAGCGGCGGCGAGCGCAGCCGCTTACAATTGGCAAAACTGGTGCTGGCCCGGCCGAACCTGCTCTTGCTGGACGAGCCGACCAACAACCTGGACATCACCTCTATCGAAGTGGTGGAGGAGGCCCTGGAGGAGTTCGTGGGGACGGTACTGGTCGTCTCCCACGACCGCTATTTCCTGGACAAAGTGGTGGACCGGATCGTGGAGTTGCGCGACGGCCGGCTGCGGGAATTTATAGGGGGATATACGGATTATGAGGAAAATGCTATCAGGCCTTGATCCGTTCCCCTTTGGGATCCCACAGCGGTTCGGCCGCGACGGTGGCCGCCACCCGCTCGCCAATAATCTCCACGTCCAGGCTCGTCCCCACGGCCGCATACTGTACCGGCAAATAGGCGTAGGCAATGCTGCGGCCGACCGAGTAGCCATACCCGCCCGACGTGATCCAGCCCACCACCTGTTCGCCGTGGCGGACGGGTTCGTTGCCGATGGCGATGGCTGTGCTGTCGGCCAAAACCAGGCAGCACAGTTTTCGCTGAAGACCGGCGGCTCTTTGTTGGAGGAGGGCGGCGCGGCCGATAAATTCGCCCTTGTCCAATTTCACGGCAAAGCCGGTACCCGCTTCGTAGGGGGTGTAGTCGGGGCTGACGTCCGCGCTCCAATAGCGGTAGCCTTTCTCCAGGCGCAGGCTGTCAATGGCCCGGTAGCCGGCCGCCAGTAGACCGTCTGATTGGCCCGCTTCCCACAGCGTGTCCCACAATCGCTGCCCATATTCCATCGGGCAGTAGAACTCCCAGCCCAATTCACCCACGTAGGTCACGCGCATCGCCAGAGTTGGCACGTCGCCGACGGTGAGCAGCCGGGCGGTCATGTAGGGGAAACTGGCGTTCGACACGTCGGCCTTTGTCACCCGCTGCAAGATGGCGCGGGCCTGTGGCCCCCACAAGCCAAAACAGGCGCGAGTCGAGGTCACGTCTTCGATAGTCACCCGATCGGAATGGGACGCGGATGACGCGGAGGGCGCAGATTGGCGCGGATTATTATTACTTGTGGGTGACGGCCCATATTGGCTGTTGAGGCGAATCCAGGAGAGGTCGTGCTGGCCGAAGGCGGTGCCGGTGACAATGAGGAAGCGGTCGGCCGCCAGCCGGGTGACGGTGAAATCACATTCGACGCCGCCGCGGGAGTTGAGCATAGAGGTATAGACGACGCGGCCGGGCGGCACGTCCACGTCGTTGGCGCACAGGTATTGCAGGAGGGCCAATGCGCCGGGGCCGCGCACCTCAATTTTGCTGAAAGAGGTTTCGTCGAAAAGACCGGCCGTGCTCCGTGTAGCTAGATGCTCGACACCAATGGCCGGCGACCAATGGTGGCGCGACCAGCCACGTGGTTCGTGGCCGTGTGTCGCCAGCTTTTCGTATGGGGCAAACCAGTTCGGCCGTTCCCAGCCCGTCTTTTCGCCAAAGACCACCCCCAGTTCCCTGAGACGGTGGTAGGCGGGCGAGAGGCGCAGCGGCCGGGCCGATTGCCGCTCCTCGTGGGGGTAATGGATGTCGTAGTATTTGGCGTAGGTCTCGATGGTGCGGACGACGGTGTAGGGCTGGCTGGCGTAATTCGGCCCGAAACGGCGCACGTCCAGCCGCCACAAGTTCCATTCGGGGTGGCCGTCAATGATCCATTCGGCCATGGCTTTGCCGATGCCGCCGGCTCCGGCCAGGCCGTGGGCGCAGAAGGCCGCCGCCACCCAAAAGCCCTTGACGGCCGTCGGCCCTAACAAGTATTCGCCGTCAGGTGTGAACCCTTCGGGGCCGTTGAGCAGGGTGATAATCTCGGCCCGTTCCAGAGCGGGCAGCCGGCGGATAGCGTTCTCCATCAGGGGGGTGAAGCGATCCCAGTCGGGCGGCAGCACTTTGTTGTTGAAGTCGGCCGGAATGCCGTCCAAAGCCCAGGGCGCAGGCTGCCGTTCGTAGCCGCCGGCAATCAGCCCGCCCACTTCCTCGCGGTAGTAGACCAGTAAATCGGGGTCGCGCAGGGTGGGGAAGTCGGAGCGCACGCCTTCGAGCGGCCGGGTAATCAGGTACAAGTGAGCCATTGGCACAACCGGCAGCTCCAGGCCCACCATCCGGCCGATCTCACCGGCCCATTGACCGGCGGCGTTGACCACAATCTCGGTCTGGATCGCGCCCTGGTCAGTAAGGACGGTGTGGACGCGGCCGTTCGCCAGTTCGATCCCCTGGACGCGGGTATGGGTGAGGAAGCGCGCCCCGCGGCTCCTGGCCCCGGCGGCCAGGGCCATCGTCAGGCCAGTCGGGTCAATGAAGCCGTCAATCGGCAAGTAGACCGCCCCTTCCACGCCGTCCAGGGTGATGAGGGGAAACATGGCCTGGGCCTCCTGGGGCGTGATCAATTCCAGGGGCAGGTCAAACGAGCGCGATAGAGCCACCTGGCGTTTGAGTTCTTCCAGGCGTTGGGGTGAAGAGGCCAGGCGTAAACTGCCCACCTCGCGCCAGCCGGGGTCGTGGCCGGTTTCGTCCTTGAGCCGCCGGTAGAGGTCGGTGCTGTACTGGATCATCTTGGTCAGGTTGACGTCGGAACGGAGGGTGCCGACTAGCCCGGCCGAGTGGAAGGTGGAGCCGCTGGTCAGTTCGTTGCGTTCGAGAACGACGACGTCGGACCAGCCCAGGAGGGTCAGGTGGTAGGCGATGCTGCACCCGCCAACTCCCCCACCAATAATGACTACTTGGGCCTGTGAAGGGAAATGAGACATACTTCTGCCCCAAACCTCGTAGGTTTTCTTAAACCTACGATGTTTTACGTTCAGGGGTTCTGATAGACTGCATCGTGTGCGCCAATCACCCGATGAACACAGATACGCTCACCCGTCTGGGGATCTTCCTCAAAGTGGAACGTCCAGCGGTATTTCTGGCTGATGCGCCCAGACCAGACGCCGGGATACCCTTCGATCCGCTCAATAGACAGGCTGGGATGGGACATATTTTGGCAGAACAGGGTAAACGCTTTGCGCGCCTGTTCTTGCACGGCCGGGGGAAGGGCAGCAAAGGTCTGGCTAAATCGGCGCGTCTTGATGTGTCGCATGGGTCAGACTCGCCAAGAAGTCAGCGTCATTATCGTAGGTCTCGATACGGCCGGCCGCCAGGTCAGCTTCTGCCTCTCGCTCGGCCGCCTGCCAACCAGGCGACCAAAACCATTCCTGCCCAGGCTTGATAGACTGTTGTTTCAGGTGTGTGTCTATGGCCTCGCGGATGATCTCGGAGATGGGCTTACGGGTGGTGAAAGATAGCACCCGTAGTCGCTCGTATTGCATGGAGTCTAAGCGTAATGAAATGGCTTTCATTTCTACCACCTGTATTGAGAGGTACCTATATACAATTATACCGGAATATCACGATATTAACAAGGTTGGCAACTGGTCTAGGACACGGATTAAGAGCATGAACGGCTTAAGGCCAGTTACTTCGTATAGTCAGAAGCAATCAAATTGGCAGCCATGCGTTGGAAGTAACGGTCAGCGTAGCTGCGAAAATCAAAGTCCAGGTCAGAAATGCCACACTGCACCAGACCCCACATCGCTTCGCGGAAGTCGGACATGATTTCCATGAGCTTGAGACGGGCAAAGATTGAAGATTGAAGGTTGAAGGTTGAAGGTTTAGAGTTGGGTGGGGTGAAGTAGCAGGATAGGAGGTGATGTTGCTGGTCGTCGGAGAGTTGGTGGTGGGCGGCGAAGTTGGCGAGGTCGAAGAAGGGATCGCCCATACCGGCGTATTCCCAGTCCAGGATACGCAGCCGGCCGTCGTCCAGAAAGTTCTCGTTGAGCAGGTCGTTGTGGCACAGACAGGGCGTAAAGGGGTCACGCAAGAAGGCTTGCTCAATTTCCTTCATGCGCTCCAGGTACCACCCGAAGTCGGCCGGAAACGCCACCCCATAGCGACGGGCTGTTTGCGTGTACTCCTCAACGGTGCGGAAGGGGGAGAAGGTGGCGGCGACGGCCGGCAGGTGGTGGATGCGCCGCAAGGCTTCGGCTACCCGCTCGATGTTCTCTGGTTGACCCATTTCGGCCGGGGGAATCGGGCGGCCGGCAATGAAGCGCGTCACCAAATAGCCTTCCGGTTCGAGGAAGTGGATGACTTCGGGGGCGATACCCAGTCCGGCCGCCGCCCGGTGCGCTTCGTATTCGTGCCGCCGGTTGATACCCAGGAGTTCCGTATTCGCGCCGCCCACGCGCAGGACAAACGCTTCGCCGTTCACCTCTACCCGGTAGTTCCGGTTGGTAATGCCGCCGGCCAGAAAAGAAACGGCACCGCCTTGCGCGCCGCTCCACTGCGGTACGCGACCAATCAACTCTCGCAGTAGGGATTCTTCCATGACGTTTAATGGGACGCGGATGAGGCGGATGAACGCGAATTTTCGCTGATCTTTTTGGATTGTAAGATTTATCCGCGTCAACCCGCGCCCATCCGCGTTATCTGCGTTCTATCCTCCTCCGTTATCCGCGTTCTATCCTGATCCCCAGCCGCCGCCGCCCGGCGTTTCGATTTGCAGCACATCGCCCGGCCGGAGGTCGAGGGTGACTTTACCGGGTAAAGGCGTGGTTTGGCCGGCGCGGACGAGGGTATTCCGGCCGCACGCCCCCGGTTCACCACCTTGCAGCCCATAAGGCGGCCGGGCGCGCCGCTCAGTGGTCAAGGTGGCAGTGACCGGCCGTAGGAACTGGATTGCTCGTACCAGGCCATCGCCGCCCCGATGCTGGCCCGTGCCGCCAGAGCCACGTCGCAAGCTGTATTGCTGAATACGCAAGGGGAAAGCGTATTCCAACGCCTCGATAGGCGTGTTGCGGGTGTTGCTCATGTGAACGTGCATTCCATGACCGCCGTCGGCCTGCGGCCCGGCTCCCACTCCGCCGC
>JBFMFT010000311.1:0-6631 GCA_040751925.1 Chloroflexota bacterium
TTGGGCCTGCCCCAGAAAGATGCGCTGGTCTTCCCAATGGGCCTGACGGCCACCAGTATCTACCCCAGGCTCGGCCGGCGTCGCTGCCCGTTCGCTCATGGCAACACCCGGTCCGGGGGCTAACCAATAGACGGCCGGGGCCGCCAGAGTATCGGTAATGGCCTGACCATAGAAATACAAGGTGGCCTCGCGCCCTTCACCAATGACCACGAAGGGGACTGGCCGGCCGTCGCGGGTGAGGCGCAGGGCGGTCGTCGAAAAGCTCTCCACCGGCAGACGGGCGGCCCGCAATTGGGCGGCCGTCACCGAAGCGACGCCGCTTTCGCGCACAGTCAGCCGTAGCGCCTGGGGCGTTTCACCCACCGCCAAGGGCGGCACGTCCAGTGGCACGGGTCTATCTTGGCGGATCGCCCGAATTAAGAAAATGACGGCGGCCGAGAGAAAAACGACGGTTAATACGGCCAGGGTGATTGTCGTGAGAGAACGCTCTTTCAGCATTATTCGCTTTTGCGCCGGCTCAGGTAAAACCAGGCAGCCAGAATACCGCCCAGTAGCAGCAGGGCGGCGCCGCTGAGGAGGATGAGGATGGATAGGACGCTTAAGCGGCCACCCAGCAGACCGGCCGGCTGTGGATTCGCAGTCGCCGCGCCGCCACTGGCAAGCTGGCCCTGGCCGACCACGTTGGTCGCCCCTGGCGTGGGGGGAGCCAGCTGGCCGCTGCTGGCGACGGCCGCCAGTTGGGTCGGCTCTGGACGGCCGCCGACGGCCGCCGGCAAAGGCGTCAGACTACTCTCTGATGGTGGGGTCGCTGGATCGTTGCCGCCATCGTCGCTTCCACCCCCGTCTGGTGTCGGCGTCGGGGGGAGGGGAGTGATGACCACTCCAACTAAGGTAGCGGTTGGCTGCTCGCCGGATGGTTCGGCGGTGGGCGTGGCGGCCGGGGTGTTGGTGGCCCGGCCGCCAGGGGTGGCCGTTGGCAGGGCGGTGGCCGGCGGGACGGGCGTCTGGGTGGCCGGACTGGGCGGGGCAGAGGTGGAAGTGGCCGCCCCGCCACCGCCACCGGCTACCGGCGTGCTGATGGCCCCCCCACTGTTTAAGGATACCTCGATGGGTGCGTGACATTCTTGTAATCCACTGGTGTCCACCGACTCTACCCAGTAGCGGTAGGTGACGCCGACCTGTACGTTGCTGTCCAGGTATTCATAATGGGCCCCGGTGGCCTGGCCGCCGGCCTGGCTGGGAATGAGGCCAGCGTTGACCTGGGCAGCGGCGTGGCAATCACTGAGGGAGCGCGTGTCGTCGCGCCAGAGGTTGAAGCCCAGGTTATTCAGCTCCTGGGCGGTATCCCAGACCAGTGTAATCGAACTCTGGTCGGCGATGGCGTAAAAGTTATATAGATCTACGCTGGCCGAGGTGAGGGAGGCGGTCAGAGCCAGCAGGAAGCTGACGGCCGTCACCAGGACGAAGGATGAAGGACGGAAGATGGAAGAGCTTTTCATCGTAAAGAGACCAACTCACTGAGGAGGGTAGCCAGGGTCAAGAAGGCGCGCCGGATGAGGCGAACCCTCACCCCCGGCCCCTCGCCCTCCCAGGGCGAGGGGAGGTTGACCCTCTCCCCCGGCCGCTCTCTGCCAAGTTGGGGAGAGTCGGATAAGAGGCGAAGTTCCAGAGCGGAGAGGCGGGCTAGCCAACGGTTGAGCCAACGGCCGCGCCCGTGTGTCAACCACAGGCGCCTCTGACCGCGGCGGCGGGCGATGACCTGACCCACCAGGCAATCGGCCGGCCAGGGTGGGTCAAAGGTGAGCGGCCGGTCGCCGCGTGTCAACAGGTGTCGTTGGCCGGCCACGACCGTCGGCCCCCAATAGCGGTGAATGAGCAGCCGGGCCGGGGCGGCGACGGCAATCAGATCACCGACTTGCAGGGCTTGGAGGTCGGCCGGCCCCAGGCACACCTGATCGCCCGGCCGCAACAAAGGAACCATACTGCGCGTGGCGATGGTCAGTTGCGGCCGTTTGCCCTGGTCTATGCTGGTCAAGAGCAGATCGGCCAGAAGCGACGTTTCCATGTCAGGGATCAGTGTTCAGTATTCCGTAAGGAGTGCTTACTGATTCTTGATGACCGGCAGTTTCAACTGGGTGGTGGACTGCCAGAGATTGAAAGGCATGGCCGGGTCACCCAGAAGCATGAACGTATCCTGCAAGTCCTGGTAATTCAAGGGACTGCTGGTAGCCAGATTCTCCTTTGCCCCCATCACCGCTTCGCCCAGAGTTAGCGCGCCGTCGTCGAACACGGCCGTATAGAATCCTTCCAGCAAATAATCATGGCCCTTTTGTACCTGAAGACCTGTCGGGGCATAGCTGGCGACCGCGCCAGCGTCCTCCAGCCGCAGCAGCGATTCGGACAGCCCCGGCGTTTCGGGAAAGTGATAGATCCCCTCCAGGCAAGTCATGGGCAACATGATCGGCGTGCGGCCGCCATTGGCCAGCGCGCCAATGTTCGTCGTCGTCAGGAAACTCTCATGTCCCCAGTTGGCAATGGCGCTGTGTCCTGTATAGTTTATAAACGAGACCCCAGCGTTCATCTCCTCGATGATGCGGCCGAAGACAACCGCGCTTTCACCGGCGTAGTAAGAGTAGTCATTCGGATCGTCCTCGTTGGGATAGCAGGCGAAGGGCGCGTAGTAGAGGCGGCGCAAGAGTTGGCTATCTGGAAAGAAGTTGGCGATAAAGGCATTCACCACACCGAAAAAGTCCCCGGCCGGGTCCGGCTCACAAGGAGCGGGAGGGCGCAGGGTGTTGTCGGCGACAAACAAATGGGTGGATTGCCAGGCTGGGGCGAGAGCGGCCGTCTCGTAGGCGATGATCTTATCCACGATGGCCGTCAATTCGCTGGTATTGGCGGCCGGCAGGCGGCCGAGCATCATCTGGGCCACGTTATCCGGCCCAAAAGCCACGTACTGGTTATCGGCCGCCGCCTCGCCCAAGTTGCTATCCACCCCCGATTTCAGATAGACCGGCACAAGATTGTCCCCCGCGCCATTATTGCCTTCCACGTTGCGGTGGTCAAAGCTGCCCTCGCCGGCCAGCAGCACATAGCTGGGGGCGGGGGCTTGCCACGACGTATAGGCGTAGTCCAGGAAGTTGCGGATGGCCTCGGTCGCATACAGGCCGCTGCTGAACTCGTCGAAGATGTCCTGAATGTAAACAGTTTTCACCACGAGGCCCTGGCTGGCCCGCCGGCCGCGCAGCGGGGTGAGCGCGCTGTCCAGGCTGGGGTCGGTGATGATCAGGTAGTCGGCCTGGTTGGTGGGGTCGGCCAGGTCGGAGGCGGTGTCCTTAACGAGGGTGAGGGGTTGTAAGCGGGCGGCGGCCGTCGTCATCTCGTAAGCGGCCGGCTCATCTTCTTCTATCCCAAACGTCACCGAGCCGCCAACGGCCGTCAGGCCAGTAATCTCGACCGGGTTCAGGGGATCACGCACGTCATAGACAGAGACGTTATTGCCATTGCTAAAGCTGGTGACGGTATATTTCCAGGGGCCGCTGTCGGGCTGCGTGAAGGCCAGCCGGTCATCCTGGGCCACGTATTGACGTTGGGGGATAATCTCTAACCAATTGACCAGCATTGTGTGAGTGCCGCCATTGCCGCTATCCAGGGCAATGATACTCAACGTGTTCGCCCCTTCCTGGAAAGCGGTCGAAGGGGCCGTAAAGGTGGCTGCGAAGGGGGCTTCGTGGCCGGAGGCGGTAAAGCTGGCCGTTCCTAGAGAGGTATTATTGAGTCTGACCTCAAAGGTGTGATCTTCGACGGCCAGAAAAGCCGACACTTCGACGGTGACCGGCGCACTGTAGGCCGCGCTGGCCTGGTTGGCTAAGGTAAAAGATGCGCTGTAGGTGGTGGGCAGTCCGCTGACCCCGTAGGCGATTTGGGCGGCGTACCAGTGGTCGTTCAGGTCTTCGGTAGGAAACTGGGAATAATACTCCAGGTCTTCTTCCAGGTGGAATAGGGGGCCATAGCTGGTGTCCATCGGGCCACTATTGGAGCTTTCCTCGTCATCCATCCGTAGCCCGTCGGCACTGCCGCCATAGGTCAGCCAGTAGACGTGGGTAGTCGTCTCCTGGGTCTTAATGGCCTCACCATAAAAAGTGATGGCGTCGCCGCTCTCAAAGTTACCGTCGCTGTCGCCGTCGCTAACCTGAATGGCGATTTCGTCACCCTGGCGGCACATCCGCAAGCTGTCTGCTTCAACGCTGGTGGGGAATGACGGCCAGGCTGCTCGCAAATCGGCCTGGGTCAACACGTACATCCCCGTTTCGTCCAGCGTCAGGCGGAAGGCGTTGTCATCCAGGCAGGGGGAGGGCTGCGGCTGGCTGCCGGCCGGTCGCGGCCGCCGCCACTCGCGCCCCTGTTCATAGTTCAAGATCGTCTGGCTCAAAACGCGCTCAAAGGCTGGGCTTTCCGGCCGGGCATTGGTGTCAGACCCCGCAGGTCTTGATGAGAGACCTGCGGGGTTTTCCAATGGGGTCTGAAAAGTGACCTCGACCAGCAGCCGGGTGTGAACGGTCAACGTGCGCCGGGCCGGGTTGGCCTGCGCCGGCCGCAGCCACACCTTGACCACCCGCTGGTCGCGCAGCCAGCTTATCTCGCCCAGGCTGACCGGCGCGGCCGGGTAGAGGGCTTCCGAATCGTAAGTGGCCTCGTCCACCGGGTAGTCATCGCGGAAGGTGGGAACGGCAGCCGGGTCGCCGGCCTCATACTCGACCAGCGTCGTTTGCACGGCCGGCAAGATGGAGACGCCGGTTAGGGTCTGGCGGTCGCTATCCAGGAGAGTGACAACTGGCTCTGCCCCAGGGGGTAGGGCCAGGTAAATAGCTCGTTGGGGTAGGGCCGGCCGGCCGGGTTCTCCTGTCGTCCCATAACCGGCCATGGCCAGCTTTTGGTACGAGCCAGAGGGCAGTATGACCCGTTGTTGGTCAAGGGCAGGTGGGATGACCTCAAAGACGACTTTATGGGGGGCGGCGGTGAGCAGGGTAATCGCCGCTGGCGGCGCGCCGCCAGGGTCGGCCGCGATAGTTTGGCTATTGGCAGCAGAAAAAAGGAGGGTTGTGGCAAGCAACGAGAACACGCCTGTCGCCAGGCGCAGCATACCCTTTGGCAAAGGTCGGAACATGAGCGTTAATCCTTATGAAGCGCAGGGTCAGAAATGACCTAAGCAACCAGCCCTCGCCTGGCCCATAAGGATGGCAGGCCCCCTCCTCACAGAGCTGTATTCAATTTGACCTGGCCCTGGTCGCGCAAGGCAGAACAGGGCGCGTTGCTCTTGGGGAAGGGCAACGCGCCCGACAAAGGCAATCTACGAATTGAGCGTGGCGCACTGAGCCTGGTCGGCTTTGCCGTTGATCGGATCCTCATCCGAACAAGCCCCGGCGATGCCTTCCATGGGCTGGCTATAGACAATGGCCGGTTTCTCATAAGGCCGTTTCTCTTCATTCTTCAGGGCTGGTTGTTCAGTCATGAGTCACTCCTTTCTCCTGATAATAGGCTTGGCGGCGCAAACGCGCCTCACGATAAGCGACCGAGGAACACCCTAACAGGTCCCCGTCTTCAAACGCGGCCGTACCATGGCAGCGTATACAAAACTGACGTAGCTCGCAAGTGGAGCAAACGGGCAGGTTAGCCAACTTCAGACTGCTGGTTTCTTCCCAAACGGGCGACTCTCGCCACAGCGCAGAGAGGGCAGACTGGCGAAGGTTGCCGGCCGACACCCGCGCCCCGACACAGGTAGAGACCTCACCGTAAGGGTCAATGGTCAGGCTGTTCATGCCAATCCCGCAAAAGCGAAATTCGTCGTTATAGGGCGTGAGTTTCCACGTCTCTGGGTTCACTCGTTCCCGCAAGAACCCCAGGAATTGGTCGTCGCTGGGGCGGTGTTTCAGGGGAGACAGGTCGCCGGTGTGCTTCGGCACAATGGTTGTGTCGTAGTGAAAACCGGCGTCTAGCTCAGTCGCCAACTCACGCAAGGCCCTAAACTGGTGGATGTTCTCTTTCATAAGCGGGGTCTTAATCAGACAACGTACCTTGCGCTCGCGTAGCAGCTTGATGGCCCGAATGGTCAGGTCAAAAGAGCCGGGAACCTGGGTGATGCCATCGTGGGTAGCCGCGTCTACACCGTATACGCTAAATTCTACCACGACTGGCTTAATAGCGGCAATCTTATCAGCAACGGCCGGTTTGATCAAGATACCATTGGTGAAAAAGCGGACAGCGAAGCCTTTCTGGCGGGCGTACTCGGCAATCTCAAAAACGTCGGAGCGGACAAAGACCTCGCCGCCGGAGAAAGTAATCGTCAGCCCGCCCAACTCGGCCAATTGGTCAATGACAGCTTTGGCTTCTTCTGTACTGAGTTCGCCTGGCACTTTGGCTCCTGGCGGCAATACGTCCAGGTAGCAATGGGTACACCGTTCGTTGCAGCGATAGGTCAACTCCCACTGCACAGACAACAGACGATGCTGCTTGCGGGTGCGGCCGACGATCTCGTTATAGGCGTTTAGTTGCTTGTTTTCGGTGTACTGCTCAGACATCAGCCTACCTTGCTCAGAAACTCGGTTTCTTCGGAGAAACCGAGTTTCCTCTA
>JBFMFT010000312.1:0-6618 GCA_040751925.1 Chloroflexota bacterium
GCCACGACCTGTCGCCGCAGCCCGGCACGGCCGCCTGGCCGGTGGGCGAAGTGCGAGCGTTGACTATGCCGATGGCAGTGGATTCCAACACGCCGGCCGGCGTCTATCCGGTCATCATTGGCGTTTATACGCTGACGGCCGGGGGGCAGTTTGACAGGTTGCAGATGGTGACGGCCGAGGGCCGCCTGACTGACGATTTCTTTGTTTTGGCCCAAGTACGGGCAGAGTAATTTGGTGTATAATTCGCGGCTATGACGGTCCTCACCCAAGCACCTATCCCGACCAAAGTGAAACCGGCCGCCCGACCGCCCTTCCCCGTCTGGCGATTGACCATTGACCAGTACCATGCCATGATTCAGACGGGCATTCTCACCGACGATGACCCGGTCGAGCTACTGGACGGCTGGCTGATACCCAAAATGCCCAAAAACCCCTTCCATCGCACGATCACCTATCTACTCCGGCAGGCTTTGGAACGACTTGTCCCGGCCGGTTGGTACGTGGATTCCCAGGAACCCCTAACCCTGGCCGACGGCGAGCCAGAGCCGGACGTGATGGTGGTGCGCGGTGACACGCGCCGCTATCTGAACCGGCACCCAGGGCCACCAGACGTAGCTCTGGTGGTCGAAGTAGCCGATACCACTCTCCAACGTGACCGCACGCTGAAGAAGCGTCTCTATGCCCTGAGTGGCATCGCGGTCTACTGGATCGTCAATTTAGTGGATGGGCAGGTGGAAGTTTACAGCCAACCCGGCGGCCCGGCCGGGCCTGCGGATTATCAGCAGAGCCGGGTCTATCGGCCGCCGGAGGCTTTGCCTATCGTGTTAGATGGCAAAGAGGCCGGCCGTCTACTTGTTCAGGAGTTCTTACCCCGGCCGTGATCATGCCCATAACGGCCGAGAGGACGCGCCTGTGTCAACGCTAGATGCCCTGCTCAAACAACTGGTAGCCGACTTTGCCCCCGACTTTGCCGCCTGGCTGCTCAACAGCGAGGTTCTGACTGTTGAGCCGATCACGGTTGAGTTACCGGCCGAAACAGTTTTTGCCGATAGCGTCTTTCGGGTGCAGTTGGCCGACGGCCGGATTAGTCTGCTGCACATCGAGTTTCAGGGAAGGCGCAGTCACCGGCCGATGCCAGAGCGTATGCTCGATTACATGGTCCGGCTTTTTCAGCAGCACGGAGGGCCTCTGCACAGCGTTGTACTCTACTGGGAGTCTGGGGCCGGCAAGGAGGATACCGGACAGTATCAGGTGCCAGGGCCAGGGGACAAATTAGCCCTGACCTGGAATTACCAGGTCATTCATTTGTGGAAAATGGAGGCCGAGCAGTTGTTAGCGTTGGGGCGAGAGAGTCTCCTACCTTTGGCTAGCCTTACCCATTTTGAGAAACCAGCCGATACCTTGCCCAAGGTATTGGCTGGTATACGCTCCGTGCCTGATGAATACGATCAGGCGGAACTACTCGCGCAGTTTTTGGGCCTATTGCGCGATGAGGAGATAGTTGCCATGACTCAAGAGTTGATTGACGACTTAGACATTGAAGAAATAAAGCAGTTCCCTTTTCTATGGCAAAGCTACCAGAGATACGTGCAGCGTACCAAAGCAGAAGTTGTCCGTGACAAGACTCTGGAAGCCATAGCTATTCGCCTGAGCCCTTCGGCGTCTGATTATCGTCGGGTGGAGAAGGTCATTGTGGCTATTAGCGATCTGGCCCGTCTCGATAGCCTTTTCAATCTATCGCTGCGGGCGGCCGACTTTGCCGAGTTTGAGCGTGGGCTGATGAGCAATTCGGCTAATGACCGCCAGAATTGAACAAAGTGTAAACTGTTGACCCCTTGACCATTCAACAAGCCTCCCTCCAGCGATTGGCGACGGCCGGCTGGCCTCTCCACTCGCTACTCTCCCATCTCCAATTCATCGGCCGCCGTCTCCTCTTTGGGCTGCTCGTCTTGCTGGCGATCATCTTCCTAAGTTACCTGGGGCTGGACATGGCCGAAGGAGTGGCGTTAGGCGAGGCCCTGCCCGAAGCGGTAGGCCAAAGCTTCACCCACGCCGGCCGCCTCCTGCGCGGCGACCTGGGACTGACTACCGCCACCACCAGCGCGTCGCTGCCCTTGCCCGTCATCGAGGTATTGCCCGACCTGTTGGGGCGCAGCTTGGGATTACTCGGCATCTCCCTCCTCTTCGCCACCCTCGTCGGCGTCGGGTTGGGCATTCGCGCGGCCACCCGTCAGCAGAGCGGCCGTTCCCTGACTATCCTGCTCATCTCCCTGATCGGCATGTCGGCCCCCAGCTTCTTTATTGCCCTGTTGTTGCAGATGGCCGCCGTCAGTTGGACACGTTGGACGGGGCGGATGTTGCTCCCCCTGGGCGGCTTCGGCTGGGACAAGCATCTCATCCTGCCGGCCGTCGTGCTGGCCGCCCGTCCCATCGCCCAGATTACCCGCGTGACCTACATCGCCATAGGTGAGGCGTTGCGCCAGGATTTCGTTCGCACCGCCCACGGCAAGGGGTTGCGGCGGTACACCATTCTCTATCGCCACGTCTTCCGTTACGCGGCCGTCCCAATCCTGACGACCATTGGCGTTTCCTTGCGCTTCTCCCTGAGCAGCCTGCCCGTCGTCGAGTTCTTCTTGAGTTGGCCGGGGGTCGGCTTTACTCTATTGCGGGCCGTTGCCGAGCGCGAATACAATCTGACGATTGCCATGCTCCTCAGCCTGGGGCTGCTCTTTATCCTGGTCAACCTGCTGCTGGAATTGGTTTACCGCTTCATTGATCCTCGCCTGCGCGATGTACCGGACTACATCGGCCGCGAAGAAGGCGGATGGAAGAAGGGTCTTAAGGAACTGAGGGAACTGGCGCGAGAATTACCGGCCGCCCTCCGCGAATGGCTGGCAGGTCTGTCCAATCGCCGGCCGGTGTTTGGCAGGAGAAAACGGGCCAGTTCCCCCTCTCCCTCGGAGGGAGAGGGGCAAGGGATGAGGGCAGCTCTTCGCCCCTGGCTGCGCGGCACCCTCGGCAACTTTCCCTTCCTGCTCGGCTCTATTCTGGTCCTGGGCCTGCTGGTCGTGGTCATCTACGGCCCCCAATTAGCTCCCCTCAGTCCCTACACGACGCAAGGGATTACCTACAAAGACGGCGTTTTCAGCGTGCCACCCTTTGAGCCGAACGAAACGTACCATTGGGGCAGCGACGTGCTCGGCCGCGACCTCTTCAGTCTCGTTTTGGCCGGGGCGCAGCAGACCCTTCTCCTGGCCGTTTTGGCCGTGCTGGCCCGCGTACTACTAGGTACACTGCTCGGCGCCTTGGCCGGCTGGCGGCATGGCCGCTGGCTCGACCGCCTCATCCTGGGGACGGCCGAGGTCATTGCTGCTTTCCCCACCCTTTTATTAGCCATGCTGCTCATTTTGGGTCTTGGCATTAGACAGGGAATGCGGCCGTTCCTCATCGCCTTCTGTTTGGTAGGATGGGCCGAGATCATGCAATTCGTTCGCGGGCAGGTGTTGGCTATCCGGCCGCAGCCCTACATCGAAAGCGCGGTGGCCGTCGGCCTCCGCACGCCGGGTATTATCTTCCGCCACGTCCTGCCCAACCTGCTGCCGGCCCTCATCTCCCTGGCCGCTCTGGAAATGGGCGCGGTGCTGATGCTCCTGGGCGAATTGGGCTTCATTGGCATCTTCATTGGCGGCGGGGCCTTCGCCGAACTCGACGTAGCCGCCAATCCCTACCATTATTCCGACGTGCCAGAATGGGGTTCCCTCCTGAGCAACGTGCGCCCCTTCGCCCGCACCTACACCTGGACCGCCTTCTACCCGGCCCTGGTCTTCTTCGTCGCCATTCTTTCCTTTAACCTCTTTGGCGAAGGGTTACGGCGGCTGATCGAAAAGGTGGGCGTGGGCTTCACCCGCCTGTTTAACCGCTACACGCTGGCCCTGGGCGTGGTTGCCCTGTTGGCCGCCGGCTGGGTGCGTGAGAACACCGGCTCGATTGCCTTCTATCGCCAGCAGGCGGCCGTCTTTGATGGCGAGAGGGCCCTGGCCCACGTCCAGGCCCTAACCGCCGCGGAGATGGAGGGGCGGGCTTTTGGCTCACAAGGTCTAGGGCGGGCGGCCGGCTACGTTCAAGAGCAGTTCGAGGCGTTGGGGTTGCAGGCGGCCGGGGAGGGTTTCAGCTACTTCCAGCCCCACCAGCGCACTTATGCCAAGTTAGACGGCGTGCCGCAACTGGTCATTGAGGATGGGCGCGGGTCGTCTGTTTACCACCAGGACTTCGTGGAATTGGCCTGGCTCTTCCGCAATCAGGGCCACGTCCGCGCGCCCGTGCGCTTTGTGGCCTTTGGCGACGTGACCTCTGCGCGGGGCTTTAGCGGCCGGCCCAATTTCGCCCTCCTACCCAACCTGGACTACAGCAACGAAATTCTGCTCGTCCTTACTCCCCTGGACGCTTTCACCCTGCAGTATTTTCCGCGTGGAGGCATTCTGTTAGTGACCGATGACCCATCTGTGTTGGATCGCCGGTTCACCCTATCTACCCGCGACCCGATTATTACCTCCTTTGGCACGGGGCGGCAGGTCGGTCAGGATGCGCCGATGATGGTTATTAGTGAAGCGACGGCCGACCGCCTGCTGCAAAGCACCGGCCGCACCGTGGCTGACCTGCGTCGCGAAACCGAATCTTTGGGGCAGGATGAGAGGTTAGAAATCCCGACCCACGTGACGGCGGCCATGAACGTCCCGGCCGCGCCCCAGGATGAGATGGAGATAGCCCACGTGGTCGGCCACCTCCCTGGCGCGTCGGATCAATTGGATGCTAACCTGATTATTGTTATGGCCCAGTATGATCATGCGGCGGCCGGGGCCGATGGCCTGCTCTACCCGGGGGCCAACGACAACGCCAGTGGGGTGGCCGTCATGCTAGAAGCTATCCGCGCCATGCAGGAATCGGGCTTCCAACCGTACAAGAGCTTCCTGTTCGTCGCCTATAGTGGAGAAGGTACAGAAGGGGGCAATCAGGTCTTCCCGCCTGACTTCGAGGACTTTCTCGAAGGGCGGATCGGCTTTGTGACCGCCTTTGACGTGGAAGCCGTCGTTGAGGTGCGTGGAGTGGGCGCGGGCGAAGGCAATGAGCTAATGGTCTCGTCTGGCGGCAGCCTGCGTCTGGCCGATTTGTTTGAGCGGGCGGCCGGCCAGATGGACGCGCCACTCGAACGCGCCCGCGACCCGGTGAACATCAGCATCGTCTTTGACGAAAACGCCCTCTTCACCCAGGGCCAGGAAGCCCCACAGATCACGATGAATTGGGAAGGCTGGGAGATGACTTCGCACACGACGGCCGACACCTATGACACCATCTCGGCCGAACGGCTACGAGCGGCCGGCCGTACCCTGGCCCTGGCTCTGATGCTTCTCGGCCGCGAAACGCAGTATTAAACCGCCGAGATGCAGAGAACGCAGAGTTTTCTTTCCTTCTCTTTCTCAGCGTTCTCTGCGTCTCGGCGGTGAGGAGAAATATGACGACACGAAACGTTGCGCCCTACGGGGCATGGGAATCCCCTATTACGGCCGGCCTGATCGTCTCCAAGACCATGAGCTTAGGGGCGATTACCCTGGACGGCTCTCAGGTTTACTGGCTGGAAGCCCGGCCGACCGAAGGCGGCCGCCAGGTACTCGTTTGCCTGGGGCCAGATGATCAGATCACCGACCTGACCCCCGCCCCCTTCAACGTCCGCACCCGCGTCCACGAATACGGTGGCGGGTCATACCTGGTACACGAAGGGGTGGTTTACTTCGCCAACTTTGCTGACCAGAGGCTTTACCGGCTGGCCGGTGACGAAGCCCAACCCCTCACTCCGGCCGTAGACCTGCGCTACGCCGACGCGATGATGGACGCCCGGCGCGGCCGGCTGATCGCTGTCCGCGAAGACCACACCCAGGCCGGCCCGCAAGCCGTCAATACCCTGATCAGCCTGGACGTAAACGGCGACGAGGCGGGCGGCCGGGTGCTGGTCGAAGGGGCCGATTTCTATTCATCACCTCGCCTCAGCCCCGACGGCCGCCGCCTGGCCTGGCTGGCCTGGCATCACCCCAATATGCCCTGGGATGGCACAGAATTGTGGGTCGCCGACGTAACCGGCGATGGCTCATTGGCAAACGCCACCCTGGTCGCCGGCGGCCCGGCCGAATCCATCTTTCAGCCGGAGTGGTCGCCTGGCGGCCGGCTGGCCTTCGTCTCCGACCGCACCGATTGGTGGAATCTCTATCACTGGCGCGACGGGCAGATCGAGCCGCTATGCCCCCTGGACGCCGAGTTTGGGCAGCCCCAATGGGTTTTCGGCCAATCCACTTACGCCTACGTGACCGACAACCAGATCGTCTGTACCTACAACCAGAATGGCATCTCCTACTTAGCTCTGCTGGAAGTAAGCCGAGGTCAGTTACAGCCCATCGAGTTACCTTATACGCAGATTGGGCAGGTGCGGGTCGCCGACGGTCGGGCCGTTTTTGCCGCCGCCTCGGCGACCATCGAGCCGTGCATCGTCGAGCTAGACCTGAACAGCTACCAGACAAAAGTGCTACGCCGGGCCAGCCAGTTAAACATAGCCCCCGGCTACATCTCTGT
>JBFMFT010000313.1:0-6603 GCA_040751925.1 Chloroflexota bacterium
GGCGGGGGAATCGTTGGCGTGAAGGTGGGTGTAGGCGTCGCGGTGACGACCGTCACTGTTACTTGACCAGGGAACACTTTCCCATCACTATTCCTTACTTCTACGTGGATTGTGTCAGGGCCAGCAAAATCTGGGGCTGTGTAGACGACAGACGATTGGCTAGTTCGCTCGGCCGGGTCAACTGCGCCATTGTCGGCCGACCAGACGAAAGTCAAGCCAGTGCCGCAATTCTCCAGGGTGGCAACGACGTGAGTTCGCTCGCCCATAGTTGGATTCAGCTTGGCAGCACTTAACTTGATGGAGCAGTCAGGGGGATTACAACTGCTGACCATAAGACTCAAGCTCAACGTTAGCCAGTAGAAAAGAAAAAGTCTCCAGGTTTGTTTCTGTTTCATCTCAACCACTTCCTCAGACTGCGTAGAATTGACTTAAGGCCCTTCTTCCACAATGCTAACTATCGTTTGGCTGTCGGCCGTGTGCCCCTGATTATCCCGAACCTCAACGTAGATCACATCCTGACCGGGAAAATGGGGGGCAGTGTAGGTAATGACCGAGCGGCCAGTTGGCCCGGCCGGATTAACCACGCCATTGTCGGCCGACCAGACGAAGGTCAAGCCGCCTCCCCGCGCACTAACTACCACCTGCGTCTGCTCACCAGTCACCAAAATACTTCGACTGGGAGTTGGTCCATCCAATATCTTGAGACCACCCAGTGAATTAGCTGCGGCTATTACGCTCATGATCAAGATGGCAACTGCCAATAGTAACAGAAACAAAGCCAGTGCTAGTCGCCAGCGGCGCCTTTCTAGCTCTTTGAGTTGTCCCAAGAGTGCGTCCCGTTCGGCCTCTGTCTGTCCTATTTGCTCCTGGTATTGAAAGCGTCTGGACGGGTCGGCCTCGGCCGCGTGCGCTTGGCGCAGGACGAGAATCTTCTCGCTCAAAATATCGTACTGTGCCTGGAGTTCACGCCGTTTTCGGCGTTTATGCTGATCCATCAATTGAGTTTCGCCTCTACTTCTTCCAACGCGCTCGTCAATTGCTGGAGTCTGGCGGTCTCCGCTTCTAACTGCTTCTCTAACTGAAAGCGGATGGGGACCGAGGTCTCGATAGCCAAAGCGGCGCGCATCTGTTTGATCTTTTCCCTGAGTAGGTTCCACTCCTGCTGGAGACTATCGCGCTCCTGTTCCAGCCGGTGGCGACGGCCGCTCTGAGGCGCACTCTGGGTGGAGGGGGTGACGGCCGGTAAGCCGGCCCACGGTATAGTATTGTCTAATAAGACCAGTACACGGAGGAGGTCGGCCAGCCGGCCGCGCCGGTCACAGTGAGCAATGAGTTCCCTGGCCTTGCTGGCCTTCCCTTCACCCGGTAAGCTTTCATAATCTACGCCCAGGTCAAAGCAAACGTCACGTAACTCTCTGTCGCTAAGTCGCTCAACCATCTGGATACGCAATTTGACCTTCTGTTCAGGTGTAAGCACGGTGATCACAACCTCCCTCACTGTCTCATTTGATGGGGGCTTCTGGGCTTCATTGTCTGGCTTGTCCCCCGGCCGTTGCTCAAACTTCGTACAGTCGGGACTCGTCTCTAGCAAGCGGGCGACGGCCGCCGCCGCCCAGAAAGCCAATTGACGGGATGGCTTATCCAGGTTGTCGAAGCGCAAAGCCCCCAACAAAACCAGGAAAAGGCATTTGTCATACTCGTCCCACTGGCCCAGTTGGCCCAGGTAAGCCCCGGCCGCCTGGCGCAAAGCCACTAGTGCCGTAAAAAGAGCCGCCAACTCGGCCGGGGGTTCAACCGGCTGTGACTGCCGGCTGGCGCAGCCCAACCGCTCGTAAAAGTCACGAATCGCTTCTGGCTGTTCATCGGCCGGCCAGCGTTCGTTGGCGAGACGGAGAATGATACTCATTTCCAGGCTCACCAGGTCACGCAGGATGTGATCCTGGCGGGCCAAGGCAAAGTCAATCAGGTAGACGTTGCGACCGGCCGTCTCCACCAGCACGTTTTCCAGGTGAAGGTCGCCGTGAATAGGCCCGACGCGCCCGCCAACGCTCCCGCGTAAGAGTTCCGGCCACAGGACGAAGGGATTGGGCCACCTTTGCCCGGCGCGGTGGAGGAAACGATCGGCCGCCTCTAAACCGATAACCGAGCGAGCCTGGCTGTCCATAAAGCCCTGGCGGGTCTGGGTGACCAATCCAGTCAGCGGCCGGGGCATGGCCTGGCCCCGCTCAAAACCATTGGTGTCGAGGAGGGGGCTAAAGCTCAGGCGAAAACCATCTGGCCAGTCGCGGGGCAGGTCCAACAGAAGCCTGTTCCACGTCTGGTCCAGTCGAAAAACCTGAAAACCGCTCAATTCGACGAATTGGCCGGCCGTGAGTGTTTTTCGCCGCGCCCATTCTGGCGTCAACCGCTCGGGCGTGAGACCGGCCGGCGGCGTTTCGTTCTGGATAAAGAGGTTGGCTGGTAGAGCCGAATCGTAGAACTGGCGTAAGGGGAGGGGGTCGTGAAAGGTATTCTTCTGCCACAGTTGGGCCAGGCTGGGGAAGAGGCGTTCCTGGAGAACGTAACGCACGTCGGCCGGGCTGGCGTGCAGGAGGTAATTGGCCAGGCTTTCAACCTGGAATACGCCATCACCGGCCAGGGGATAACGTAAACCCCCATAAGAGTCGTCGTCCAGGTAGACCGGCTCACCATCAATAGCGGCGACGTTGGGCAGCCGGCGGTGAATGTGGGCATGGTAAGCCGCCCACTCCTGGCGAATCTGGTTGGCGTGGTCTACTTTGACCACTGAAGGTAGCTCGCTGTCGCCCGGCCGCCGTGCCGCTCGCGCTTGATAAACCAGGCCGCCACTGTAGCCACGGCCGAATCGTCGCTGGACGAAGACCTGTTCGTAGTCCGCGAACATTTTCTGGAGAATGAGTTCCACGTGGAGGGGCAGGGGATCAGGGGTCTGATTGACAACGTGCGGCGTGATTGGTTTCATAGCTGGACTACTTAAGGGTAAAGCGTAGATCAAAAATGGACTCAGCCAATTCTAGCATAGCCAGCTCCTCCGGGGTATGACTAACGTACAACAAGTCAATGCGTAGGGCGTCGCTGGCTTGGGTATGGGTCAAGGCCCAGTCCACCGTGGCACTGATTTCCGGCAACGGCCGGAGGGGAGTCAAAATGATTAGTTGGTGGAAGTGCGCGCCGGGCAGGTCTGGCGCAGGGGCTTGGGAGAGCAGTAAAGTGTCCACTTTGTCACCAGCAAAGTGATCCCAAACATCGCGCTGCCCATCACCGGCCGGCAATTCGGCCGGCTTGAGGCCATTCGGTGATAGCGCGCCCAAAAGATCATCCGTCCATTGTCGTTGGTAGTCGAAGATCAGGCGGCGATAGAGCGGCCGGGGCGAAAGTTGCAACAATTGTCTGATAGCATCCGCTTTGCTGTTAGCCCGCTGGGCCAGTTGCTCACGCTCTTCACGCAACAAGATGAGTTGGCCTATTTCTGGTGAGACAGTTCGGAGCAGAATCCGGTATAAAGCCTCCCAGAAGTCGTCCGTTTCCCGCAACTCCGGGTGTTGGCGAGTAGCCCGTTCCAACAGGCGCACGTAATTGCCGTTTTTCTCATCCCAGTCTGGCTGCTGCCCAGGCGAAAAGGCGACCGGATGCAAAAAGACGTCAAAGGGATGGCCCCAGCCGCCTCGCTCGGCGTCGGCAAAGGAGTAGGAGAGCAGAGAGTGGCCGCTGAGAAAAGTGTTCAACATACGGTTGCCGGGGGTTGGCACACGGCCGAGAGGATGGTGGTTCAGCCCAATGAACTGGTCACACT
Source organism: Chloroflexota bacterium (assembly GCA_040751925.1). Classification (GTDB taxonomy): domain Bacteria; phylum Chloroflexota; class Anaerolineae; order Promineifilales; family Promineifilaceae; genus JBFMFT01. The sequence continues at coordinate 3,812 of JBFMFT010000313.1, forward strand.
CAAAGAGTAACTGGGCCAGGTCAACTGGATCGAGTTGGTCACACCCCTCGACGATGGCTGTGGGTCGCCGTTTGGCCAAGGCCAGGCGGGCCAGGTGTTGGGGGAGGCGACGGCCGACTTGATCGTAACGGTAGATGACCGCCCGCGCTTTGTCCAGTTGCTCCAGGTTCTCCGCCCCAAAGACCTGCACCTCCTCGGTGGAGAAATGACCCAGGCGGCGCAGTTCACCAGCCCAATAATCGGCCGCCGCCCGTGATTCCACCATGACCAAAGCCACCCTTTTCTCCGGCCGGCGGATGCGCTGAATGACGTGCAAAGCCAAACCCAGGCGAGCAGCCAAAGGGACCAGGGAAAAGATAACCCGGTAACGGTTGGCGCGAGCCTGACCATAGAGGCGCCGGATGAGCTTCTGGAAACGGGTGTGGGTACGCTCCTCCGTCGTCCGCCCTTTCCTGGCTTCTGTCTTGGGTCTTACAGCTTGCGCTTTCTCCCACCACTCGCATTTGCGCGCCAGTTCGTCGTAGGAGCGGCTGAGATTGTCGCGATAAGAAGGTGACACGACTAAAATACCCATCGTTTCGGCGATGTCGCCCAATTCTCTGTCGGCCGTCCACAGGACAGAGAAACGGGGCGGCACAACTGCCTGGTATTGGAGGGCTAGGGCGATGAGTTGGTGATCGGGTGTTTGCGGATCGAGCGGTTCGGGAATCTCTGTGGGACGGGGGGAAAAATTTACAATAACGTCCCCGTTCTGGTAGCTGTTCTGACCAACCTTCACTGCCTGCCAAAACAAACTGAATGTGCTGAGGGCCTGTCGGGCAGCGCTGGCCCGTCGGGTATCGTGGTTTTTAGTCAACCCCCGTAGTTCAGCTACGACAGTCTGGCAGATGACAATCTCAACCGGCCGCAGGGGCCACTGCTGTTCGTGAACGGCCGGAAACTCCAGCAAGTAGTTGGTATCTGGAATCAGTACCGGAATCATACGAGTCCCTCCTAATACTTGTAGGTCACGTTTCCAGCTTGACCCACGCCTACCGTCCAGAAGGTCAAGCTAAAAGCATGACCTACGGTATCTATGGCAACGCAGCCAGGGCTTTTTGTACCGCCTCCAATAACGAGAGGTCGTCCGTAGCCAATCGCTGCGCTTCTGTCAGGTCGGCGCGGGCCTGGTTGTAGAGTTCCTGGCGGACGTAGGCGACACCCCGATAGTAATAGACCCAACCATTCTCCGGCTCACGGTCCAACACAAAAGAGAAATCGCCAATCGCCAGGTCTAATTGTTCCAGGTCAAGGTAAGCCAAACCACGTCCCTGGTAGGCGGCAACTAATGGATCGTCTGGTTCGCTAGCGGCGGCGATGGCGGCTGTGTAGTCGTCCACGGCCGCCTGGTAATTAGCCTGGACCTGGTAGACACCAGCCCGATTGTAGTAGAAGATGGACTGGGGAACTAAAGCAATCGCCTCGGTGAAGTCGTCTTCGGCCTCCACGTACATCTCCCAATCGTAATAAGCCAGCCCGCGCAGGTTATAAGTGGTGGCGTGTTCGGCCGCTTCGACGTCTATAATTGCGAGAGCAGAGGCAAAGTCCGCCAGGGCCGCCGGGCGATCAGCCAAAGCCACGTTGATCTGCCCACGTTGTTGGTAAGCTCGTACCTTTTGTTCGGGCGTCAGACTCTCGGCCCCTAACGACAGAGCTACACTCAGATCCTCCAGGGCCGTCAGGTAGTAGTCCGCTTCATCCCCTAGCAAGACTCCCCGCGACCAGTAATAGTAGGGCTGCGTCTCGAGTTGGATAGCCTGCTCCAACTCGTCGTAGCAACTGGCGACGTTACCCAGGGCGTAGTACGTCCAACCCAGGTCGGCGTGCAGGCGGGCCAGGTCGCTGGCGGCCGTATAGACGGTGCGTTGCAAAGCCGCCTGGTAGTCGGCCAGGGCATCCTGGAAATGGTCGTCGTCATAGTAGGCGTCTCCCCGCAGCTCGTAGCCATCTGGATCGTCTGGTTCCAGGGCGATGGCCTGGCTGAAATCGGCCAGGGCATTCTGGTATTGTTGGAGAGCCTTGTGGGCGGCCCCGCGGCCGATGTAAGCAAAGGCGTCTGATGGTTCGGTTTCAATGGCCTGAGTAAAGACAGAGATCGCTTCCGCGTAGCGGTCTTGCCGGAGGTAGAGTTGGCCGAGGTTGACCAGAGCGGTGGCTAACTCGTCCGGCTCGTCACTGGTGTCAATCGCTTTCTGATAGTCCTGGGCGGCGGCCGATTCGTCGCCGCACAGTTCATAGGCTAGGCCGCGGGCGACCCACCACCAACCTTCCTCGGCTTCCTGGCCGACCACGCCATCCAGGTCGGCGATTCCTTCTGGGCAGCGGCCGACGGCCGCTCGAATGAGGCCGCGAGCGGCCATCCAGAGCAACTCGGCCGGATCGCCGCTGATGGCAAAGTCCAGGTCGGCCAGGGCGGCCGGGTAATTGTCGAGGTAGAAATGGACGAAACCCCGGTTGCCACGGATGGTGGCGTCAGTGGGGGCTAGAACGGCCGCCTGGTCGAAATCTTGCCGGGCCTGTTCGTAGCGCCCTTCGTCGGCGCAGACCAGACCATGGTCGTTGTAGGCGGTGGCTCGTTGGTCGGCCGTGCCTGTTGGGGGTACCGGTGTGTCACAGGTGGTGGCGGCTGGCGTCTCTGGCAGGGATGCGCTTTGTATCACCTGACGTACCCGCCTCTTACGCTCGTCGGTAGGAGCGGCGATGGCCGCCCCGGGCGTGGTGGTGACGGCCGGTGTGGGTGGGGAGGTGGAGAC
>JBFMFT010000314.1:0-6549 GCA_040751925.1 Chloroflexota bacterium
GAGGTTACCTCGCGTTTCAGCAGCATGAAAAGCGAGACGCCCTGTACAAAGTTGCCAGGTTTCTCATTGAGCATTTCTGGAAAGAGCCTGCAGAAATAGCCAACGGCCTTGGTGTTTTGTTGTTGACGTGGAATCAGGCTTTCTATAGGTACGGCCGATTTGATTTCTACAGACTCGAAAAATGTATCGTGGAAAATTACAGCCTTCTGGACAACTTTCGCCAACGAGACATCTTGAGCTATTCACCGACGGACGATTATCATCTTACTACCCTGTTCCACCAATTCCTTGATGCCCTGCAAATTTGCGAAGGGAGCAAGCTAGGAGCGCGGAGTCCTGTAGGGGTTGCCAAAGCACTTCACCTACTGGCGTCAGCATTCTTCCCCATGTGGGATTATGAAATCGCTCGGGCTTACAATTGCAGCTATATGTACGATCCTGCAAACAAGTACATCTTATTTTGCCGGAAGATGCTGCAAGTGGCAACTGAACTCAGACCCCATACCACGACACAGGAACCTGGCAAATCGCTTCTTAAACTCATTGACGAATACAACTACGCAAAGTATACCAAGAAATGGGTATAACCCTGATGTGCGGCTTGAGTCGAGCCACTTCTTGACAATATCCATTGAAGGCGGCTTTTGAAGATGAAAGAATCTGAACGCGAAATTGGACAGCAGATTTTGGGCGCTGTACAGGAAATCAAGGCCACCTTATGGAGACACTCAGGCGACCAAGGATCAGGCGCAGGCGGTTGGCATGATTGGTTTAGATGCCGGCCTTCGTGCCGGCCGTGAAGAACCGCTCCAATCCCTTAACCCAAGGCTTATTCGATCTCAATCCGATAGGACAAGATCTTCTTGACACAGTCTCCCTTTGCTCCGGTGAACTCATACACGTTGCAAAAAGACAAGCTCGTTCCCTTGTTTCGCTCTATTGTTCCATTGACTGCGCCTGCCTTACCGTGAGAAACAACATGATCAATGGTCAACTCTGTCGCCGTCTTAATGGTAAGGCGTTTCAGGGTTTTGGCGAATTCGTCTTTTCCTTGGACCATTCCTTCGCCGATGATTTCCAAAGCAATGTCGTCTGCGACTGCGTTTAGAACCGTTTGGACATCGCCGGTAGCGAACGCAATCGTCACCTTCTGCAGAAACAGATTCTTGGGGGAATTCCCGCAGTCTGCACTAGTATTTACCTTAATCATAAGCCAGTTCCTCTCGTTCGCCTATATCAGCGCAAAAAGCCGCACCGCGCGTTGGTAATTTTACCCATTCGCTGTCCGCGGTCCTTAACTGGCGCCTAACGTGGCGGTTCAGGCGCGGCGCGAGTGTGCAGCGAAGCGCCGTCGCCTGCAACCGCGTGTTGGGCGGCTTATGAATTTCATCAGAAGCGTTATCGTCTCTCCGTTAGTGCTAATCGTATTCCGAGACCAATCAGAATACCACCTGCTAAACGTTGTAGAAATTGGGTGTAGTGTGGTCGTCGCGTTAGCCAGCCCCCAGCGGTACTCACTTGGCTGACTTTTTTAGCGCGTGTTCGATATCCTTTACGCGATGGTAGCTGGAGTGACCGTCAAGATCAAAGGGCCATTCCGGTCGGCGCTCCCTGTCACTGAACCATTTTTCGGGTGCATCTTGAAGTGCAGCGAGTACATCATCCTGAACTTGCCTGTGCCAAGCTAACACCTCCTGTGGGGAGCGATCCCGCCAATCTGCGTAGATGAGATGATTTTCATCGGTTTCACTTAACCCTTTCACCTCTACTGGCAGGGGGTGTTTCTTGATTTTTCTGACCACGTCGGCCTTAAAATGAGTAATATGAGCGAGTGCATCTTTCACTGTCCAAGGATCTTTGGTCTCAGGCCGGGTTAGTAACCGATTCCAATCCTCATCGGTAAGGTTGCTGACCAGATCATCGAGGAGTTTGAACTCCTGGATAGTGCGCTTGATTACCTCCTCGCGAGTATGACGCATAAAAACGAACCTCCTGCGTATTTCAACTCTCACGAAACTCCCTTCCTTCGTGACCTTGCGGCCCGTTGTGGCTAGAGAACAATCAATGAACCAGAACTCCCTCCCGGCCGCTCATCCTTCATCCTCCCTCCTGTTGTCTCCTCAAATTTCCCTTCTCCCCTCCTTACCCTTTCCGACTATGACCTGGACCTGGCAGGTCGTCGAAACCTGCCAGGTCTCTAGCCAACTCAAAGCCACCCATCTAGCGCGCTTCGCACAACCCCGTCGGCCGCTCATAATTGGAATCATTGTGCAGGCCGTGATTATACTTCGGCCACTCGGCCGCCGCGCATAGCGAACCCGCTCCCTCCCACACAAACAGCCAGCCCTCACGGGTCGCCACCGCTAACTCCACCAGACCGTCGCCGTCCCAGTCACCGGCCGCCGGCACCCCCGTTACCCAGCCGCCGGTCAGCTTCGGCCAATCGGCCACTTCTGAGCCATCCTCGTGGAAGGCGTGCAGATCATAGACGGCCGACCCCGCCACCAACTCCGCCAGGCCGTCGCCGTCCAGGTCAACGGCCATCGGCGTCGTAAAGAACTGCATGTCGTTCATCTGGCGCGGGAAGCCGCCAACAAAGTTGCGCGTCTCCACGTCCCACAACCCTAGCAGGTCGTCGCTGGTGCGCTGGTCGGCCGGCAGAGCCACATCCAGCAAACGGCCGAGACCGGCGGCCGGCGCGGCGTAGCGCAAGCCATTACCCAGGTCGGCGAAAATGCCCGCGCCCAAGCCCGGCAGCGTGATCGCCTCCTGAGTGTTCGTGCCAGGCCCATAAGCTGGTGGCTCGCCCTGGAAGCCATAATCATTGCCATACGGATCGAGGCCCCAATAGCCCGTCCCATCCTCTTGGAAGACCATGGCTGGCCCGGCGGCCATCAGGGCCGTCACTTCCACATCACCGTCGCCGTCCAGGTCGGCCAGTGCGGCCGACCCATTGGGGCCCTCACCCACAGTGGGCAGAAACTCCGGCACCAGGAAGCCTAACTTCACCGGCCAACCCGGTAAAAAGGCGTCAGCGTCCAAACCGTCGTCGTCACTGGGATCCCCGTCGTGCAACGTGCCGTCGTGCCAGATGGCGTACATCCGGCCGTTGGCCAGCGATTCATCCAGCAAATCCAGGAGAAATTCAATCAGGAGCGGAGCGATGGAGTTGTTGGGGTCTTCCTGGTACTCCTCGTCGCGGCCGATGACCACTTCCAGCCAGCCATCGCCATTCACGTCGCCCAGGGCCGGGCTGACCAGGAAAGGTGTGCCTGACAAGACACCGGAATCGGCGGTGAAGGTGATTTGATGCGTGCCTGGGGCCACCGACTCCACTTTGGTCGGGTCGGCCACCAGCACCGGCCAGCCGGGTAAGAGTGAGCCATCCTCTTGCCAGGCGTAAACGTGGCGGTCGAAGGAGCCGGCCACGATTTCCAGGTCGCCATCGTTGTTGAGGTCGCCCAGGGCCGGCGCGCCGCTAATAGCCCAATCGAGCCGGTTGTTCTCGTTCCGTACAGAGGGGTCAGCGTAAGCGCGGTTCGTTTGCACCGGGAAGCCATAGCGGATGACCCCCTCTGCGTCCCAGGCGTAAACCTTGCCTTCCAGGTCGGCCGCCACCACCCACAGCCCCTTGCCGGGTACCAGTTCGCCGACGGCCGGCGAGCCCAGCAGCATCGGCGTATAGATAGGCATGGTAATCTCGCCACTTAAGTAGGCCGGCGCGCTGGCGTGGACAGGCTGGGGGTCGGTATGCGCCGGCCAGCCGGGTAGCTCTGTGCCGTCGGCCTGGTAAGCGTGAATCTCGCCATTGTTGGTCGGCATCAACAGTTCGTGGCGGCCGTCACCATTCAAGTCAGCAAAGACGGGCGAGCCTTCGCCACCGCCCTCCAGGAAGATGGGGGCGCCATCGGCCAGGTCGGGGTCGCGGTGGAGAAACAGGCTCTTACGGTCTTCACCCAGGCGGCCGAAATTGTCCGTCACCCGCACCCGCACCGTAAAACTAAACTTGTTCGGCACGCCGCGCCCGGTGGCCGGGTCGGAAAGCGGCCCTTCGACGCCGTAGGGCATCCGCGCCGCCAGAGCCGCCAGGTCAACCGTCGCCAACGTCCCCTCATAAGGGCCAGTCAGGAGCGGTGAGCGATAGACCACGCGGAAGGCATTGTCCAGGGGTTGCACGCCCGGCGCGACCTCCACCGTGTAGCGATAACGGTCCGCCCGCACGGCGGCCACCCGGCCGTCTATCGCCAACGTTCCCTGATCTGGGTCAACAATCTCGAACCAGCGCGGGCCGGTAATGTCGGCTTCCGGCGGGATCGTCCCGCTCATCACCGCCGTCACCATCAGATTGGCGTTGACGCGGCCGTAGCCGAAATACATATCCCAGCCCGGCTGCGAGGGGTAGCGGCGCGATGGCACCAGGGGAATGGAGACCTGGTAATGGCCGCTCAGGTCAACGTCATCGGCCGTCATGGTCATAATCTGCTTGATCTCATTAGCCGATAGAACGAAGCCTGTGCCGCCAGGGTAGCTGTCCAAAATGCCGAGGTCGTAGGCGTTCTTAGCCGCCGACACCACCAGGGCAGCCATGCCTGAGCTTTTGCCAGTGGCTTCGGAGGAGCAGCCGGTGGAGGGAACGGTGACGGCCGTGTGGCCGCCAAAGTTGGTGCAGCCGTTCAGATACAGGTAGGAGGCCGGCGACATGGTGAAGATGCCTTCGTCCACATATTTGGTCACAGAATTGACCATAATCGTGTGTTCCAGGTTGGAGGGGTAGTTGTGGTGTTCGGCTTCCTCGTCGGCGGCCGAGGCGATGATCGGCACGCCCCGCTGGTAGCCATAATCTACCGCTTCTTGAGCGAAGCGGGAGTTGTTGAGCGAGCCGGTGGCTTCCTGGACGACGCTGGCCCCGTTATCCACGGCGAATAGAACGGCTTCGGCCCAATGATTCACGTCCACGACGAAGCTGTCACCTACGCGGAGAGGCATGAACAGGCAACTGGGGCAAACGCCCACGTCGCCGCCGTTGTTGGCTTCGGCCGCCGAATCCTTGCCCTCGCCCGTGCCGTGGCCATAGGTCACGTCGTCCAGGGGGTCGTTGTCGCCCTCGAAGAAATCCCAACCGGCGACGTCGTCCACGTACCCATTGCCGTCGGCGTCCGTGCCATCGGACCAGAGCATAATCAGGTCTTCGGGGTCAATCTCGCCGTTGCCGTTGAGGTCGCTCACGCGGGCATCGGCCGCGTAGTCGCGCACGTCAAAGACGCCGTTGTAGTCACAGTCGTAATCGGCGCAGCCTTCGGGCAGCGGCAACTCGCTCCGGTTGAGATAGATTTTGTTGACCAGGTCGGGCTGGCTAAATTGCCATTCGATGCCCGAATCCAGGACGGCTAAAACCACGTCGGGGCGGCCGGTGGTCTTCCGCCAGGCCAAATCCACGCTGGCCCCCATCACCCCATACAACTCCCATTCGGCCTGGTTGATGTTGGGGTCGGGACTCTGCGCGCTGGTGTACTTCCAGCCGCCGTCGTCGTTGGCGAAGTCGTCGGGCAGGGGGTCGTCGGGGCCGAGGAAGAGGTAGCTGGCGTAATCGTAGGGGTCTTGCCCATTGGGGGGCAAAGGATAGGGTGAATCGGCCAGACTGACCAGAGTGGTGATCAATGTGAGAATCAAGGCGAGGGCGGCGACGGCCGTGAACCGCCGGGGACGCCGGAGACCAACAGGATGTTTGCTGCGTAAACTGCCCATGACTGCTCCTTGTATTCAAGATGGCTTAGATGTCCTTTTGACAACGAAGACCTGGTGAGAAACGTTCAGGCGGGCGGATTATAGCACGGCCGGCCGGCGGCGCAACGGCTAAGGCCTGATTATGGGGCGCGGGGAGGTGATCAAGGTGATCAAGATGATCATTTATAGGGTTGATGATCATGTTCCGGCAAAAGGCGGGGGAACAACAGTATTCTGCCTGGTGTCAAAGACAGAAATACATTATGATACGGGGCAGGAGAATGAAGGATGAAGTGGATTACACGTGAGCGAGTGAAGGTTGACCGGGTGGCTTGCCCCTGGCTGATTAAGAAGTTCATTGACCCGGCGGCCGAGTTCTTATTTGTGCCGGCCGATCAGGTAGTCACTGTAGCTGACCAGGAGCAGGCTATTCCCTTTGACGTAGAGGGGGCGGAACTGGGCCACCACCAGGGCCGGTGCAGTTTTGAGGCCATCGTCGCCAAATACCAGATAAACGACCCGGCCGTCCACCTGTTGGCTCAGATTGTGCATGGGGCGGACGTGAAGGTGGATTTGTACGGCCGGCCGGAGGCGGCCGGGCTAAAGGCCATCGCCGAGGGCTTCCGCCACCTGGGGCTACCCGACGACCCGGCCATCCTGGCCCGCGAGTTCATTGTCTACGACGCCCTCTACGCCTACTGCCAACAGATGGTGGGCGGGGATTAGGGGATTAGGGGATTTCTCACCTCTAGTCAATCCCCTAATCCCCTAATCCCCGCGAAATAGTGTTGTATAATCCTGGGCATGAGTTTCCAGTTTGAGGTA
>JBFMFT010000315.1:0-6540 GCA_040751925.1 Chloroflexota bacterium
CGCACCGCCCCTTTCTGCCGCTAAAGAAAGTGCTGAGTGCTGAGTGCTGAGTGCTGAGTGACTCGGCACTCATTACTTTCCACTCATCACTCTCTTAGGGGAGAGTACAAACGCCGGGGTCGGGGGCGGTTAAGATGGTGTCCCAGGTGTTCAGGATGTCCTCACTCGTCTCATCGTGGCCGGTCACGCCATTGCCCAGACTTAGCTTGACCTCGAAGAACCCCTCGCCGCGAATGCGTTTGGTGGAGAAGCCCGCCCCTGGGTCGGCCGGCTGCACAGGCATTGTACCCAGGTCTACCAGGTAGGGGGAGGGGATAAAGAGGGCGTCCGGGCCGTCTACAGCAACACTCGTCTTGTTCCCCACGTCGTGCTGGGAGTTGGGCGTGCCGAGATTGACCATATCCACGTCTTTGACCAGGTCGCTTGCGCCGTCCCAATAGAACAGTACCGCGTGTTCGCCCACGTCGTTCAGGCGGGCGTTGCCGCCAATCGCGCCGGTATAGGGAGCTAACATATCTGGTGTGGCGACGTGGGTGCCCAGGATTTCGTAACCGGCCGTAAAGCCATAGGTCGCCAGGAAACCGGCTCCATCGAGGGCGATGGTTAAGACGCCGCCGGCCGGAAGCGTCGCCCCGGCCGGGAAGCGCACGATGAAATCGAAGTCGTCTATGACGGGGGCTGGTCCGCTGCCAAACTGGCCGGGCAGGTAGGCGTAATCGTCGTCGTCGGCTAGATGGTAGTTGGTCAGGTCGGCCGTCGCGCTGGTCGGGTTGAATATCTCGATGAACTCATCGGTGGAGGGGGTCAAAGCTGCCTCGCATAAGAGTAGGTGGTTATCGTTGGGCAGGTTCGCGTCGTACTCATACGCGCCAACGTCGCACGTGCCGTATTTCGGCCGGCTGACCCCGCGCTGGTCGGTGGTCTGGCAAGTGGCGTTGTCGGCCGCGTTGAGGGCGGGACTGCCGGATAACAGGGCGTGGGTGAAGGTTGGCCCGCCGTTGTTCTGTAAGGGGCCTAGCACTGGGTCTTGACCTGTCACCAGGCCGGTTGAGCTGCCATCGAGGGTGCAGCCGGCCGTGTTCTCGATGAGGTTGTAGCCATCGGAGTTGAGCGGGCCATCGCAATCGGCGTTGTTGACGGTGGCGCTGTTATCGCCAATGAGGGTGTTGCTAACGGTAACTTCGTCTTCGTTGTAGACCCCACCCCCCTTGTCGCCGGCCTGGTTCTGGGCAAGCGTGACGTTATTTAGGGTGACAACGTTCAGGTTGCGAAGGCCGCCTCCACTGGCCGTAACGACGTTGCTGCTAAGAGTGGCATTGGATAGCGTGGCGCTGCCGGACAGACCCACGTGCAGGCCGCCGCCCGACAAGGCGGTATTGTTGTTGCTCCCGCCAGCCTCCAGGGTCAGTGAGCCATAATCTACGAAGAGACCACCACCGTTGCCCACCGCGCTATTGCTGCTGGCCGAACTGTTCTTGAGGGTGAGGGTGTTATAGATGGTGTAAAGGCCGCCGCCGTCGGCCGTCGCGCTATTGCCGCTGAGATAACTGTTGTCCAGCGTGACCAGCCCATTGCCGTTGTAAAGCCCGCCGCCAAACGCCCCCTGGTTGTCGCTGAGGGTGCTGTCATTCACCGTCACCGTGCCATTGAAGGTAAAAACACCGCCGCCCAGGTGCCCCGTGTTCCCCTGGATAAGAGTATCCTGGTCAATCGTCAGCGTACCGTCCATGTTCAAGAGGCCGCCGCCGCTGTTGCTGATAACCTGGCTGGCGCTGAGGGTCACGTCGCCGCCCTCGTTGTAAATAGCTCCGGCCAGATCGCTGCTGTTATCGAAAAACTCCACGCTGGTCAGGGTCAAATCGCCGTCGTGGTTTTCCACACCGCCGCCGAAGTACGCGCTGTTGCTATCGAAATCACTGTTGGTCACGACGGCCGTACCCTCGTTATAAATCCCTGCCCCATTCTTGGCCCAGTTGAGGCTAAAGAAGCTATCTACCACGGTTAGCAGGCCGCCGGTGTTGTAGATGCCGCCCCCCCAGGCGTCGCCACTGTTCTCAAAGAAGCTGCCGCCGGTAACGGCCGTCGGCGTATCGCTAGTGTGCAGACCACCACCCAGGCGGCCGCTATTGCTGATGAACAGGCTATTGGTGATTGCCAATGAACCCGACAGGCTATAAATGCCCCCGCCATTGCCATCCGCGTCATTATTCCCTAGCGTGCTATAAGAAACGTCCACCGGCGCATTGACGTTGTAGATACCGGCCCCGTTGGTGATGGCGTAATTGGCGGTGATGATCGTACTGACCACCACCAGCCCGCCCAGGTTGTTGGCAATGCCGCCGCCATCGCTAGAGCGGTTGCCGCTAATCGTGCTGCCGGTGACGGTCAAGGCACTGTTGACGCTGTTAATGCCGCCGCCGTTGGTAATGGCGTCGTTGCTGGTGATGTCACTGTTGATCACCATCAGCGTACCATTCAGCGCGGAAATCCCGCCGCCGACGTTGGCCGTATTACTAAAAACGACAGTGTTATCCAGGTTCAGCTCACTTTGGGAGTTATTGTAGAAACCGCCGCCGCGCAGACTCAAGTTATATTGTATGGTGCTGTCATTGGCTGTCACTGCCCCGGCGTTGATATTAGAAACCGCGCCGCCCGTGCCCCCATCGCTCAAATTTTCCTCCAAGACCACGCTCACCAGGGACACCGTGCCGGCGTCGTTGTTGACGCCGCCCCCCCGTGTGGTGGCGTCATTGAAGCTGATCGAGCCGCCGTTGACGATAAGGGTGGAGGAGAGGTTGGAAATGCCGCCGCCTTTGTCGGCCGAATTAGTGGTTACACTCACGTTGGTCAGATCGGCCGTGCCGCCGCCAAAGTTGGCGATGCCGCCACCGTCGTCACTATCGGCGTCGTTCTGGTCAATCGCCCCGCCGGTAATGGTCAGCGTGCCGCCGTCGTTGTAGAGACCGCCGCCGTCGTCGCTCGCACTGTTGGCGGTAACAAAGGTGGTGTTCAGGGTGATGGTGGCGGCAACGTTGCCCATGCCCGCTCCGTCGTTGCTCGTATTGCCGCCAATCGTCGCGCTGTTGAGAACAATCTGCCCGCCACTCGAGTTGGCAAGGCCTCCTCCGACGTCGGTGGCGGAGTTGCTATCTATCAGGGTGGCGGTCATGGTTACTACGCCCCCCGCATTGTAGAGACCTCCGCCATCGTCGCTGGCGGTATTGCTGCTAACGAGGCCACTGGTGAATTGAAGGGTAGCCGATGAATGATTAGCAGCTCCGCCACCAGAGAGGGCGGAATTCTGGCGGACGGTGGTATCGGAGAGGGTAATTGAGCCACGATTCAGATTGCGAAGTCCCCCCCCGAAACCAGTGCTGGCAACGTTGCGAGCGATTTCGCCGCCACTCATGGTCATTGTCCCCCGGTCGTTATAGACGCCGGCCCCGCCGGCCGCACTGTTGGCATAATTATTGGTAATCGTTGTGCCGCTGATAGTGACCCGTCCCCGATTGTAAAGGCCACCCCCGGCCGTCGTCGCCGTCCCCTCGTCCAACGTGCCATTGGTGAGGGTTACACTGCCCCGCCGGTTTGCCAGGCCCGCCCCGCGATTGGCTGTGTTGTCGGTAATCGTGACGTCGGTCAGGGTGATGGTACCGCCATCATTGTAAATCGCTCCGCCGTCGCCTGTGGCCGTGTTATAGCCCAGTAATACGTCGGTGACAGTTAACGTGCCGCCGGTTACGGCAATACCCGCCCCATTGGTAGCGCTGTTATAGCCTATGGAGGAACTGCTCAAGTTGACTGTCCCGCTTTCCACCCGCAATCCGCCGCCGGTGGCGGCGTTACCGGCCGTCAAAATCAGGGAAGTAAGAGTAACCGTGCTGCTATTGTTGATGACGACCACCGTGCCGGCGTTATTGCCGTTGATAGCCGGCTTGGCCGTGCCATAGGCCTCAATGGTCAGGCTCTTGCTGATGGTGACGTTTTCCAGGTAAGTGCCGGCCTTGACCTGGATGACGTCGCCGGCAGCAACGCCGTTGACGGCCGCCTGAATGGTCGTGTAATTGCAGTTGCGTTGGCAAACTGTAACCGTGGCCGCTTCCGTCCCCGGCACAGCCCACAGCGACCAGGCCGCGCCCAGGACAAGAGCGACGAACAACATTTTCGCTCGCAAACCAAAGCCTCCAGTCTATTAAACGTGTATGTAAGACAGAATTGTTTCGGCCGCTAACAGGTTCGTTACAGGACGGGGGGAGAGAGTCCTGCCTGGCGCGTTGCCCTACTGAAATCGCGCCTAACGAAGACTATTGCTGTCTGGCGGCCAGATGAATGCCTCTACTGTGAGTGTAACAAAGTTGGCGTAGAGAGTAAGTGACTAAAGTCCCGTTTGCGGCCGTCGAAAGTCAGGTAGAGTTTAAGTCTTTTAGCAGAAAACGCAAGGCATGGGGCAGGCGTCTGGCCCAGGCTCCTTCGTGGTGCAAGGCCCATTGTTCCTGGCGGTAGACCAGGTCGCGCTGCGGCCGGTAGCCCTTCTTAGCTAACAAGCGCTGCATCCGCCGCACACTGGCGTAATAGTGGCGTGAGCGGGCGGCCTGGGCCTGGGAAAACTCCCGTGTGCCGGCGTCCAGGTAAATTTTGCCCGGCGCAAAGGCCGCCTGTTCCACGTAAGCATAAATCACTCCGCGAGCATACCACAACGAAGGACTCATCACCCCCACAAAACCAAACGTCTCGCGCTGGTGAAAGAAGGCGTAGAGGGAAATCAGGCCGCCCATGGAGGAGCCAATCATGCCTGTCTGTTCCCGGCCGCTCAAGGTGCGAAAATCTTTGTCAATTCGAGCTTTGAGGGTATCCACCACGAAGCGCAGGTAGTCATTGCCCCGGCCGCCGCCGTGATAAGGGTCGTGGAAGGGACTGTATTCGCTGATGCGTTGCCCGCCCATGTTGGGGATGCCCACGATGATGGCTTCCAGCCCTTCGTGGCTCAACTCCTCCATTGTCTCGTCTACTCGCCATTCACCGGCGTAGCTGGTAGCCTGGTCAAAGAGGTTTTGGCCGTCGTGCATGTAAATTACTGGATAGCGGCGGCCGGCCGCCTGGTTGTACGAGGGTGGCAAATAGACCAGGACGTTACGGTGGTTATTCAGTTGGGGGCTCCAGACGTGTTCGAGAATCTGGACGTTACCGGCGACGGTGTGATACCCTTCGCCAGTATGTTCGAGATAATTACGCCAGTGTTTAGCCAAGAGTTCTTCCCTAGCTGGACAAGATTCGCCGGATTGGTAACTACTTTGACAATGTCAAATTCGCCACTCTGGACGCCACCCAATGAATTGGGCGTCTAATGACCATAAACCTGTTAAAACAGGTTTCAGAGGGCTGCCTACAACACGTTTCAACGTGTTTCCTCTGTTTCAGCCTGTGATTTCAATCACAGGGCAATAGGCAAGTGAAATCTAACATTGTCAAAGTAGATACCCGGATTGATAGACGGGCAGCCAGCTAACCGCCCAAGAGCGTCGAATTATACGGAGAGGGTGTCGGCCAGGCAACTTACGCTTATAATGTTCCCATGAGCAAGTTGCTGCGGCCCCCTCTCCTGTTTCTGTCTTTCCTATCCCTCCTGGCGGCACTATGGGCTGGCCTGGTTCGCCTGGGCTGGGCCTTGCCGCCGGTTGCCCGGCCGCCCATCCTGGCCCATGGCCCCTTGATGATCTCCGGCTTCCTGGGTACGCTCATCACTCTGGAGCGAGTGGTGGCTCTTGTCCAGCGGCTGCCCCAAGCCCGCCCGTTCTACCTGGCCCCTCTGCTTTCCGGCGTAGGTGGCCTTGCACTGCTCCTGGGCGCGCCAGTGCGGATCGGCCAGATCACAATCACCCTGGCCTCTCTGGGTCTGGTGGCTGTTTTCGTCCTCATCCTGCGCCTGATCACCACACCCTCGGCAACGCCAAAATCCAAAATCCAAAATCCAAGTTTTCCTTACGTCGTCATGTCGGCCGCCGCCGCCCTCTGGCTCCTGGGCAATGGCCTCTGGCTGATTGGTCGTCCGTTGGCCTGGGTGGTCCCCTGGTGGGCTGGCTTCCTCATCCTGACCATCGCCGGCGAACGATTAGAACTGGCGAAAGTCTTGCTGCGCGGCGGCCAGGCGGGCCAACTATTCCTGGGGGTGGTGGGGCTGTTCCTGGCCGGTTTATTCCTTTCGTTGGCGGCCGTTGACCTGGGTCTGCGCCTGGCCGGGGTGGGGCTGGTTGGTCTGGGGTTGTGGTTACTACGCTATGACGTGGCCCGTCGTACCATTCGCCAGACAGGGCTGACCCGCTTCATCGCCGCCTGTCTCTTACCTGGCTACCTGTGGCTTATCGTGGGTGGTGGCTTGTGGCTGTGGCTAGGGGCGGGCTACACGGCCGGGCCGCTCTACGACGCCATGCTGCACACCCTATTCCTCGGCTTCGTCTTCTCCATGATCTTCGGCCACGCCCCCCTAATCCTGCCGGCCATCCTGCCTGTGACCATCCCCTACCGGCCGCTGTTCTATCTTCA
>JBFMFT010000316.1:0-6458 GCA_040751925.1 Chloroflexota bacterium
CGCCAGAAAGCTGCGGCTGCCAAACTGCAAATAGTAGCGGACGACGGCCGCCGACCAGGCCAGGCGCGGCCGCCACACCGGCCGCCAGCCATAGAAAAACAGAACTGTAACCAGGAGTGTAACCAGGTCGGTCGCCAGCAAAGCCCACAAGGCCACACCCCGCCAGGCCAACCACAGGGATACGGCCGTAGTCAGCACGGTGTTGGTCAGATCCATGAGAGCCAGCCGGCGGTGCAATACCCGTCGCGTCAGGATCAGACGTGGGGTTTGGGCCAGGTGGATGCCGCCGACGGCGAGGGTCAAGATGATTAGAGCCAGGTGGGTTGGGCCGCTACTGCCAATCGCGGCTCCGGCCAACAGTAGGGCAGCCCAGACGACGGTGAAAAGCGTTTTCAGGGTAAAATGGACGGCCGCCGCTTGCTCCTCATCCTCGGTCTCTGGCGAGCGGTGCAGGAACGCGCTCTCCATACCGAAACTGGTGGCGATGACGCTCAGGCGAACAATGGCCGTGGCGTAAGCGTAGATGCCAAAGACCTCGACTGGCAACCAACGAGCCAGCAGCACCGAGCGGCCGAAAAACACCACCACGCTGATGGCATTGGCGGCCATGTTCCAGGAGATGGAGGTAACGGTGCGGCGGGCGAGGTTCATGGAGCGTGAAGCGTGAAACGTGAAACGTGAATAGGTCACGTTTCACGTTTCACGTTTCCATTGTCTCCTTGTCCAACCGCGCGGTAGAACAACCCGGCCGCTTGAGCCTTATCCGCCTGAGAGACGTGGCGGCCGTCAATCAGGATCGGTGTGCGTAGGGTGGTCGCCAGGCGGTTTGAGTCCAGGTCATAATAGGCGCGGTGGGCGACCATCACCACGGCCGCGTCGCACCCCGACAAAAGGGCCCACAGGTCGCCCTGATACGCTCGTACCCAGGGATCGTGAATCGCCACTTGTAGACCCAACTCACGCAGGCGGCCGACCAGGGCTTCGCTGGGGCTGTGGCGCGTGTCGTCGCTATCGGCCAGGTAAGCGTAGCCCAGGACGGCCACGCGCGCCTGGTCGAGTGGCACGCCGGCCGCTTGCAGGGCTTCTATCGTCAGGTCAGCTACGTGATGAGGCATCCCGTCGTTGATGGCGCGGGCGGCCGGGATCAGGCGCACGGGGGCGCGGCCGGCCGCGCCATAGGCCAACAGCCAGGGGTCTTTGGGAATGCAATGGCCGCCCACGCCCGCGCCCGGCAGGTGCATCTGGCGGTAGGGGACTTTGTTGACCAATTCGCGCACCTGCCACACGTCCGCCCCCACCGCCTCGCAGATCAAGGCGACTTCGTTGGCAAAGGCGATCTGCACGTCGCGGTAAGCGTTTTCGGCCGTCTTGACCACTTCGGCCGTCACGATGTCGGCTACGTCGAGGTCAGCCTCGACCAGATGGCGGTAGAAGGCGACCATAGCCGCCGCTGTTTCTGGTGTACCGCCGCCACAGACCCGGCTCATCGTTCGCAAATTGAGAAGCAGCTTACCCGGCATGACCCGTTCTGGGCAAGCCCCTAGAAAGAAATCTCGGTCGGCCTGCCAGCCAGAGGCTTCTTCTAACAAGGGCCTGATCACCTGCCCCGTCGTGCCAGGAGCTACCGTGGATTCCACAATGACCAATGTTCCCTTTTTCATCACCGCCCCCAGGCTGCGGCAGGCGTTCTTCAGGGCCTCGTAGCGCGGCGTGTGATCGGCGTCTACCGGCGTTTCTACGTCAATCAGCACCACGTCGGCCTGGGCCAACTCCTGATACTCTGTCGTGGTGTAAAACGAAAGTCCGGCCCGGTCAGGCTGGCTACCTCCCCTCTCCCTCCCAGGGAGAGGGGCAGGGGTGAGGGTAGCTGTCACGGCGGCCAGCAGTTCAGCCAACCCTGGTTCATCGCCGTCAATCGGGTTGCGGCCGGCGTTAATCAGGGCCACCCGCTCGGCCTTCACGTCCACGCCAATCACGCGGAAGCCAACCTGGGCCAGACGGCCGGCCACCGGCAACCCCACGTAGCCCAGGCCGATGACGCCGATGACGGCTTGTTTGGTTTCAATCAAGTGCTGGAGGTTAGTTAAGGACATTACGCATCACGCATCACGATCACTCGATGCTCCAGCCCAGACGTGACAATGGCTTGAGCTAACTCTAAGGCCCGCAGGCCGTCCTGACCGGGAATGGGAACGGCCGTCTGGTCGCGCACGGCCGCCAGAAACGCCTCTTGCTCCAGACGAAGCGGTTCGCGCTTGCTAACCACGTGGCGGATCATGCGCCCCTCGCTCACCCCGCGCAGGAAGCGGAATTGCCAGTCGCCGGTAGGGGCGGTGGCGTTCTCGAAGAAATAGAGGTCTTGGGTTAAATAATCCACGCGGAACATCCCCTGCTCGCCCGTCACGTATAACTCGCGTATCTTCGTCGGCGTTAGCCAGTTTATCGTCAGTGTGCCGACTGTGCCATCCGCCAACCGTACCAGGCCGGAGAGCAAATCCTCGTGGCTACTGTGTATGCGCCGCTCGGTCTCGGCGTAAACCCGCGCCACGTCTGAGCCAGTCACGTAGCGCATTACGTCCAGGTCATGTACCGCCAGGTCAATCACTACCCCCACGTCCCTGACCCGCGCCGGAAAAGGTCCCTGCCGGTGGGCATCAATCTGGAAGACCCGGCCGAGTTCGCCGGCGGCCAGGTGTTCCTTGAGGGCGATGACGGCCGGGTTGAAGCGTTCCACGTGGCCGATCATCAGGGGAACGCCGGCCTGTTCGGCGGCCGCGATGATTCGCAAGCCGTCTTCCACGTTGGCGGCGATGGGTTTTTCAATGAGGAGGGGAATACCTCGTTCAATCACCGCCAGGGCGATCTCCAGGTGGTCTACGGTGGGGACGGCGAGGGTGACAGCGTCCGGCCGCTCCACGTCCAACAGTTCTCGGTAATCACGATAGACGCGGCTACCGTAGCGACGGGCTACCTCAGCCGTCGCCGCGCTATCCACGTCGGCTATGCCGACCAGTTCAACGTCGGGCATATCGGCGTAGACCCTGGCGTGGTTGCGGCCCATCGAGCCGACGCCAATGATGGCTACTTTCAGATTCACGTGTAATGCGTGATGAGTGAAACGTGAGACGTCAAACGTGAATACCTCTTATCACGTTTCACGCTTTACGTTTCACGTTATAGTTGCACGTTATAGTTGATTGACTGCCTCTACGATCTTGTCCAAATCCTCCAGGGTCAAGAGGGGATGCACGGGCAAGGAGATGACCTCTCGCGCCAGTCGCTCGGAAACAGGCATGGAAACGTCGCCCACGACGGCCCGCACGTGGGGTTGGTGGTGGGCCGGAATGGGGTAGAAAATGCCTGTGCCAACGCCAGCATCGTTCAAGTGGCGGACGGCCGCTTCGCGGTCACGGCCGCCATCCACACGAATTGTGTACTGGTGCCAGACGTGTCCATAACCCAATTTGACTTGTGGAGTCAAGACGGAGTGAATGTGGTTGTTCAGATAGGCGGCGTTGCTCTGGCGACTGTTGGTAATCCAGGCCAGGCGGTTCAATTGGGCCAGCCCTAAAGCAGCCTGAATGTCCGTCATCCGAAAATTGAACCCCAGCATTTCGTGGTGGTAACGCTTCTTCATGCCGTGATTTCGCAAGAGGCGGCAGCGTTCAGCGATCTCGTCATCGTTGGTGGTGATCATGCCCCCTTCGGCCGTCATCAGGTTTTTGGTGGCGTACAAGCTAAAGACGCCTGCGCCAAAGCTACCGGCCGGCCGGCCCTGGTAGGTTGCGCCGACGGCCTGGCAGGCGTCTTCGATGATAACCAGGCCATGCTGGTCGGCGATGGTTTGCAGCGCGTCCATATCACACATATAACCGTAGAGGTGAACGGGCATGACGGCTCGTGTGCGCGGGGTGATGGCCCGTTCCACCTGTTCGGGGTCCACGTTGAAGGTGTCCAGTTGAACGTCGGCGAAGACCGGCCGCGCGCCGGTAAAGAGGATGCTGTTGACCGAGGCGATAAAGGTAAAAGGAGTTGTGATCACCTCGTCGCCGGGGCCAATGCCGTGGGCCAGCAGAGCCAGGTGGAGGGCCGTGGTGCCATTGGCGGTGGCAATGGCCTGGCGCGCGCCGCATAAGTCGGCGAAGCGCTGCTCAAATTCGGCCGTGCGCGGCCCCTGGACTAAGAAGCCCGACTCTAACACGTCCAACACCGCCTGTTTTTCTTCTTCACCAATATACGGTTTTGAGATAGGAATCACAGGCCTAATCCTTCGTAGCTTTCACCACAGTTGGGGCAGAGGTGACGGCCGCTATCTGTTTGCTCAGTGAGCTTCGTTCCGCATCGGCAAACGTAGCCCACCAGCCGGGCCGGATTGCCCACGACTAACCCGTGATCCGGCGCGTCTTTCGTGACCACCGAGCCGGCCCCAACCATCGCCCAGCGTCCAATTCGCACGCCCGGTAGCAGGATTGCGCCTGCGCCAACGGCCGCTCCTTGACCAATCCAGGCGGCCGTCGCTTGCCAGTCGTCGGCCGTTTTCAGGCTCACGTCCGGGTTGACGGCGCGGGGGTGTTTATCGTTGGTGACCATCACCCCCGGCCCCAAAAAGACGCCATCTTCGATAATGGCCGGATGGTAGACGTAGACGCCATTCTGCACCTTGCAATTGTCGCCCAGGACAACATCAAAGTCAACGTAAACCCCTTTGCCCAGGATACAGTTCCGGCCAATATGCGCTCCCTCGCGCACTTGAGCCTGATGCCAGATAGATGTGTCTTCGCCGATGGTGGCCTCTGGGGAGACCTCGGCCGTAGGGTGGATGCGAACGGTAGGGTGGATCATGCCAGTAATTGTAACAGCCGTGAGACGACGAACTCCATAGCCACTTTGTTCAAGCCGCCTTCGGGAATGATCACGTCAGCGTACCGTTTGCTCGGTTCCACGAACTCCAGGTGCATCGGCCGCACAGTGTCCAGGTATTGGCTGATGACCGAGTCCAGGGAACGGCCGCGCTCCTCGATGTCCCGCCGCAACCGGCGAATAAAGCGCACGTCAGCGTCGGTATCCACGAAGATTTTGACGTCCATCAACTGGCGCAGCCGGGGATCGGTGAAGATGAGAATGCCTTCAACCAGGATGATGGGGGCCGGCTGCACGAGGATCGTCTCGGCCGTGCGCCGATCCAGCGTGAAATCGTAGACCGGCACCCGAATCGCCTGGCCCTCGAGAAGCTGCTCGATATGCTGGATGAGCAGCTCTGTTTCCAATGACTCAGGATGATCGTAGTTAGGGCGGGATCGCTCCGCAAAGGAATGGGGAGGCTGGTCTCGGTAATAAGCATCGTGGGGCAGGTAAGCTACCTGGGAAGCTCCCACTGCCTCCAGAATGGCATTGGCGACCGTTGTTTTACCGGAAGCGGTGCCACCGGCGACGCCGAAGACAATGGGCCGTTTCGTGGTCATATAAAAAAAGACCCTGGCGGCCGGCCAGGGTTTCCAGTAAAGCCACCCAAGGGAGTTGAACCCTTAACCTCTCGCTTACGAAGCGAATGCTCTGCCATTGAGCTAGGGTGGCGACACAGAATAGATTATAGCAGACGGCCGGGTGCTTGACAACAAACAATCTGGCGGTATAGTGGCGCAAGATCGTTTAATCTCCAAGAATGGTTACTATCCCCTCATCCCGGCAAGTCATTATGCGCGTAGCTATCCTGTCTGACATTCACGGGAATCTGGTGGCTCTTGAAGCTGTTCTGTCCGAACTGGCTTGTGAGCCGATTGACCAGGTGGTGTGCCTGGGCGACGTGGCCGTACTCGGCCCCCAACCGCGTCAGGTCGTCGGCCGCCTGCGCGACCTGAACTGCCCGGTCGTCATGGGCAACACCGACGCCTGGGTCCTCAACCCCTGGCCGCACGAAACCCGCGACGAGGATTCGGTGCGGGTCAAGGAAGTGGAAGAGTGGTGCGCCGCTCAGTTGACGGCGGCCGACCTGGACACTCTTCGTACTTTCCAGCCAACGATAGAAATAGCGCTCGGCGGCGACGCCACGCTGCTCGGCTATCATGGCTCGCCCCACTCCTACCACGACGTGATGCGGGTCACGACGCCGGACGAGGAGATAGGGCGGATGGTGGGCGGCCGGCGGGCCACGGTCATGGCCGGCGGTCATACCCATCGCCCGATGCTCCGCCGCTTTGAGACGGCCACGTTGATCAACCCCGGCAGTGTGGGACTGCCGTTCGAGGTGCAGCCAGGCGGCGGCCGGCCGCGCAACCCAACTTGGGCTGAGTACGCCGTCGTTACCTGGCAGGACGGCCGGCTGAGTGTTGACTTTCGGCGTGTCCCCTACGATTTGGCGGAATTGCAAGCGGCCGTGCGTGCAACCAACATGCCCCACGCCGAGTGGTGGCTTCAGGACTGGACGTAGAGCCGTTCCAGCGGAACGTCTCTACGGATTG
>JBFMFT010000317.1:0-6456 GCA_040751925.1 Chloroflexota bacterium
TGTTCAACGCCCTGGGCGGCCGAATAGATGTCGTGGCACAGACAGGCCCGCACGCCCTTGATTTTGTTGGCGGCGATGCTGGCCCCCACCCCACTGCCGCAGACCAGGATACCCCGCTCGCCCTGAACGGCGGCCACTGCCCGGCCGACGGCCGCCGCAAAGTCCGGGTAATCGTCGTCCTTGTCATATTGGTATGCGCCAACGTCAACCACCGTGTGTCCGGCCGCCGCCAGGTCGGCTCGTATTTGCTCCTTTAGAGCCAGTCCCGCGTGATCTGCGCCAATGACAATTCGCATCTTTTACCTCGCTATGACCCACCGCCGAGACGCGGAGGGTGCAGAGAGCGTTTAGCCCTTGCCGGAGACGTAGCTTGAGGCTACACTCTTATTATAGAGTTGAAAGCAGAAAACGGTAAGAGGATAGCAAAATGAACCGACTCGTTGAATTAAAGGCATACGGGCAAAGTTTCTGGTATGACAATATCCGGCGGCGGTTTTTGCAGGATGGCACACTGCTTCACCTGATCGAGCAAGATGGCTTGCGGGGCATGACCTCGAACCCCTCGATCTTTGAGAAGGCCATTGGCGAGAGCGACGATTACGATGAACAGATAGGTGACCTGGTCGCGGCCGGGGCTGACACCCCCACCATTTACGAAGCCCTGGCCCTGGCCGACATCCAGGCGGCTTGCGATCTCTTTGCCGACCTTTACCGTGAATCCGGCCGAGGCGACGGCTACGTGAGCCTGGAGGTCTCGCCCCACCTGGCCGGTGACACCCAAGCCACCATTGCCGAAGCGCGCCGGTTATACGCCGCCGTCGGCCGCCCCAACGTCATGATCAAAGTGCCGGCCACCCCAACAGGAATTCCGGCCATCCGCCAACTTCTGGGCGAGGGCATCAACGTCAATATAACGCTCATGTTCAGTATGGCCCACTACGAAGCGGTGGCCCAGGCTTACCTGGATGGCCTGACTCAATGGCTGGACAACGGCGGCGACCCAACCCGTGTCGCCTCGGTGGCTTCCTTCTTCGTCAGCCGGGTAGACTCGGCCGTAGACAAACGACTGGCCGCGCTCAACGACCCGGCCGCCGAAGCCCTGATGGGCCAGGCGGCCGTCGCCAATTCCCGCCTGGTCTACCAGCGCTTCAAGCAGATCTTTCATGGCCCGGCCTTCGACCGGCTGCGGGCGGCCGGCGCGCCCGTACAGCGTCTCCTGTGGGCTTCCACCAGCACCAAGAACCCGCGCTATCCCGACACACTCTACGTGGATGAGCTAATCGGGCCAGAAACCGTCAACACCATGCCACCCCAGACCATTGACGCCTTCCGCGATCACGGCCGGCTGGCCCTCACCCTGGAAAAAGACCTCGACCAGGCCCAATTGCTCGTCGAAAACCTGGAAGAGCTAGGTATTCGCCTGTCTGACGTAACCGAACAACTCCAAAAGGAAGGCGTGGTGGCCTTTGCCAAATCGTTTGATGGGCTGATGGCGGCTTTAGAAAACAAGGTATCTACGATAAAGGCCAGGCGTGAAACGTGAAACGTGGTGCGTGAAGGCATCTTTTCACGTTTCACTCTTCACATTTCACGTTTCACTTTTCACTCATCACTCCCCTATGCGTATCGGCATGGTCTCCGCCTGTTATAAGCCGGTCATCAACGGAGTGACGCGGATGGTGTCTCTGTATAAAGAACAGTTGACGGCCGCCGCTCACGACGTAACGGTCTTCACCCTGGGCGAGCCAGACCCGGCCGGCGACGAACCCGGCGTCATTCGTTCACCAGCTATCCCCCTGGGCGACACGGGCTACTACTTCAGCACCCACTACAGCCGTCAGGCCAGAGAACGACTGCAAGAGATGGAGATCATTCATTGCCACCACCTCTTTATGAGCGTAGAGATGGCCCACCGCTACGGCCGCTGCCCCATCGTCTACACCAATCACACCCGTTACGACTTGTACACCGGCGCGTACATCCCCTTGCCCCAGCCGGCCGCCGATGCTCTGATGCGCCAAATCTGGCCGGACTTCACCGACTATTGCGACGTGGTAATTACCCCTTCGGAGAGCGTGCGCCAGGTCATGCTGGACTTTGGCGTGCGGCGGCCGATTGAAGTCATCGAGAATGGCGTCGAGTTGCAACCCTTTTTGCACCCATCCCGGCCCCTCCGCAAGCGAGATTTTAACATTCCCGACCAGGACATTCTATTGGTTTACGTCGGCCGCCTAGCAAGCGAAAAGAACCTGACAACCCTCGTGGAACAGTTCGTGATTGCCCACGACTTGGTTCCCCGTCTGCGCCTGATGCTGGTGGGCAAGGGCCCCCTCCATGACGATTTGCGTTCCCAGGTCTATGCGGCCGGGGTTGCTGATCGCGTTCATTTCACCGGACCAGTCGCCTATGACCAGGTGCCCAATTACCTGGCGGCGGCCGACCTCTTTGTCACCGCCTCCGTCACCGAGGTGCATCCCCTGACAGTCATTGAAGCGATGGCCGCCGGCCTACCAGTGGCGGCCGTCTCTTCGCCGGGCATCGTAGACACCGTGGAATCGGGCAAGTCTGGTTGGCTGACCAACTTTGCTGAGGGCGGGTTGGCGGCGGCGATGGTTTCGTTAGCTACCAACACACCCCTCCGCCAACGGCTGGCGGCCGGGGCGCGCCAGGCCAGCCAACGCTTTGACATCCGCGACACCGTAAGCCGCACCGTGAACTTGTACGAGCGGCTGCGGGAAACCCGGCCGGATTTGCTGCGCGACCACGAACACGGCCGCTGGCAACGAGCCCGCGAACGCCGCCAGCAATTCGTCGAGCAGTTGGCCGGCTTGCTGCGGCCGGAGTAGATCACCCCTTATACAAACCTAACAGGTTTCCCAAAACCTGTCAGGTTTGAGCAAAGACTATGACGGACGACCGCAAGGGTCTGGGCAAATGGGGAGAGGGCTTGGCCGCCCGCTATCTGGAAGACAAAGGTTATCAGGTGGTGGCTCGCAACTGGCGCAACCGCCAGGGTGAAATTGACCTGGTGGCCCAGGCCGGCCAGGTGTGGGTCTTCGTGGAGGTGAAGACGCGGCGCGGCCGGGCCACCGGCACACCGGAAGAAGGCGTCACCTGGCGCAAAGGTCACCAATTGCTGGAACTGGCCCAGGCTTATTTGCTGGCCCACGAGTTAGAAGACGTGGAGTGGCGAATTGACGTGGTGGCGGTGGAGTTGGATGGTCACGGCCGCCTGTTGCGCTGCGAACACATCCCCAATGCGGTGACGGATTGGTGGGGTTGAAAGTTGAAAGTTGAAGGTTGAAAGTTGAAGGTTGAAGCACTTGCCACCTGCTACCTGCCACTTGCCACTTGCCCCCTGCCCCTCCTGGTCATTGTCGGGCCGACGGCCGTCGGCAAAACGGCCCTGGCCCTGTGGCTGGCGGAGAAACTAGACGGCGAGATTGTCTCGGCCGATTCGCGCCTCTTGTATCAGGGGATGGACGTAGGCACGGCCAAGCCCACGGCCGCCGAACGCCAGCAGATCCCCCACCACTTGATTGACCTGTGCCGGCCGGACGAGACCCTCAGCCTGGGGGAATACCAACGATTGGCTTACGCGGCCATCGAGGCCATTCACGGGCGCGGCCGGCTGCCCATCCTGGTCGGTGGCACCGGCCAATACGTGCAGGCTGTCGTGGAGGGGTGGGGTATCCCGGCCGTGCCGCCGCAGCCCACCTTGCGAACGGCTCTGGCGGCGTTGGGTGGCCCGGAAGTGGCTCGCTGGCTACACCAACTTGACCCCCTGGCCGCCGGCCGGATTGATCCGCGCAACGTCCGCCGGGTGATTCGGGCTTTGGAGGTGATACTGGTCAGTGGGCGGCCGATCTCATCTCTGCAACGCCAATCGCCCCCCCCTTATCAGGTAACAACGATTGGCCTCACCTGCGGCCGGGCCGAGTTATACCGACGCATTGACGAGCGGGTGGAGCAAATGATGGCCGGCGGTCTTCTGGCCGAGTTACAACGGCTAGGTGAAGCTGGCTATACTCGCCACCTGCCGGCCATGAGCGGCCTGGGCTATCGCCAGTTGTGGGCTTACCTGGACGGCGAATGGACGCTGGCGGAGGCGGTCGAGCGGATCAAGTTCGAGACCCACCGCTTTGCCCGCCAGCAATACACCTGGTTTCGCCTGGACGATCCGGCCGTTCATTGGTTCGACGTGAGCCAGGGCGACGTGCAGGCGGCCGTCCTCGATTTGCTTCTCACGCAAAGGCCCCAAACCTGACAGGTTTCCGAAAACCTGTCAGGTTTTGTCCATCCCTATTTTCGCAGCAGGTTTTGGATGGCTATCTCAAAGGCCCGGTCAGGGGTGAAGAGTAGGTTATAGCGCTGAACGACGGCCGCCCGTGCGCTCAAGTAGACCGTCAGCAACCGGCGCAGGTGTTCGATGGTGGCCCGTGTGTCGCGGCCGTAGGTGATGTCCAGGAGGCTCTGGTGGGCCGGCTCCTCTGACGGCAAAACCGCCAGCAAGGATGGTATGGTGAAGTGGAGTAGCTGCAAATAGATTGGATAAGGCTTGTCGTAATCGCCGCGCAGCAGCAGCCGGTATACGTCCCACAGCATCACCCAAAAGCGGTTGTCCAGCGTGGTCAACTCGGCGGCCGTGATCGTGGGCTGTGGTAGACGCGTGGTGGCGGCTGCCACTTGGAAGGACGCGCCCCAACCCTCGCTGTCCTTCAGGAGACGAATTTCCTTATCCCAGGGATTGGGTTGTAAGGTCTCTTTCGTCTCATAGCGGTAATCCACTTTGGCCCCGTTGCTGTAGAGGGTGACGTAGAAATACGGCCGCACGTGGTCGGCGTCGAAGGCGCGAGCCGGCACATAGGGCAGCACCGATTGGGCAAATTCGCGCCGCCGGCTGTAGGCCGCCGCCCGTCGTTTCTCGTCGGCGAAGACCAAAGCCACGTCCAGGTCAGAGAAGGCGTCCTGGGTGCGACGGCCGAACGACCCGCTCAAAAAGCAAACCAGGATATCCGACTCGGCGGCGACCCGTTGTTGCAGACGAACGATGACGCGGTCTTGCTCGAACATACCGCCAATAGTAGCGACCTTATGGCTTGCCCGCAACTGTTTGATGTAGGGCAAGATTGCATCTTGCCCAGGCGGCTTAGAAAAATCGCCGTACAGCTAACCCCCTCAAAATTAGAATTACCGGCCGGAATCGCCTATAATCCCCAGGTGGAGGTAACTGTAAGCTATGAATCTGGTTAGCCCACCTGACGAACGACTCCCCTGGGAGGACACGTTTACGGATTCTGTTTCCTATACCCCGGCCGACCTGACCTACGGCGACTACCTGAAGGTGCCGGAACTACTTTCACTCCAACAGCTTCAATCCGACCCGCCCCACCACGACGAGATGCTATTTATCATCATCCACCAGGCCTACGAGTTGTGGTTCAAGCTGGTTTTGCACGAAATGGAAAAGGCTATTGGCTTGATGCAGGAACACAAAGTCCTGCGCGCCCACCACTTCCTGCGGCGGGTGGTGGCGATTTTCCGCCTGTTGGTCGAGCAAATCCACATTCTGGAGACGATGACGGCCGCCGATTTTCTGCAATTTCGGGATCGGCTGCGGCCGGCCAGCGGCTTCCAATCGCTGCAATTTCGGGAAGTGGAGTTTCTGGCCGGTCTAAAGGATCGGCGATACTTGCGGCCGTTTGCCGACCGGCCGGAAGCCTACCAGCAATTGGAGAGGCGACTGAGCCAGCCCGACTTGCGGGCCACTTACTACCAGATGCTCAGGGAGATGGGCTTCAACGTACCGGAGGACGTTTCGTTGGAACATCTGGCTCAAGATGAGGTAGCCCGGCGGCAGCTCATTGACGCCCTGCTCATCATCTATCACGACCCCCACGAACAGATGCGACTCTATTTGTTGACCGAAGACCTGGTCAGCCTGGACGAATGGTTTGGCCTGTGGCGCGAACATCACGTGCGGGTGGTCTCGCGGATCATTGGCTTCCGGCCGGGCACGGGTGGCTCTAGTGGCGTCCACTATCTCAAGACGACGACCAAAAAGATGCTCTTTCCCTATCTTTGGCAGGCGCGGACAGAGTTGAAGATGGAGTGATTTGTAATTCGTAATGCGTAAGGCGTAAGGTGTTTCAGAAGTTCATTACGGATTACGCATTACGCAATTGGTCAACCATGACACTCATTGACATTAGTCGAACGTTGAACGCGGAAATAGCCGTGTGGCCGGGGGATACACCGTTCAGGCTGGCCCAGATGCTGGACCGGCGGCGGGGGGATTCGGTCAACCTGACGACGTTGACCTTGAGCGCGCACACGGGCAGTCACGTGGACGCGCCCCTGCACTTCACGGATGATGGGCTGGCGGTGGATCAGGTGGATTTACGGCCGTACTGGGGTCAGGCCCAGGTGGTCACGGTGCATAAAGAAACAGGCCCT
>JBFMFT010000318.1:0-6440 GCA_040751925.1 Chloroflexota bacterium
CCCGCCGAGGGAGAGGGGCGTTACCTCCCCCTGGCAGGGGGAGGGTTAGGGAGGGGGTCTCCTCCATTACTCTGGTGGAATTTCCTTGAAGGCATACTCGACGCGGATGCCGCTGGCCTGGCGGGCCCGTTTGGCGAGGAAGTACCACACGGCCGACAGAGCCAGAATCCCAAACACCACCCGGTAGGCGAGTGGACTAGATAGGCCAAACACGTCGTAGAACAGGAACATCAGCAGCATGATCCCGCCCAGGATGAAACCGGCCGCGCCCAGCACCGTCACCCATGGTACGGTACCGAGCTTGTAACGTGCGCCAGGGGAAGCCTCGTATACCTCCTTAGCCCGGTAGGGCAGCAAGGCCCCGGCCAGGCTGGTGGCGACGAAGACGTAGCCGCAGGCGAAGGTCACACCCAAAGTCAAGGCCACCCAGTCGCCCAACAGGTTATAGCCGAAGATGACTGGGATGCTGGCCAGGAAGTAAACCAGGTGGGCATTGACCGGTGTGTGCAACTTCTCGTGGACGCGGCTGACCCATTCCGGCAGCAGGCGATCCAGCGACATCGCTACCATAATCCGGGTGACGCCAATGTAGCAGTTATTGACGATCTGGAACGAGTTGAGGATGTAACCCAGACCGATGACGAGGACGATGAGGGGGCTGGCCGTGAGGGCCACGGCGAGGATGTTGGGCCACAGCCAAAAGCCCGATATTTTCGCTTCCGCCAACCCCGACCAGTAGCCGGCCCCGGCCACGTAGAGGAACTCACTGCCGGCCGCCCGCTCCAAGGCCAAAGCCAGGACGGCCAGCAAAATACCCGTCAAGACCAGCGAACCCACCAAGACGAAGGTCTGGTGGCGAAAAGAGCGAGCTTCCTTAATCTCGCCGTTTTGCTCCGCGCTATAGGTGGCCCATTGCAGCGAAGTCCAGGCGATGGGCGCGACTAATAACGTCGCCAGGAAGCTAAAGGGCGGAGCCAGATCAATGCCCGCGCTGCGGGCGGCGTCTACGGCCGTCTGGTAGAAATTCTGTCCACCACCGGAGGCCGCCGCAAAGGCGTTCAGCCGCTCCACGAAGGCGGTGGGAGTGGTGGTAAACAGCACGACCAGCATGACGGCGAAGGCCAGCAGCGTGCCGTACCATATCACGTACTGGAACTTGACGTAGTTCTTGAAGCCGCTGATGAGCAGCAACATCGAGGCCAGGGCGTTGACCAGGCTGGTGATGATAATGCCGGGGGCGGTGGTGAACCAGACGCCGACGGCCGACAGCGAGGCGTTGCTCAACGTCGCTCCCAAGCCCAGGAACAAGGGGGCGAAGCCCAGGTAGGAAAGCAGCCAGCCGGACAGGGCCACCCATTGCAGAATCCAGATCACAAAGCCGGACATGACCAGGGTGAAAGCCCAACCCCCACCAAAGGCCCGGCTCTGAAACACGTAGTCGCCGCCGGAACGCGGCAGCGCGGTGGAGAGCCAGACGTAAGTAAAGGCAATCGGCAGTTCAAACAGGGTAGCCAGCAGGATACCCCAGAATAGCCGGCCGCCTGGCAGCGCGCCAGGGGCCCACAAATAGGTCCAGGGGAAAATCAGCCCCATCGTCAGGATATTGTAGATGAAGGCCGAATAAGGGGACATGACCCGCACCAGGCCAGAGGCCCGGCGGGTAAAGACCTCGGGTTTCGCCGCGATTGTTGCCATGGTACCTTCCCTCCGTTGTTCAGTATTCAGTAGTCAGCAGTTTGACAATGTGTAACTATTCAGGCTCTCTGAAGAAACCAGGTTTTTTGTTGTCAATAATCACGCCCGGCCAGGGAAAAACCTGGTTTCTTGCTGGACAGTTACGACAATGTTAAATTTGCTACCTCTGGACGCCACCCAATGAATTGGGTGTCTAGCGGGTAAACTTGTTGAAACAGGTTGAGGAAAGCGGCCTCCAACACGTTTCAACGTGTTTCCTCTGTTTCAGCCTGTGATTGAAATCACAGGGCAATAGGCATAAGAAATCTAACATTGTCAAAGTAGTCAGTATTCAGTTGGACCCAAATTTTTTCGATACAAGCCTCCTTTGACAGCGTTCACTGGTCACTAACCACTGTTCACTGTCTGCTACCCGGCCGTCATCTGAAAACTCTCGATCTGGCCATTGGCAAAGGAGACCAGGCAGCCGCGCAGGATACCTTCGCCGTACTCGCTGCCGGGGTTGACGCAAACGGTACGGCCGAGCCGGATCATCCCTGGTGATTCGTGGATGTGACCGTGCAGGCCCAACATCGGCTGGCCTTTTTCAATGGCCCGGCGCACGGCCGCGCTGCCCGCCCCAAACAACACCACCTGCCCAGCCTTCACAATCTGGCTGGGCGGGTCGGTATGCCAGTCCAGCATGGGGCAGGTGTCCAGGGTTGAATCCACCGGCGGGTCGTGGAAGTTGAAGATACAGCGGCTTAGATCGCTGACCTGGCTGACCAATTCTCCAATCATCACCCCCAACTGCTCGTCGGAGACCTCCCGGGGCGTCCGCCAGGGGGTGGGTGTGCTGAAGCCGAGGCTGATCATGGAATGGCTGTCGTCTACGTGGACTACCTGACCTTCGCAGCCGAAGATGCTCTGCGCGCCCGGCCGTTGTAGAACTTCTAGCACGTCGGCGTAGTCGTCGTTGCCGCCCGTCACGTAGCACTTGACGCCCGTACCGACCAGGCGCGTTTCGGCCAGGTCTAGCCAGGCTTCCAGGCGTTGGCGGGCCAGGTCGTGGAACAGGGCTTCGACGGCCGCCGGGTCAGCCTGGATCGCCAGGTATTCATCCTGTTCCATCATTTGGCTGTAAAAGCCCAAGGTGCCAACCCGCTCCTGGAGGCGTTGGAGTTCAGCTTCCGTCTCAATGCGTTCGGTTGTGCCTTGCAAGGTGGCCCGGTAGCGGCCGTTCCCCTCCCGAATGATCGGCACGGCCAGCTTGCCGATGATGTCTCCGCCCATCACCAGCACGTCGGCCTGGTAGAATTTGGCGGCGTTGATGAACTTGCGGAAGGCCCGCTCTGAGCCGTGCAGGTCAGTGGCAAAAAAGAGGCGTGTAACCTTTGCCGGTGTTTTCCGGCCGAAGAGCTTCATTTTTGCAGCCAGGCGCATCGCACTCTCGGAGGGGCGACACGCCTGAATCAAACCTCATCCACTTCCTTATACCACTTCAGCCGGTCGCCCAGGCGGTGGCGCAGACGCCAGGCCAGGGGCTTGGGTTCGGCCGCCAGCCGCGCCAGAGTTGTATCCACCTGGCTCGTGACGTGGGCTTTCTGGTCGGCCGCCAGTTGAGAGTACCCCTGGGCCAGTTGTTTCACTTTGTCCAGGTTCATTGTCGTCGTTCGCCAGAGACCCCAATCAGCCGCGCATAGGTTGGCAATGCGGGGCAGGTTAATGGTTTCCTGGTCGCCGTCGCCCAGGGGGTGTTCCAGGAGCAGCATGATCGTGTCAATCACGTCTTTCTCGTTAAGCTGGACGATCTGCATCTTCTCCAGCAGCAACTCAGCCAGAGGAATCGTTGGGGAATCCACCTCCAAGCGGCCATCCCAACGGATCACGTGACAAAAGTCCAACTGATTATAGAACACGTCCACGTGCAACTGGTTGTGGGGGTGGTGGAAAATGGCCCGCTGGCCCTCGGTGACGACGAAGATTTCGCGGTCTTCCATGTAGTCCAGGTCGAGCAGCACGTCACGGGCTTCCTTGGCCTGGCGGCCGTAGCCGGCCAGGTCAATGTCGGTGTAAGCGCGGCCCATAAGGGCTTGCAGGCGGCCGTATTGCGGGCAGTGGAATTGGAAGGCCAGGGAGCCTAACAGCCGCAATGTTACCCCCTTCTGGTTAGCGGCGGCCACAATCCGCCTGACCTCATTCTCGAACTTGTCTCGTTCGGCGCGATCCTGCGCGCCCATTCCAATGGCTGTATCTGGCATAGTCGGGATTCTATCAGGCGCGTTGCACTTCCAAAAGTGTGACACACCGGATTCCCATCGAATCCAGCGGCCGGCGTACAAGGCTCGTAATATGTTTCAGAGTGTGAATAGGAGTTATTCACATCCTGAATAATTTTACAAGGCCGTCAGGATAGAGGCATACACCGGGCAATCATATTGATTGTGGGCCATGCAACCGGCCGCTACGTCTACCGGCACGGTTACTCCCAGGCGGCGAAGGGCGCGGGCCAGGTGGCAAAGGGGCAGCCCCATCACCCCGGCGTAGCAGCCGGCCAGCCCGACCACCGGCCGGAAACTGGCGTGCTGAATGGCGTAAGCCCCAGCCTTATCCATAGGGTCGCCCGTAGCCACGTAGTCTTCGATTTCCACGTCCGAATAGTTACGCATGGGTACGTCTACAGTGGCTACGTCGGTCAGCAGCCGGCCGCTGGCCGTGTGGATGACGGCAAGGCCGGTGTGGACCTGGTGGACCCGGCCGCGCAACTGACGCAACATCCGACGGGCTTCCTCAGCATCGGCCGGCTTGCCAAACGTCTTGCCGTCCAGAGCGACGGCCGTATCGGCCGCCACAATGACGGCATTTTGGATTTTGGATTTTGGATTTTGGATTTTGGCCCTGCCACCGGCCACTTGCCGCTCGCCATCTCGATAAAGGCGCAAGCCAGCGGCTTGCGCTACGTCTGCCACCACCCTGGCCTTCAACTCGGCGATCTGCCGGACGTGAGTGATGGGGTCGCTGTCGGCCGCGCTATTTTCGTCCACGTCCACCGGCCGGATCTCAAAAGGCAGACCCAGTAAGCGAATAAGCTCCCGTCGCCGGGGCGAGCCAGAGGCTAGAATGAAGGTTGGGGTCATTTTCTTGACGATTTTCCCATTCTTTGGCTAAATTGTACTGGTAATCGGTGAAACGTAAAACGTGGGGCGTATCCCGTAGTGCGTATTTCGTATCAGGAGGTCGCTCATGCTTCGTCGCGTCATTGGTATCATCATGTTTATCCTGGGCCTGGTGGGAGTGGTTATCAGCGTGGCCGGGATTATCTACGGCCGCCAGGCCATTGACCAATTTGGAGGTGGGCTGGACAATACCCTGAGCTTAACTTCGGACACCCTGAATACGGCCGTAGACAGCCTGGAATTGGCGAAGACGACGATTGGCGACGTCAACAATGGCCTGGACACGGTGGGGGTGGCTTCCAGTAGCATTGCCAAAACCATCACCGAAACACGGCCGCTCTTAGACCAGGTGGGTGAGGTGGTAACGCAGGATGCGGCGGCCAGTGTGGAGGCCATGCAAACAGCCATTCCCAACATTGCCCAGGTCGCCGGGGCGATTGACAGCACCCTGACCGCCCTCAACGATTTTCGCATTGACGAGAATATCCTGGGGTTCCAGTTGCAATATGACTTGGGTGTGGACTACGACCCGGCCGTGCCTTTTGACGAAACGATCAACGGCCTGGGTGACAGCCTGGATGGGCTGCCCGAACGCCTGCGCTCCGTCGAGGATGATATAGCCGTGACCAGCGCCAATCTGCAACTCATCGGCGACAGCATTGTGCGGATTACGGCCGACCTGGACACTATCAACGGCCGCGTGGCTGAGGTCATCCCCTTGCTCGACCAGTACGTTGACATCGTAAACCGGCTGGACGATTCTATCCAGCGCGTGCGTAGCCAGGTTACGCAGCAGTTGGGGGTGGTCAAGAATGTCTTGACCTTCGTCCTGATCTGGTGGGGGATGCCCCAATTGGCTTTGGTGATGATTGGCTGGGACTTCTTCGCCGGCCGGCGCGGGGCCTCCAGGTTCGAGTTGAAAGCTGACGTCATGGAGGAAATCAAGGAGGAAATCGAAGAGGTCAAGGAAGACATCAGAGAAGAGACCGAGGATGAGGCCAAAAGTGAAGCGTGAAAGGAGTTTGACTGATGGATGATCCGAGTAAACGAGCGGCCGTAACGTCCCCCTGGGTTTGGTTGCTATTGGCCGGGCTGGTGGGTGGCCTCGTCGGGCTGGGCGGCTTCACCTTTGCTTACGCCGAGGGCGGTTCGTACCTTTCGGATGATCCGGCCGCCTGCGTCAACTGCCACGTCATGCGCCAGGTCTACGACGGCTGGAATCACGGCAGCCACAAGGCGGTGGCGACCTGTAACGATTGCCACACCCCGCATACCTTTTTACGCAAATACGCCGTCAAGGGCCTCAATGGTCTCCGGCACAGCGCGGCCTTTACGTTGGACAACTTTCCTGAACCCATTCGCATTACGGACATGAACCGCCAGGTGGCTTATGAGAATTGTCTCTACTGTCACGGCGACCTGGTGGCGATGATCAGCCACGAAGCTGACGAGAACCCGACCGATTGCCTCCGGTGTCACGCTGGCGTGGGGCACGGCCGGTAGAAAGAGACACGGATTGGCAGGATTATCGGATATTAGTAGGGGCGAGGCAACGCGGAGAGGATGCCACTCAGAGAGACGAGTAGCCAC
>JBFMFT010000319.1:0-6424 GCA_040751925.1 Chloroflexota bacterium
GATACGTTGGTCTTTATAAGCAAAAAAGGAACCGAGATCGGAGGACGTTACAACTGCCTTGCGGATGAGCCAACCCCCTACTCAAGCGAATAGAGATTTGGTAAACTTATCACCAGGGACAGTTAGGGTCAGAAGCCACTCTCCTACTATTTATGGGGAGTAGCGAGGCCGACTTGAGGAACTGTCTGAATCTTACCTGTTATCGAGAACGCCAGACAAGGGCCGTCGAAAGGGAGTGGTTTATGAAGGCTGACAGCTTAAGGATTGGGAAAGTATTTAGCACAGGGGGAGACGTTCATTACATATTACCGCACTTTCAACGTGAGTATGCCTGGGAAAAGGAGAACTGGCAGACTCTTCTGAACGATGTGTTTGGTACCTACGAGGTTTTTGACGATAAGGAGCCGCCGGAGCATTTCTTAGGCACACTTGTTGTAATTAACGACGGTACTCGTAATGGCACTGTGCCGGTATTTCGGCTCGTGGATGGGCAACAACGGCTAACAACTATTTCGCTCATCCTCTGCGCTCTAGGTCGCCTCATACAAGAAAGCCACCCTGCGTTAAGCAGAAAGATTCGAAGATTGCTAGTAAATGATGAGGAAGGCGGTGACTTGTACTTCAAACTGATGCCTACTACCAAGTATGGTGATCGCCTCTGTTATCTAGCAATCATCGAGAATCAGCCAATTCCCCCTGGTGTGGATTCTAAGATCCCCCTGGCTTTCAACTACTTCTCAAAGGAGTTAGAAACACGCCATAACCAGGGGAAGTTTGAACCTGACCAGCTGTTTGTAGTGCTAACCAACTGTTTGCAAGTGGTGTTCGTTGACCTTGACCAGAAGGAGCGACCTTACGAGATTTTCGAAAGCCTGAATCATAAGGCCAGATCACTGAGTCAGGCGGACTTGGTGCGTAATTACATCGCCATGAAGTTACCGGAAGGCGACCAAGCCAGGGTGTTTGAAACTTACTGGTCCCCCATTGAAGCGATTTTGCAGGAAAGACGAACGGTAGGCCGGTCAAGACTTGGAGAACTGACGGCGTTCTTGCGTCACTACCTGGCGTATCTATCCGGAACTTTGTGTAATGAGGAACACGTCTATTCCCGCTTTCGGGATCGAGGCAAGGCTATGACGACCGAAGGCTTTATCCAGGAACTCACTACGTTAAAGCGGTTTGCTGGGTACTATGACCGTTTACTGCGTCCGCAAGGAGAGCCGAATACTGAAGCCCAGCAGCTTCTTCGCCGGCTCAACACCCTAGAGATAGCCACCGCCTACCCGTTCTTGCTTTACGTTTACGATGCGTTGGAGAAGAAGCAGATAAGTTTGGAAGATTTCGTCGAAGGGCTAAAAGCCTTAGAGGTCTACATGGTGCGTCGTTACCTTGCCAAAGAATCCACGAACTACCTGAACAAAATGTTTCCTACCCTGCCACGGGAGATTGAGGCAACCCGCTTTGGCGAGTCGCTACGCAAGGCGCTGGCCCTAAAGAACTTTCCAAGCGATACTCGCCTCCGTCAGGCGGCCGAGACAGAAAGACTCTACGACCGCAGCAGTCAAAGTCGGCAGAAGTTAGCCCTAATCCTGAATACCGTAAATCGCCACCTATCGGCCGGAACAGGGGGGTACACTCAGTTAGATAATGACCCAACAATAGAACACATCATGCCCCAATCACTCAGTGAGGAATGGAAGAAGGATTTGGGTGAGACCTGGGCACAGGATTATGAATTATTGGACACTTTGGGTAATCTGACTCTGGTAACTCAAGGATGGAACTCGGCTCTATCAAACGCGGTGTTTGCGGTAAAGAAGGCAAGGCTGGGTTCTCATGCCTTGCTTCTAAATCGGGTCTACTTCAACGATGGTCCGGTAGTCTGGACCGCTAAGATGATAAAAGAACGGGCCCAGTTTCTCGTGGGCAAAATACTTGAAATCTGGCCGACTTTTGCTGACATACCAACACAGGGCGATAAACCCAAGTCTCTAGTTATTTTGGGTGACACATTCTCAGTTAAATCTTGGCGAGATGTAGCATACTTTACGGCCGAACAGGTAGCAGCGATCAGCAATGATTTTGCCACAGTCGCCGACAAGATGCCCGCCTACTTTAGTCGTGACCGTTTTCAAGGAACTTGCCGGCAACTCAACAATGGCTGGTGGTTGTATCTCAATCTTTCGGCCGCCACGGTCAGAAGGGTTTGCCAAACCCTTTTGGAAGAGGCAGGAATCCCAGAAGAAGAGTTTGAACTAGAAACTTGGTAGTTGAATTACAGCAAACTTGGTAGTTGAATTACAGCCGCCGGAAAACGCTAGGGTACGTTTATGCCTGAAATAGCCTCTTTCCCAAAGTGCAACAACAATTCGTTTAGTAAAGAGAAGACCATACCCGAACCTTTTTCTCGTAGGACCCGCTTGGCCCGGTTCCAAAACTGATCGTTGCGCGCAGCCTCCAAAAACTCATGACCATTCCAGGTAAGCCCGGTGATTTTGTAGTCTGTAGTCCTCACCGGCGAGTGAAGACATATCGTCGAATCTAACTAGACCTGCCTGAATCAGCAAGCTAGTATGATAGGCGATCTGCTCCGGTGCATATTCTTCGAAGTCGAAATTCACCACATGAACCGTCATAAGGTGCTTTTTCGATTTCGAATAGCACCTCTCGGATTAAGTCCATATCTCGTTTCATGTCTTGAGCCTCTGCACAGCTATTATCAGACCTCGTTTCTCAGGTCCTCCTCAACACGGCTGCCGACCCGACTACCCCCCGGCAATGGCCCCGATGATCCGAAAAGGCTCCACCCCCGACACCACCGCCTTCGGCAGAGGGGCGTCGGCCGACTCATGGGACAAGTCTTCCTGGCAGGCAAAAAAGCGTAGGAACGGCCGCCGCTGCTGTGTCACGTGGTCGCGAATGGTGCCGCGCAGCATGGGATAGCGAGCCTCCAGCGCGTCGAGAATCGAGCGTTGCGTGACTGGCCCCTCGACTTCCAGTTTCACCTCTGCGCCGACCTGGGCCAACCCGCGCAGGTGGTGGGGGAGGATCACGCGGATCATGGTAACGTCTGAACCTCGACCGACAGCACGGCCGGCAGGTCGCGGACGATAGGGTCCCAGTGGTCGCCAGCGTCGGCCGAGGCGTAGACCTGCCCACCCGTGGTGCCAAAATAGACGCCGCACGGATCGAGCGCGTCAACGGCCATTGCGTCGCGTAACACGTTCACGTAGCAGTCGCGTTGCGGCAGGCCGTTGGTGAGAGCCTCCCACTCGTGGCCGCCCGTGCGGCTGCGGTAGACGCGCAGCTTGCCCTCGGGCGGATAATGCTCCGAATCACTCTTGATCGGCACGACATAGATCGTGTCTGGCTCGTGGGCGTGTACGTCAATCACGAAGCCGAAGTCGGTCGGCAGGTTGCCGCTGATTTCGCGCCACAACTCACCGGCGTTGTCGCTCCGCAGCACGTCCCAGTGCTTCTGCATGAACAGCACGTCTGGGCGCGAGCGGTGCATGGCGATGCGGTGAACGCAATGGCCGACCTCGGCCTCCGGGTCAGGGATGTAATCCGACTTCAGACCGCGATTGATGGGCCGCCACGACTGGCCGCTGTCGTCGGAGCGGAAGGCCCCGGCGGCCGAGATGGCGATGAAGATACGGCCGGGGTTGCTCGGATCCAGGAGAATCGTATGCAGACACATCCCGCCGGCCCCCGGCGCCCAGTTTACCCCTGAACCGTGGCCGCGCAGCCCAGCCAATTCTTGCCACGTCTGCCCGCCGTCGGCCGAGCGAAACAAGGCGGCGTCTTCCACACCGGCGTAAACGGTGTCTGGATCGGTCAAGGATGGCTCCAGATGCCAGACGCGCTTGAACTCCCATGGATGGGGTGTGCCGTCATACCACTGGTGCGTGCCGGGGACGCCATCATACACAAATTCGTTACCCACGGTCGTCCACGTCCGGCCGCCATCGTCGGAGCGATGGATCACCTGTCCGAACCAGCTACTCGACTGCGAGGCATACAGCCGGTTTGGCTCAACGGGCGAACCTTTCAGATGGTAGATTTCCCATCCGCCAAAGTGGGGGCCACTAACCTCCCATTTCTCGCGCTTGCCATCCGACGTCAGGATGAACGCGCCTTTCCGCGTGCCTACCAGAACTCTTACACCGCTCATTGTTCACTCCTTTCCGAGATCTCGGAGGTACCAGCTTAAAGAATCACCTTTATTATGGAACATATATTCTATTTCGTCAAGTTAAGCCAACTACGAATTCACGCCTTTCCCAACACGGCCGCCAGCAAGGCCATCCGAATATACATCCCATTCTTCACCTGGCGGAAGTAGGCCGCGCGGGGGTCATGGTCCACCGCGTAATGGATTTCGCCCACGCGGGGGAGGGGGTGCATGACGATCATCTTCTCTTTGGCCCGCTCCAACAGCTGCGGCGTAATCTCGTAGTAGCCCTTCACCTCCTCATATTGAGCCAGGTCGGTGAACCGCTCCTTCTGCACCCGCGTCACGTACAATACGTCGGCGTTCTCGATCACTTCGGCCACGTTGTGCGTCTCCCGCACCTTCTTACCCGCGTCAATGACCTCATTCATCATCGTTAGCGGCAGGCGCAGGATTTCCGGCGACACGAAGCGCAGGCTTACGTCGTATTGCAGGAGCAGTTTGGTCAGGGAGTGAACCGTGCGGCCGTAGCGCAAATCCCCCACCATCGCCACTTTCAAGCCATCAATCGTACCGAGTTCTTCCTGGATGGTAAAGAGGTCGAGGAGGGCTTGGGTCGGATGCTCCCCAGGCCCATCGCCGGCGTTGATGACCGGAATCGAGGCGTATTCGGCGGCTACCTCGGCCGACCCCAGTTCCGGGTGGCGCAGCACAATCACGTCCGAATACTGCTCCAACGTCCGCACCGTGTCGGCCAGGGTCTCCCCCTTGCTGACCGAGCTGAATTGCACACCCTGGGTGATGGGGATGACGCTGCCGCCCAGTCGCTCCATGGCTGCGATAAAGGAAGAACTGGTGCGCGTACTCGGTTCGTAAAAGAGGCAGGTCAGGATGGCTCCTTTGAGCAAATCCGTCGCTCCCACTCGTTCCGTCATCTCGCGCATCTCGCGGGCGCGGCCGAAAATATACTCCAACTTCTCCCGGTCGAACTGGGCTACCGAAAGAATATC
This sequence comes from Chloroflexota bacterium, assembly GCA_040751925.1. Classification (GTDB taxonomy): domain Bacteria; phylum Chloroflexota; class Anaerolineae; order Promineifilales; family Promineifilaceae; genus JBFMFT01. The sequence goes on from JBFMFT010000319.1 coordinate 5,185, forward strand.
CTGACCCGTCAAGCCATTCTGGATTTTGGATTTTGGATTTTGGATTTTGGACCGAGTGCCGTTCAGGGGGCTACTGGTCAGTGTATCGTAATGAAAAAGGGGTTCCAGTTTCAAGGTTGACATAGGTTCTATCTCCTTAAAGAAATTCTCATCTGCGTTCATCCGCGCTGATCCGCATCATCCGCGCTCCATTCCGGTAGCAGACGGCCGCTCCCTGGCGCAGCCAGCACCCGGCCGTCCTCAAAGGCCGTCACACCCCGCAGGATGACGCGCTGGACGCGGCCGTATACAGTCATCCCCTCGAATGGCGTCCAACCGCATTTCGTGTAGTGATGCTCGGAGTTAATCGGATAAGAACTATCCACGCCTACCTCAACCCAGGTATCGGGCTGCTCAGGCAGGCCAAAGATGCGACGCGGATGGGTGGACATCAGTTCAATCAGGCGGGTCATAGTCAGGCGGCCGTCGTGGACGGCCGTCAACATCAAGGGTAGGGCGGTCTCTAAACCAGGTAAACCAGGTGGGGAGGCGGCCGACCATTTTTCGTGTAGTGAGTGAGGCGCGTGATCCGTTGCCACGCAATCCACCGTACTCCCCAGATGTTCCCACAAGGCGTCGCGATCCTGGGGACAAGCCAGGCGCGGCCGCACGTCCCCCAATGGCCCCAACCTCTCGGCGTCGGCCTGGGTGAGATAGAGGTGGTGCGGCGTGACCTCACAGGTAATGGGCAGTCCGCTATCCTTGGCCCTGGCAATTAGCTCAATCTCCTCCTGGCGGCTCACGTGGCAAATGTGCAGCGGCCGTTGGTAAACGGCCGCCAATCCAATTCCCACCGCCACACTTTGTCCCTCGGCGTGCATGGCGATCAGCTTCTCCCGCGGCCACTGCTCAAAGCAGGCGCGTAGGGTAGGCAGGTCTTCGACGCGCAACGGGCCGTAGGTGTCGTTCAGGTAAATTTTGAGAGCTACAGCATAAGGAGCCAGGGAAGTCAGTTGGCCGATGTCGGCCGGGCTGGCTCCGGTAAACAAACCCACGTCGCAGCGAATCGCCGGCCGCGCCTTCGCCCGCGTTTCGACCATGACCCCGGCCGTGCTCAAGGGTGGCGTCGTGTTGGGCATGGCTAGAATCGTGGTGAAACCACCGGCCAGGGCGGCGGCCGTGCCACTGGCGAAATCCTCCTTATGCTCACCCCCCGGCACGCGCAGGTGGGTATGCACGTCTACCAACCCAGGCAAAATGA
>JBFMFT010000032.1:0-20948 GCA_040751925.1 Chloroflexota bacterium
GACGGTCGCCGTCTACTTCGAGGGTCAGGTCGCCGGTGATGCCGGCGAAGCCGGCCGTATTCCGCACGGCGTTAGCCAATTCTGCCCGGTCAATAACCAGGTTGCCGTCGCCATCTACCGTGCTGACCTCGTCAAGGCGCGTCAGCAGCAGGGTGGTGGCGTCGTAGACGTACCTGGCGAATTGTTCCGGCCGGTGGCCGTACAGCGTCTCGAACCCGCTTTCCCAGGCGTATACGGAAGGCAGGAAGCTGACCCGGTAATCCCAGGGCGTAAACTCGGGGTCGGCCAGGACGACGCGGTTGAAAACAGTCGGGCCGTAAGTACCCAGGTCGGCCGCCGTGTTAGACGGTGAAATCATCACCACCCCGGCCGCTTCCAGAATGGGCGCGCCGCCTCTGGTGGAACTGGAACAGAGGGGGCCAATGACGCCTACGTTTTGCGTATGGCTGACGACGGCCGTCGCCGCCACCGCGCCAGCGGTCTCGTCGCAGCCGCCGTCGTAGTCGTTGCGCTGCAAGCCAAAGCCCTGGATGGAGCCATAGTCATAGAAGGCCAATTGCATCGCGTCATACCAATCCTGCAACCCGGCCCAGTCGAACCAAAACGTCGTGGCAATCTCGACCGGGCCGCCGGGAGGTATGATGACTTGGTTGGGGCCGGCATCAGCAGTCAGGGGGGACGGGCTATCGGCCGCTACTATCGTTGCCCCCATCCATAACGTGGCGAGAAGAACCACCAGAACTACGCTGATAGCAACTGCGGGAGTGTGTCTGTACCTGAACGGGCTATCTTTTGCCCATGAGAAGGTGTTCATGGTTCACTCCTTCTTACTCACCCTCTCCCCTAACCCCTCTCCCTCGGAGGGAGAGGGGAGTTCCCTCCCCCTGCCAGGAGGAGGGCTAGGGAGGGGGTGAATGACGGAAAACGGCCGCTATCCGTATGCGGCAAAAACAAGGCCGAGGTAAAAGCGTCGTAGAAGGTGTTGTCGGCCGACAACTCCACGTAGGTCATGCGCCGGGCAATCGCCTCAATCCGCGCCCGCGCCTGGTGATCCAGTAGAGCCAGGTAAGCCCCCTTCACGGCCGTATTGCCCAGGAAATGAAAACGCTCCCAGGGCAAATCCGGCAGCAGGCCAATTTCCACTGCTTTCTCGACGTTGATGTATTGGCCGAACGCGCCGCCAATGAGGACTCTGTCCACTGTTTCTAAGGGGAAGCCCACGCTGTCGGCTAAGACAGTAAAACCGGCGTAGATGGCCGCTTTGGCCCGCAAGAGGTTGTCTACGTCAACGGCGGTGAGAACCACGTCGCGGCCGTGCTGCGTCTCACTAGCCCAGGCCACCACGTATTCCAGGCCATGTTCACCAGAGCGGATACGGCCGGTCGGCCGGGTCGGGTCAAAGTGACCCGCCCGATCCAGCAGGCCATTCACGAACAGTTCAGCTATGAGGGATAACAAACCACTGCCGCACAGGCCGCGCGGCCGGCCGCCGCCAATCACGCGGCAGGTCGGCTCATAACTCTGGCTGTTGATCCACACTTCCTCGATGGCTCCTCGGGTGGCCCGCATCCCGTGAACGACACCCGCGCCCTCGAAGGCCGGCCCGGCCGAGCAGGCGCAGCTGACCAGCCACTCCCGCGATCCCAGGGCGGTCTCGCCGTTGGTGCCGATGTCCAGGAACAGGCTTACCTGGTCGCTGTCGTCCAGGCCGGACGAGAGGACGCCGGCGGTAATGTCCGCCCCCACGTAACTCGCCACTCCCGGCAGGCAATCTACCGTCGCTTCAGGATGGATGCACAAGCCCACCTCCTGGGCGCGTAAGAGGGGCGGGCTGTTGACGGCCGTTACAAAGGGGGAGAGACGGATGCTGGCGGCCGGAATCCCCAGGAAGAGGTGCATCATGGTACTGTTGCCAACCACGCTGACCTTCATAATCTCGGCCGGGGATGGCTCACGCAAAGGCGCAAAGGACGCTAAGTTTTCTCGTTTAACTCGCTGGCAGACGGTTTCCAGCAAGCCGTTGATGGTATCCAAAACCAGGCGGCGCAATCCCTCGGCCCGGCCGTTGTTCTTGCTGGCGTAGATGATGCGCGAGATCACGTCCTCCCCCCGCTCAATCTGGCCGTTGTACTCGGCCGCCTGCGCTTGCGCCTCACCGGATACCAGGTCAACCAGCCACACCGTCACCGTCGTCGTGCCAATGTCAACGGCCGCTCCCCACAACGGCGCATCCAGGGCTGCATGACCGGCATACACGTCAATCAGGCGGGGGGAATAGAACGCGGATGGCGCGGATAGGCGCGGATTTTCCAGGAGGCCGGGATGAGGGGATGGGGGGATAGGGGGAGGGATTGTGTCGAGGACAGCCGTGACCTGCCAATCACTCTGGCGGAGGGTGGGGCCGATTTTTTTCAGAACAGCCAGCGAGGTATGCACGTCGTTGAGGCCGGCTTGCTGGCGCAGGGCCAGTTGCAGGCGACTCCAATCGTCGGTCTGGTCGGTCATAGAAGGCGGGTTCAGAGTCAGGGGGATGCGCCGGACGGTCTGGTGGCGGCCGTAATCATAGCCAACTGGCACAGTGACTTTGGCGGCCGTGCGGTCGGTACTCAGCCGCCGCTCCACCTTCTCCTGCGGCGGCACGAGGATCGTGGCGTTGCCTTCGACGACCGCCTGGCAGGCCAGGGCAAAGCCCTGTTGCACGTCCGCCTGGGTCAGTCGTAGGGTGCTGCGCCGCCGCACGCCGCCATTGGCGATTTGCACCAGGCAACGGCCGCAACGCCCCTGCCCACCGCACGGCTGGCTAATCTCCACTCCGGCCAGCCGCGCCGCCTCGGTCAGCAACGCGCCGGTGGGGACAGCAACAGGCCCAGAGGCAACGTCGAAGGTGACAACGTGTTCTGCCATGTGCGTTGGCGCGTGGCTACGTCTCGTGGCTGGACCGGACGCTCGCCGCGTAGAGAGCAGCGCCAATAGCCCCAAAGATGGCTGGCAGGGCGGGGCTGATAGGAATACCCAAGAGTTGCGGTATGACCGCAACCCCCAGTGAAATAAACAGGGCCGTCACGAGCGAACCAGCCAGCAATCTGGCCAGGTCCGATTTAACGTGAGCTTTTTTCAGTACCTTTTCGATGATCATGTTCAAACCTCCGGTGACGAAGACGAACAGGTGAGGTTCTCAGCCCGCAATGTCCAGCCGGCGCGGGAAAGCGGTGAGGACGGCCGGCCCCGCTACGCCGGTAACAACCGTGTCCTCTACCCGCACGCCCCAGGGCCCGGTGTAGAGGCCGCAGTTGCCAACGGCCAGGACGACGTTGACAGCCAGGGGTGGTGGGGCCTTTTCGCCATGAAAGAAGGCGTGGCCGGCCGGTAAGGGGGCCTCCTCAAACTCGATGCCCACGCCGTGCAGGGGTGGGCCGAAGAGGTGATCGCCGTGACCGGCCGCCCGCAGCGCGCCGTGCAGGGTTGCTTCCAGTTCACCCATGCCCACGCCCGCCCGTACTCCGGCAATAGTCGTCTGCTGGGCCTGCAAAAAGAGGTCGTAGGCGAGTTGTTGAGCGACCGAGGGCCGGCCGGCACACACCGTGCGGCACAAATCCGCGCTGTAGTTATCCACAATAGGATGCAGGTCAATCATCACCAGGTCGCCGGCCATGATCCGGCGGGAGGTGGGCAGGCCATGGGCGACGTTGGTGCGCGGGCCAGAGGAGACGTAGGTGCGCCAGAAGCCCTCCGCTCCGGCCAGGCGCATAGCAAATTCTGCTTCGGCCGCCACCTGGCTCTCCGTTATCCCTGGGGTTAGGGCGTCTACGGCGGCTTCCATGGCTTGGTCAGCCACTTGGGCAGCCGCCTGGATGCAGGCAATTTCCTCTGGCTCTTTCACCATCCGCAACTCGGACATGATCGGGGTGCAATCCTTGATCACTATCTGCTCTGGTTTGGCGTGGGGATGGGTGAGCATCGCCATCATAGATTGGGTGAGAAAGGTGTATTCCAGCCCCACCGTCCCTGCCCGGATATTGAATTCGTCAAAGTAATGGGCGATGGAGTGAATCATACCCACTTCGTCGTCAAAGCCCACGATTCGATCAAAGTGAGCCAGGCGGCCAACGTCCTCCAGGTCAGTGATGGGGACACCCAGGGCCACCCGGCCGTCCTGGGTAATCATGGTGTAAGAACACAGTCGGCCGTCGCCGGTCAGGTAGAACATATTGGCCGGCTTGGTCAGCAACAAGGCGTCTAGTCCGGCCGCTTCCATCAAACGGCCGCACTTCTCCAGCCGTTTCTGGTATCGGGTAGTAACCACGTCAACTCTCCTCGTCGGTAGCCGGTTGCGGCCGGGTAACCGAACTCATAGGGCCTGCTTCATAAAGGCCGGCAGGTCTACGGCCTCACGCGGGCCGACGCGCACTTCCCAGTCGGGCAGTTCTTCTTCTAATTCGCCGGAAATGACGGCCACGTGACCGGGAACGATCAGCCGCTTGCGCCGCACTTTGTCCGTCACGTTGAAGCGTTTCAGGTCGCGGGCGATCTTCTCGGCGTCGAACTTGCCGGCCGCCCAGGCCGTCAGCACGCTCATCCCCTCGGCGTCGGCCACCAGCAACCAGGCTGGCAAGCCGGAACCTTCGACCTCGTTGGCGACGCTGAAATAGGTGATGCTGAAGTTGGTCGTCACCAGCAGGGGGTCGTCGGGTTTGGGGTTGTTGATCTCGTACAACCCCGGCTGCACCTGGATCGGCTTCTGGGGGTCGGTGTAGATGTTCTCGCGCAGGACTAGCAGGGGGTAGGCCACGGCCGGCTCAAAGTGATTGACGACGATGAAACCGGCGTATTTGGCGATGGCCTGGCTGGCCTGCATGGCCTCGTGAGCCGGATCGGCCGTATCGCCAGGAAAGGTAATCAGCGGGTAGCCGAGCGGCCGGAAGTTCTTCTTGAGGGCCAGGCGGCGCACCTGGGTGTGGAGGACTAAGACGCCTTCCAGATCGCGCGCGCCGGGGTCCAGCACCAGGTCTTCGACGCCTTTGGCCTTGATTTTCTCGGTCAGGCCGGCCAGCTCTTCCAGGGTGCTGGCCTGCACGACCAGAGCCGCGCCATACTGTTTGGCTAAGGCGGCCATGGCCTCCCAATTGCCCGGGTTGGCGGCATGGATGAGGGTTCCTTTGTCGCCGGCGACCAGTAGCCCAGTGGCGATGACCGCCGGCTGACGGCTGATGAGAATGAGTGGCCGTTCGGCTACAGCGCGGGTGGCTTGCACGGCGGCGGCGAAAGCGGCCGGGTCGCCTGTGAAGGACTCAACGGCAAAACCGTCCAGGGACAGTTCCCGGCCGACGTAGGTGACGCGATAGGCGGCGGCCGGGGCTAATTGGGCCTGAATCGCGGCCGGCGTGTGATCGTCGCTTACGCGCAGGAAGAAGCCAGGCTTATTCACGAAAGTCTTTTCGTGGCGAAAAAGGGTGGTTTCGTGGCCGGCTTTGACCTGGTGGCCGTCGGCCGAGAGGGTGATCAGGCGGATAGGGGGAGCGGCTGATTCGGCCAATTGTGCCTTCGACACCTCGCTCACGTGCGGGCAAAGAGATAGCTCGACCTGCTTGGCGGCCAGCTTCATAGCAAAGGCTAGACAGGTTGGGTAGCCACAATCCTTACAGTTGGTTTGTGGCAACAGCTTGTAAATTTGGATTCCACTCAGGGCCATAATCTCTCCGTAATTGGTGATTGGTAATTGGTAATTGGTAATTGGTCGTCAGCAATTGCCAATTACGAATTACCAATTACCAGTTCCTCTATCGCCGCTTTCACCCGCCGCACGCTCTCCGGGTGGCGCAGAACCAGGATGTCCGCCCCCGCTTCCAGCAGGGTCACGGCCGTCAACGTCTCCCAGTGAATCGCCCGGTCGGCCCAATTGCCCCACTCCGGTGGCACGTCGCGGCCGACCTTCGCCTCTTTCGTCTTCCAGGCCTCGTAGCCGGGCGTGACCAGCATAGGCAGTTGGGTCATGGCGTCACCTTGCAGGGCGGCCAGGCGCAGGCGCTCCATGGCCGAATAGCCGTACTCAATGCCATAGCCCAAAGCCCCCGTCGTCGGGTCCATGATGATCCGATCCAGGGGCATCGCCATGTCGTTGATGAGAATGTTGAGCTGCTTGGCGAGGTTCACGTCCATCGGCGAGCGGGCGTTGACCAGGTGGCCGTTGGCCATGGCCGCCGCCACAATGGTGCGGTAGTTCTTGTCCTCACAGATGCCCAGGACTAACCGTTCGCCTTTGGTGGCTTCGGCAATCGGCACCAAGAGTTCGTTGTCCAGGTCGGCCTGGCCGGGGCCAAAGACGAGCAGGGGCAGGCCGGTGGCCGCCAGCACGGCTTTGACGATAGCCACCGCCCTGGCCGGGGTGTTAGGATTGCCTTCCAGGTCGGCCGGGCTAAGGGATAGTTGGATAAGGTCGGCCCCGGCCGCCTCAGCCGCCTTCGCCCAATCCACCGGGTCGTCTACCACGTCGCCCCAGGCTTCTAACAAGAGGGGCGACCAGTCTTCCGGCCGCTGGTCTTTGATCTCCATCGCCACCACCGGCCGGTGTGGCATGGGCGACTCAAACGATAAAAATGGCAGTGTTTTCTCGCCGCCGACGGTGACGGTGCGCTGGCGCGTGCCACCGTCGGCGGCCGTCGCGCCGATGGTGACCGTCCGCACGCCGCCGGGCCAGTTATCTTTGATAATTTCTACAGGCATAGTTGGTTCTCACGAAGAAACCTGGTTTCTGCCAGAAACCAGGTTTCTAAAAGCTAGAGCGGCCAGTCACGCAGCATACGCTCTGTTTCCTCGGAGTGGCCGCTTTCGTCCAGCACCATGTTCTCCAGTTGCACGGCCAGCCCCTTGTCGCCGTATGCCTCGGCCTGCCTGGCCCGCTCGGCATAATCCCGCGTGGCCTGGCGTTCCGCTTCCAGCACGGCTTCCAACATCTGCCGGTTGGAGGTGGCCGCCGCCACCGGCCGGGGCTGCGTCGTTGGTTCGCCGCCCAGGGCCACCACCTTGTTGGCCAGGAATTGGGCGTGCAACTGCTCATCGGCCACTTCGGCCAGGAAGAATTGGGCCAATTGCGGCCGGTAAGGGCCGGTGGCCTTGGCTGCGTAGGTCATGTACTGGATGATCGCGCTCAGTTCACCAGCCAGATCATCGTTCAGATGTTCGATCAGCTTTTGCTTATTCATAAAACTCTCCAATCTGCTAAACTTCACCGCGTTAATCTGCGTCATCTGCGTTCTATTTCTTGAACGCGGCGGCGGGCTTCGTCGCGCCGCTTGATAAAGGTTTCCAATGGCCCTTCCCGCGCCGCGCGGATGCCCAGGTCTTGCAACTCCTCGTTGTTTTCGGCCGCCAGGTGGCGCAGCAAATGGTGGTAGGTCAGCACGGCCGCCGGATACTCGATCCCGCCGGCGTGGTGCATGAGAAACAACACCCGCACGCGCCGGTCGCGCATGATTTGGGCGGCGGTCGTCAGGGGGATGTCCGGCGGCACTTGCGGCACACCGTCTTGCATCACGTCGGCGGCCGTCAACCCCTGGTACTCGCCCTGGCTGTACGCCTCGACCAACTCCTCCTGCGTCACTACCCCCAGGGCGTGCCCCTGCTCGTCCAGCACTACCACACCCTCTAGCTCTTTGTCCAGCAGCAGGTGGGCGACGGCTTTCAAGGGCGTCGCCGGCGGACACGTCGCCACCCCCACCGACATCAAATCGCGTACCAACTTCCGCTTAAGTGTCTCGTCATTCATGGTGTTCGCGGGGATTAGGGGATTGGGGGATTAAGGTAGGGATCAATCCCCTAATCCCCTAATCCCCGCCATTCTTAAAAGATTGGCGGCATGATCAGGGCCGGGTGGTTGTGTTCCTCCAGCCAGGCCAATAGCTCATCTACCGTCGTCACGCTGCGCTCGTCGGCGATGCGCTCAATCAGGTCGGGGTCGCCCTCGCGGACGGCCACTGCCTGGAGTTCATCGCTCATACTCTCCTTCAGGAAACTGCTCATCCACACCACCCGCTGGAAGCCGCCGTCGGCCGAGATGAACTTGGGGCTAATGAGATAATACTTGCCCACCCCCATCACGCCGGGGGTCTGCAAGCCGCCGCCGGCGATGCCGGCCAGGGTGCTGAAGGTCATCCCGGCCGGGGTCATGCTGGTATCCTCGCGGCTGACCACCATCACCCCATTCGCCTCTGGTACCAGCATGACAATACACTCAAAGCAGCCGCAGTTTTTGACGTGGACACCATTGGCCAGGTAACTGTTGATGTCCAACAGAGTCAGGTTATAGACGTGGGTGTACTGGCCGTCATTCTGGACTTCATCTACCTGTGTCACGGTGTCCAGGAAGAAGTCGTTATCCAGAAGAGGGGTCAGGATAGCGGCCGTCTCCGGCGCTTCCTTGATGACCTGGCGCACGTTGTCCATAACCGGCCGCGAACGCCCCGTCTTGTAATAAAAGAGAGTTGAAGGGCTAAGGGCCGTCTGGCTCTCTGGCAGGCCAGCTAAGAGTTTACCGGCCGCATAGGGCAACACCTGGTCTTGCGCCTTATCCAGTCCCTCCTTGGATAGAGCTGCAATCTGTTCAAGCGTTTCACGTTTAGCCGGGTGGTGGGTCGGAATCACCTGGGCAAAGCGGCGCAGATTGGTTCCGTGCAACTCGACCTTGTAAACGGAACCATCCGGCCGCACCTGGCTCACAATCCCCAATCGCTTCAGAAGTAGTTGTAAGTGGCGGGCTGCCTGTTTGTCCGAGTGGCTCAAGTACCCTTCGCCAACCGGCCAGCGACCCTCGTATTGGCGCAGGCGCACCGAGCCATCGCCGTCGAACACTCCGGCCAGGAAGGCGGCAATGTGTCCTTCTGGCAGCTTCACCAACCGCCCCAGGTCCCATTTCTGATCGCCACTCGTCCGCACGCCCAGGCTGTCTGCCAGTAACCCTAGCAGGAAGTTGTTGCTATAGAGGTCTTGGCTGGCCTGGGTGGAGGCAACCTGGCGGCCGGCAATAATGCCACCCCCTTCTTTGCTGCGCTGGCCCAGGGAAGCGGCCGGGAACAATTGGCCGTAGAGGGTGCGGTAAGTTTCTAGCAGGGTTGGATCGCTATTGGTGAAGTTCACCCGGCACTGGTAACGGCCGCGCCGATCCAGTGAACCGTCTGAGGCCAGCAGACCTAACAGGTAAAGGAGATCGGGCGTCATGCCAGGCAGTTGGAGGCGAGGCTGGCCCGACGGCGGGGCTACCTCTGTGATTCGTCGCCGGAAGTCAACCCACGACTCGCCCAGGTCTTCCACCAGGCGGCGCAAGACTCCTAGCGGTATGGAACTGGCTCGTTGATCCGATAGTGACAGGTTCAAGGTTTGGTAGGCCTTAGCCAGCGAACCATAGCGACCCTTTAATCGGGCTTTGACTTCGGCCAACAGGGTTTCATCTGTCACCCGGCAATCGTCGGGTACCAAATCAATAGCGGCCGGTGTGCTTGCCTCCAGCCGTAGACGACGGAGGGCGTAGAGGTGATCCCCCACCTGAATTTCGTCGGCCCGCGCCCAGCCTCCATGCCCATTCTGCTGCCAGCGATCCACGGCCACTTCGTGGTTAGGGGTCAGAGTCAACGCCAGGCCCGATTTTGTTTGGATACGAATGAGACGTTCGGGGGCCGGGTTCTTATGCACACCCAGGAGTCTGGTCGTCTTTAGACGCCCTTGTTCATCCAGGGTTAGCAATTGCTGTTCTGGTCGTGCGACCGGCCACTTCTCTACCAGGTCGCCAATGGCCAGCGGCCGGCCGGCCACGATCACTTCCGTATCGGCCGTCAGGCAGGCCGTCATGGGATTTTCCATAATAGAGTACATCGCCACTTCTTCGACGACACCATGCGAGCCGACTTTGGCATAGCTGTTGGTGCCTTCCCAATAACCTTTGCTCAGGTCTACCTGGCGGCCGAGCTTAATCGGCTGATTAGGCCCGGTGGGGTTGATGTGAAAACTGGCCGCAGCGTCAAGGTAATTGTACGCTCCACACAGTCCCAATCGTTCGGGGCTGATGATACAAACGTGTTTAGGGGCAAAGGATTGGCAATTCTTCACGACCACTCCATTGACCAGGTAGTTATGGGTGTCCGCAACACTAAAGTTATAAACCCTCTCTCCGGAAGCTTTGATCGTTCCAATATCCTTCACGCGCTCAACAGAGACGTCAGAGCGACTCCAGGCTAAAAGCTCCTGGTAGGCTGGATCAGTTGTGTCAATCAGAACCCGCAGACCCTCCAGACATCGTTCCAGGGCTTTCCTTGAGGGGCGTCGTTGGCCTTCCAACCAGGCTCGCAAGGTCTTGTGATCAATAGGGAGCCTATTAACCTGGATTTCCTTACCGCGTCGTTCCAACAATTCGTGTAGAAGCATCCCACATCGAACGGGAACAACGTCGTGCCTGCGTCCCGCCCTGTCAAGCGAGAGTTCAATGCTCATCTTCATCTGCTTGTCAGGATGTTCAGAACCCACCAGATCCCGAAAACGAGCAAAGGCTTCTTTACCCCTCGTGCGAACCCGGTAGACCGGTGTAGGAGTGGAGCGGAAGCTAATGGTCGAGTCAATGCCTAATTTCCTGAGTAGCAGGTAAATATGCTGCGCCTCGCGGCGGTGGCGGGTCGTCAAAGCTATTCGAGGTCCAGAATCCGACACATTGACATCTCCATCGCCGTCAAATAGCCCGCGCATGAAAGCCGCCACCAGACGCGGCGGAAGCCTGGAGATCGTTTCACCTTGCCAGGCTTCATCAATACCTTTCTGACCTATGCCCAGCCCACTTAACAGGTGACTGAGGATGGGGTTGTAGGTGTAGGACACGTTCACCGGGCGCGTTCCTCTGATTTTCGCGTCGGGTGGGGCAACCCAATCATATACTTTGGGTTCTGTTCCCAGGAGGTGACGGTGGATTTCGCTAAAACGCGCAATGAGGGCAGGCTCCGTGTTAGTAAATTGTAATTGAGTCGCGTTACGTTCTGTGCGCCAAGAAATGCTTCCATCAGAAGCTATCAACCCTGCCAGGTACATGATATCCTCATCCAGCCTGGTCTCAAGTAGTCTAAGACCAGGTCTCAGGCCACGAATACGACCTTTTAGTTCATCCCAGTTAAGCCCTAGTGAGGATACTATTTCCCTTATCTCATGGATGGTGAAGCAGCGATGAGAATCACGGTGAAATACACTCCAGAGAGTATGGTAGTTCAAGTTAAGGCTACGTGCAGCCTGGGCTAGATTTCCATAGCGACGCAGAAGTGGCTCCTCCAAACTGGCGTAAAAGTCATAGTCAGATACTTTGTAGGTGTCAGGCAAGTAGTCAATAATGTGATCATTCGCGTCATTGATGTGACGGCTCTCGAGGTTTGTTTGTCTGCTAACGACCACGTAATCCCCGATTGCTAATTCGGCCGCCGGCAACCACTTCAGACCTTCCAGGGTATCAACCAAGAGTTTATGATTGGCAGTCAAGGTTAAGGTATTACCATTGGCAAGGGTAATCTTTGTCAACTGAGTAGGTGAAGGGTTGACAAACACTTCTCGAACCGGCTGTGCCGTTAGAGTGTGGTCTTTAAGCGAGAGAACTTGTACTTCCTTTTCCTCAACGACGGTATCTATCAGTTGCTCTACCGGCGTGAAGGAGCCATCAGGCAAGACAACCAGTTCACCTTCCGGTAGACACAAAGTACAGGAGTAAAATTCTTTCACCGCGTCGTCGGTCAGGTCAGCCAGCCGCTTGTTGCGGTAGTCATAGGCTACCCGCGCCTCGGCCAATCGCTCCCTGATCATCTCTGGGTCGGTGTAGAGCGTGACCTGCGCCTTGTCCACGATGGCCCCAAAGTCGGCGTGGAAGCGGGCGTGCAAAATCTTGCCGAAGTGTTCCAGGTTGAAGCCCTTAGCGGCGGCCGCATCGGAAACCCGAATCCAGGCAATGTCGCGCTGGCCGATGTGCTGCACGCCCGACGCCCCGTTGATGAAGTAGTGAATCTGCCGCTCCAGCACCGGCTCGAAGTCTTTTTGCATCTGCCGGCCGGCCACGTCCACCACAATCCCCAAATCCAGATGACCCTGGGCAGGCACGTTCTCAAAGCCAGGGCCAACCAACTCTATTTTGCCGTCCACCACCTCGTCCATCGGCCGCATCCGCAGGTACTCAAAAGCCCGCGAGTGCTTACCGCCAAACTCAATCCGCATATTAGCCTTGCGGACCACTTCACCCTCAAAGGCCGAGCCATAAGGGACAGGCACGGGTACGTTGGCGACCTTGACCTTCACTCCCCGTACTTCGATGCACTTCTGCACCAACCGTTCGGCCCGCTCCAAATCATCCACGCCCTCGATTTCGTTGAAGGGCAGAGAGACCACGTGTTCGTAGGTGGTGACGCCGGTGGGCAAGATTTCGGGGATGATGGTGTCGGCGATGACCGGGAAGCCGAAGTTGATGGCCCCGGCCGCCGCCGCGTACTTCAGGTCATCCACTTCCCCCAATGCCAGGACGAAGGCAAAGACCCGATCCTTGTTATAGAGCAGGATGTCGCGGGGCTGTCCCCCTTTCAGGCCGCCAAAAGTGAGGGCCGAGCGCACGGCGAAGCCCAGGGCGTAAATCGCGCTGATGGTGTCTGTGCCAAAGGGGACGGTGTAGGTGTCGTAGCCCAGTTCGACCCCTTCCTCGTTGAGTTGGTGGATGATGCTGCGGCCGTTGACGTTGCCCGACAAAAAGCAGAGGATATTGCGCCGTTGTAGCTCGCGCACAATTTTGACCGCCACCTCGTTGGATTTAGCTGCGCCGACGATGGCGGCAAAACCGGGCATCCGGCCGTCCACCAGTTGAATCCCCCAGGAGCGCAGCTGGATGTCGTCAATGGGGCCGTTCAGGTGGCCGTCCGCGCCGTTGCCGCCACTGCTGCCGTTAGCGTCGGGGCTGGTGAAAGCCGTGCCGCCGGCCAGGTGAAAGCCGGGCAGGGATTCTGGTTGCTGGCCGTAGACGAAGCGGATAGCTTCGATGGTCTCGGCCGCCAGCAAGGTCGCCATGCCACCGTCCAGCGTTTCGCCCAAGTAAGGCGTCCAATGTTGCGCGGCCGGTAGAGGGTGGAGGAGTGAACGGGCCTGGCTCACTACCGGCTTGAGCTGTCCCAGTGTTTCTACTTTGCGGCCGGTCATACCGTAAATCAGAGGCAGGTAATAGGCCGTATTGGGAAAGGCCACCGGCGTAGCCGCCCCCTTCTCACTGAGGGCTTTATGGAGCATCAACTCGGCCTCTGTCACCAGGGCGTTGGCCCCACGGATGGCGCGAGTAGCGATGTATCGTGACATAGAATTACCTCCACGTAATGCGTAATGCGTCATGCGTGAGACGGATTACGCACTACGCATTACGGCCGTACAGAGCCATCCGCCGCTCGGCTAACGGCAACATTTCTAATTCCCGCATCCGGGCGTCACCGCTGCGGCCGAAGCGGGTGGGGTCGTAAGCCGGCAGTCCCAGGGCGGCCCGCTTTTGGTCAATGTGGGCCAGGGCTTTCTGCACCATCTCGGCCGGGTCGCTGATAAATTCCAACTTGCCGCCGAAAATATCCTGCCAACCCTGGCTGATGTAGTGGGCCACCGCGTCGCTGTCTGATACTTTGCCGGGCATCCCGCTCACCGGCGACGAGCCGCCAAAGATGACGTAAGCCCCCGAGGCCACGCAATAGGTGGCAATCGCCAGGGCCTTTTCGCTCATCCATTCGGGGGCCAGGCCGACGGCCGGCGCCTGGTCAATGTCATCGCCCAGGCCACCTTCCTCGGCCATCTGGGTCAGGACGGTCAGGATGCGGGTGTTATCTACGCAGGAACCCATGTGCAGTACCGGCGGGATGCCCACCGTCTCGCACACCTCGCGCAAGCCTGGCCCGACCTGCTCCAGCCCGGCCTCGCCCAGCATCAGGCCCAATTTCGCGCTGGCGATGGCCCCGCAGCCCGTTTCTACTACCAACACGTCTTGCTTGAGCAGTTCACGGGCCACGTAGTTGTGCAGGTAGTCCTGGCGGCTGCGCGGGTTGTTGCAGCCGACGACGGCCGCCACGCCACGAATCCGGCCGCTCATAATGGCGTCATTCAGCGGCCGGAACGAGCCGCGAAAGCTGCCGCCCAGCATATAGTTGATGTATTCGTGGGAGAAGCCCGGCGTCAACTTCTCGCGCACGTCGGGAATCTGAATCGCCCCCCGATTCTTGTAGTTGTCAATCGCCGCCCGCAGAATCTCTTTGGCGATGGTCAGGGCGCGATGCTCGTCAAACTCGATGTGCGTCGCTCCCTTTATTTTCACTTTGGGCGAGGTGGTAATAATCTTGGTGTGGAAGTTCTGGGCCAGCCCGACCAGGGCTTGCATGATGCACTGCACGTCCACCACCATCGCTTCCACCGCGCCAGTGAGGATGGCTAACTCCTGATGTAAGAAGTTACCAGCGGCCGGAATCCCCTGGCGCATCAGGATTTCGTTAGCCGTGCAGCAGATACCGGCCAGGTTGACTCCCTCCGCTCCGGCCGCTTTGGCGTACTCGATAATCTCCGGCGTCTGCGAGGCGGCCACGATCATTTCACTCAGGGTGGGTTCGTGACCATGCACGACCACGTTGACCATCTTCTCCTTCAGCACGCCCAGGTTAGCCTCGCCCATAAGCGGGGCGGGTGTGCCAAAGAGGATGTCGGCCACGTCGGTGGCGATCATGCTGCCGCCCCAGCCGTCAGCCAACGCCGTGCGGACGGCGTGGCTCAAGATGTGTTCGGGGTCCTGGTCGTCGCCGATGTGCGTCCGGTGCAGGGCTTCCACTACTTCGCGGTCTACGCCACGTGGGATGACTCCTTGTTCTTGCCACAGCTTCTGCCGCTTGGCCGGGGCGCGGCCGATGGGCTTCACCGCCCCCTTCTGCTGCCCAAACTGGCCGATGTACAGGTCGGCCAGGTCATTGGCAATCGCTTCCGGCGGGCGGCCGTCAAGGGGAATGTCATAATAGCCGGCCACGCGGCGCAGCTTGGCGACGTCGCGGATGGTATAGCCCTCCGCTTCGCCGTTGGCGACGGCTTTGAGGGTGAAGGCCATGTCGCGGCCGTGATCGGAGTGGGCGGCCGCGCCGGCGGCGATCATCCGCATCAGGTTACGGGCTTGAATCGTGTCAATGGTCGCCCCACAGACCCCGGTCTGGCCGTCTTTGGTCAGGCGGCACGGCCCCATCCCACACAACCGGCAGCACATTCCATCGGCCCCGATGGGGCAGGGGACCATCTCTTCGGCGCGGTTGAAGGCTGTCCGTAGCCCCAACTCCTCGGCTCGCAGCAACATGGCCTGGGCGGCCGGGTCTGCGCTGCGCTCTTCGGCCGTTCGTGTTATTTTTGCCATAGCTTATAACCTCCTGCTGAGTGATGAGTAATGAGTGATGAGTAGTGAGTGATGAGTGATGAGTGATGAGTGACTCATCACTCATCACTCATTACTGTTATGACGCCCATGCCTGGGCAGGGCCACAACGGCCGCCCGGCCGCCTCTGGCACCTCCTGGGCGAAGCTGACCACCTGGCGCACCGGCTCAAAAGCGGCCGTGTGGCGGAAATACGGCCGTTGCCCATTCACTTTCGCCGCTATCGCTCCTACCTCTTCCGGTACAGGCAGGTCGCTCAGATAGCCGGCTCCGGCCAGCGTAGCTTTGATGGTTTCGGGATGGGTGGCGGCCGGGTCATAGCTCACCTCGACCAGGTGAAAGGCACTGCTGGCGTAAACGTCGGCCACGCCGGGGACGACCGTCAAGAGTCGTCTAACTTCCAGGACGTGGTGATCCCCATATAGCATAGGAAGTTCCAGGACAACTGTTTCCATGCTCGCGCTCCTCAAGTTTCCAGAGGCGCGTTGCGCTTTCCAAAGTGCGACGCGCCTGGGGCAAAGCCTGGCAGGTTTCAGAAACCTGTCAGGTTGAACTAATGCACCTTTTTATGGGGGGCGACCAGCCCCCTACCCGCTAGTTTAGCAAGGGGCAGGAGAGCAAGATAGTGACAGGTATCACAAGATTGGAAGCAGAATGTCATAGTTCGATTGACGAGAACTCTGGCCCGACGTTAATGGAAACTGTCTGTGGAGCAGGGGCGCGTGAAACGTGAGAGCTGTGTCCACGCTCCAACCCTTCGTGGCCGAGACGTGATATAATAGGGTTATGGTGCGCTTCTTCAACACGGCCGGGCCGGTCAACTGCCAGATGCACTACTGCCTGCCCCCGCTGGAACGGTTAGACCTGCCCGACATCCTGCAACTAATCGCCCAACACAAGTATTTCGTCCTGCACGCCCCGCGCCAGGTGGGCAAGACCAGCTTCCTGCTGGCCCTGATGGAGTATCTGAACCAGCAGGATCACTACCACTGCCTTTACTGCAACGTCGAGGTTGGGCAGTACGCCCGCGAAAACGTGACCCAGGCCATGCAAGCCATCCTCGGCGAGATCGCCTTGCAAGCGGAATTAGAGTTGGGTGATCCATATCCGACCTCAATCTGGCATCAACTCTGGCAGGATCACGGAGCAGCCGCCCTCAATCCACTCTTGAGCCGGTGGGCGAGGGTCAGTCAAAAGCCACTCTGCGCCGCGAGACCCACCTCGACCAGTTGGCAGTACCAGGGTCATCCTATCACCGTGTGGGGAATGTGACTGCGTATTGCGTAAAGCGTATTCCGTCAGAAGAGTGGATGACGCATTACAGATGGCGTCTTGGTTGATGCGTCTTGGCGATCTTCGATTCTTGTTGAGCCAGGTCGGCCGGGAACTGCTAGAGCAAACGGCCGCCACCCCTCTTACCCCCGATAATCATCTGCCAATCGCCGGCCGGCTGCGTCAGCAGGTCGGCCCAACCCAGGCCCAGGCCATCCTGGAAACCGTACTCCTGCGCCAACTGGCTGTGACCAAGTTCGGCCGGGCGGCGGAGATGTTTTTCACCCGGCCGGCCCTGGAACAAGCCTCGGCCGAAGGGGTGAGCCACTACCGGGCCGGGCGCTTTCAGGCGGCCGGGTGGCAATGGATAGCTGACCTGGGCTGCGGCATTGGCGGCGACAGTCTGGCCCTGGCCGCCCAGGCCCAGGTTATAGGGATTGAGTTGGATGAAGTGCGTTTGCGGATGGCCGGCGAGAACGCGCGGGTCTATGGTCGTGGCGAACGTTTTTATCCCCTTTGCGCCGATTTGCGCCAGTTGGCCCCCCTGCCTATCCAGGCTCTTTTCTTCGACCCGGCCCGGCGGGATGAACACGGCCGCCGCCTCTACTCCGTCCAGCATTACCGGCCGCCGCTCACTTTACTGGACGCCTGGCGGGAAAAGACCCCTAACGCCGCCGCTAAAATTAGCCCCGGCGTGGATTACGATGAATTGCCGCCGGCGGCCGAAGTGGAGTTCATCTCAGTCGCTGGCGGGGTGCGCGAGGCCGTCCTGTGGTTTGGCGATTTGCGTTCGGCCGCCCAACGGCGAGCGACTTTACTGCCGGCCGGCCACACCCTCACCGATCAAGACGAACGTTCGGCGGCCGTCGCCCGGCCGCAGAGCTACCTGTATGAACCGGACGGGGCAGTGATTCGCGCCCATCTGGTCGAGCAATTGGCTTACCAATTGGAAGCGGCCAGAATAGACCCGCAGATTGCTTACCTGACGGCCGGCCATCACCAACCCACTCCCTTTGCGACTGTTTACGCTATCGAAGACGCTTTTCCCTTTCAGTTGAAGCGGCTGCGGACCTACCTGCGCCAAAGGAACGTCGGCCGGGTCGTCGTCAAGAAGCGCGGCTCACCCCTCGACCCTGACTGGCTGCGCCACCAGTTGCGTCTGGGCGGCGACGAGGAACGGGTGATCTTCTTGACGCAGGTACAGGGGGCTGCGACCGTGTTGGTGGGGCGGGCCGGTTAGAAACCAGGTTTTTGCAAAAAACCTGGTTTCTCCACAATGACTTAAGGAAAAGCGCAGCCCGGCTGGGGGCCAAGACCCAATAGCACCGTCGCGTCGTTGGTACTGCTATTAGGCACCAGGAGGTCGCAGGCGCCGTCCGCGTTGAAATCGGCCGCCACCAGGTAGCGAGGCCCGTGTCCTACTCCCAGGGTGTCATTACCCTCCCGAAACGTGCCGTCACCCAGGCCGCCTAATATGACGACGTGATCGCTCAAGTAGCTGGCTATGGCCAGGTCGGCGTGGTGGTTGCCATCCAGATCGGCGCTGATGAGGCGCGTCGGTTGGTTGGGGGCCAGGTAGTGGACGGCCGGCGCGAATGAGCCGCCGCCCAGGCCAAGCAGGACTGACACGGAATGGTTGCGGGCGTTGGCGCTGGCTAAATCGGGAATCGTATCCTCGTTGAAATCCGCCACCGTCACCCCCGAAGGCCCGTCACCCACGGCGAAACTTCCCCCGGCCACAAAAGCCGGGTCCTCACCGCCTAACAAAATAGTAATCTGGTCGGCCGCAAAACTCGCCACGGCCAGGTCTAAGCGGCCGTCCCCATTAAAGTCGGCGTCGCTCAACCACGACGGCCCACCGCCAACGGCAAACGAATCGGGTGGAAGGAGCGTGCCATCCCCCTTGCCGCGCAGGAGGGTTACGTCATTGCTGGTGTAATTGGCTGCCGCAATATCAGCCAGATTATCACGATCAAAGTCGCGGATGAGAAGGGAGCGCGGGCCGCTCCCGGCCGGGAAAAGCCCCAGGTTGCTGAACCCACCACCGGCCGCCCCCAGCAAGACTGTTACGTTATCGCTGCCGGCGTTCGCCACCGCTAGATCCCAAAGACCATCGCCATTCAAGTCCCCACTGGCAACGTGTTCGGGGCGATTGCCGGCCGGGTAGATGGTCTCGGCCGAAAAAGACCCGTCGCCGAGGCCATAGCGCACCCAGACGTTATCGTTATTGGAATTGGGAATCGCCTGGTCGAGAAAACCGTCGCCGTCGAAGTCGGCTACGGCCGGCCCGGCCGGCGACCCACCCGTGCTGTGGGTCGTCGCGCTGGCAAACGTGCCATCGCCCTGCCCAAAGAGCAAAGAGACAGTGCTATAAGAACGGGCCACTGAATCATTGGTAATGACCAGGTCGAGGAAGCCATCCTGGTTCAAGTCCTCGGTGATGATCATGCGGGGAAAGGCGCCGGCGTAGGCGGTGAGTTGGGTGGCAAAGGCGCCGTCGCCAACGCCTAGCCAGATTGTCACGTCGTGCGATTCGGTGTTGACGACCGCCATATCCAGAATCGTATCTTCGTTGTAGTCGCCAATCGCCAGGTCACGCGGCTCAAGGCCGGCGGCGTAGCTAACGGCCGGCCGGAAACGATTGCCCGGCCGTTGCAAGAGAACCGAGGCATCGCCCGACGTGCTATTGGCCGTCGTTAGGTCGGGGCGGCCGTCGCTATTCAAGTCGGCCACCTTCACCGAACGCGGGGATAGACCCACCCGCCAGAAGACCGCAGCCTGGAACGTGCCATCGCCATTGCCATAGAGGAGAGAGACATTGTTCGAGGCGGAATTGGCCGCAACGAGGTCCAGGTTGGTGTCGTTATTCAAGTCAGCGGCGACGAGGCCCAGCGGTTTGCTGCCTACCGCATAAAGCGTTGGGCTAAGGAAAGTTCCATCGCCCACCCCAGCCAATACCGAGACGTTGTTGCCGGCCTCATTACATACAGCCAGATCGAGAAAGCCGTCCTCATTAAAATCACTAACCGTGACGACGCGCGGGCCGCCGGCGTTGACGGCATAGCTGACGGGCGCGCCGAAAGAGCCATCGCCATCGTTGAGCAGGATGCTGAGTGTGTCTGGCTCGTAATTGGCTACTACCAGGTCTAATTCGCCATCGCCGTTAAAGTCGCCCGTATCCACCGAACGGCTCCAGTTACCGGCCGGGTAGGTGACCGGCGCGGCGAAACCGCCTCCGCCAGTCGCTACCAGGATCGCCACGTCGTCACTCTGGCGGTTCGCCACGACCAGGTCGAGCCGCCCATCATGGTTCAGGTCGGCGGCCTTTACGCCGACCGCGCCCTGGCCGGACTGGACGCCGTAGCCCGTCCAGAGACCCAGGCGGGCCGGCCAGAACAGGGCGTCGGGTGGGGGCGGAACGGGGTCGGCCGCTGGCTGGGCCAGGCCCCCCGTTACCCCCGCGCCGCCCAGCAGCAGAAGGAGCAGCCAGGCCCACGCGCCACGTCGCGGCCCAACAAGAATACGCATCATAGATTCTGCCCGTCTCATGTTTACTCTACCTTGTGATTTACTAGGCCCGTCCTCTCCAGACGCGACCCTGTGGATTCTGATTTGCACAGTAACACTCTATTATGGATCACAAGGGTTGCTTTTTGCATTAACGTTTCCTTGTAACTGCTCACCCTCTCCCCCAGGTCCTCTCCCTCCCAGGGAGAGGAGAGGAGGGTCGTTTTGATATTTTGATGTTCGCTACTCTGGATTATCAAGATTATCAAAATTATCAAGACTGTTCGCGGTGGGGCGGGTTGAACGAAAATTGGTGATTTAATTACCGGCGGTTGGAGGGAGAGGGCAGAGAGGACCGCTGGGGAGATAGGCCAGCCAGCGAGGGCCTGGGAGAAGATGGAGGGGTCGGAGGTGTTCATGGATTCAGTATAGCAGGGGGGCTTAAACAGGTTGTTTAGTGGGGGTTAGAGAGGGGATGTGGAAGAGGTTTTCCCCAAAAGTGAAATGCACCCCAACAGTAAAGTTGCGTAGGGGATATTCCGCCACTTCTGCTATACTCAGTAGATCGAAACGAGGAGCAAGCATCCCCAGGTGCGGCTCGGCACGTGGGCGTGCCTCACTCCTCTGAAAATAGACACGGATGGGCAGGATTAACGGATTGGTGCAAGCGGATGTCCGCTGTTTTCATTCGTGGTGGTGTGTCCACTCATGTTGTCTCCTTCGAAAATAGGACGCGGATGACGCG
>JBFMFT010000320.1:0-6404 GCA_040751925.1 Chloroflexota bacterium
TCACCAGGAGCGGCCGTCATATCCAGCCGGGTCTGCCCCACGAAGGCAGCGCGAGGCTCAACCCGCGTGGCCTCCTCGTCGCGGGCTGTGGGCGGCGGGGCGGGCGTCACGTCCTCATGCTGTGGGGAATGTGGCGCAAGCCGCTGGCTTGCCGCCGGCTGTGGCCTTGCGGCCGGCTGTGGCGCAAGCCGCTGGCTTGCCGCCGTAGGGGTTATGTCGTCATTCTCCTCTGGTTGTCTATTTGAGATCGGATCGGGAGGCCCAGGGGGAGCCGGTTGTGCGGGCGGCACGGCCGACTCCTGCTCCACTTCCTCCATCAGATCGAGCAGAGAGACCGTCTTGGCCGGCAATGGGGCGGCCGGCGGCGTTTCGGGTTCGGCCGGCGGCGTCAAAGGCACGGCCGGCTTGCGCGGCGGCCGGTGGTCAGCGAGTTCGTCCTTCATAGGTGAAACTTGCTCTTGATCAGCATAACCCAATTACCCCGATGCACAACCTCATCCTTCTGATTGAAGACGCTGACCTTCATGGTAATGTTCCCGCCGCCGAGACGAGGGAAGGGCTTTTTCTCCACGATTTCCAAACGGGCGCGCACCGTGTCGCCAATGAAGACGGGCTGGCTGAATTTCCAGTCCAGTTCGCGGAAGGCGATGACGGTGCCTTCGATGAGACCGGACTGGACGGCCAGGCCGGTGGCGATGGAGAGGACGAGCAGGCCGTGAGCGATACGCTGCCCAAATGGCCCGGCCGCCGCCACCTGGGCGTCGGTGTGAATGGCGTTGTAGTCCCCAGACAACCCGGCAAAGTGAACGATGTCCGCTTCGGTGACGGTGCGCCCGGCCGTCAGGATGGTCTCGCCCACCTCGAACTCCTCAAAGTAACGGCCGCGCGGCCGGTAAACAGCGTCTGTCATAAGAAACTCCTGACTGGAAGGTGAAGGGAGCAGAGGGGCGTGGGAGCAGGGGAGAAAGAGGTAATCACCCCTGCTCCCTAGCTCCCCTGCTCGGTGGCGGCGGCCAGCTTGGCCGCTTCGTCGGCGATGGTCAGGGCGTCAATGAAGGGGTCCAGGTCGCCCTCCATGACGGCCGGTAAATTGTAACTGGTAAAGCCAATGCGATGATCCGTCACCCGCCCCTGGGGGTAATTGTAAGTGCGAATCTTCTCCGACCGTTCACCTGTACCGACTTGTGAACGACGGTCGGCCGCCAGGTTAGCCTGCTGCTCCTCCTCAGCCATCTCCTGCAAGCGCGCCTGCAAGACAGCCATCGCCAGCCGCTTATTCTGCGTCTGGCTGCGCTCACTCTGGATTTTAACCATGAGGCCGCTTGGCTTGTGAACGATGCGAATAGCCGTCGCGTTCTTCTGCATGTGCTGGCCGCCCGGCCCAGAGGAGAAGGTCGAGGTGATTTCCAGGTCGCGTTCGTCCAGGTCAATCTCCACGTCCTCGATTTCAGGCATGACCGCTACCGTAGCCGTGCTGGTGTGAATCCGCCCCTGCGCCTCGGTCAGCGGCACACGCTGGACGCGATGGACGCCGCTCTCGTACTTGAAACGGGAATAAGCCCCCTTACCCTTGACGGCCAGAATGACTTCTTTGTAGCCCCCCACGCCCGTGCTGTTCTCGTCAATAATCTCCGTACGCCAACGGTTCTTCTCGGCGTAGCGCAGATAGAGGCGTAGCAGGTCGGCGGCAAAGATGCCCGCCTCGTCGCCGCCGGCCCCGGCCCGGATTTCGATGTAGACGCTTTTATCGTCGCGAGGATCTCTGGGGACGAGCAGGGAGCGCATCTGCCGTTCTAGTTCGGCCAGGCGATTGGAGAGCCGATCGATCTCCTGGTCGGCCATGGCCATCATTTCCTCGTCGTCGCTCAGTTCCCTCAGTTCCCGCGTGTCCTCTAGTTCCCGGCTCAGGCCAATATGCTCCCGGTAAGCCTCCACGATGGGGGTCAGGTCTGACCGCTCCTGGGCCAGTTCGGTGAGTTTATTATAATCGGCCAGCGCTTCCGGGCCGGCCATTTGTTGTTCGATTTCGTCGTAACGGGCAGCGATGGCTGCGATTTTCTCAAGCATACCTGGAATTGTACCAGTTCGGCCGCCCTGGGGCGAATCTATGGTTATATCTCCGCGTCCCATTTGTTCCGGCCGCCATCCTTCCGTACAATCCCTGTCTATGGAACTCGACCAGGTTAGCGGCTCTGTCGAGCGCGTCACCTATTACAACGCCGAGAATGGCTATACCGTCCTTCGGCTGAAGCCGGACTCACGAGCCATGCTACCCTACAAGTACGCCAGCGGCCGCGACGAGCTGATCACTGTTACCGGCAATTTGCCAGAGGTCAACCCCGGCGAGTGGCTGCGTCTCACCGGCAAGTGGCTGAATCACGCCCAATACGGCCGCCAGTTCCAGGCCGAACGGTGCGAGCAAGCGTTACCGGCTACGGTCGAGGGCATCAAGCGTTACCTGGGGTCGGGCCTCATTCGCGGCGTGGGGCCGGTGATGGCCGAACGCATCGTCAACCGCTTTGGCGCGACGACCCTAGACGTGATTGAACAGGAACCGGGCCGCCTGCGCGAAGTCCTGGGCATTGGCGAAAAGCGCATCAAGGGGGTCATCAAAGCCTGGGAGGAGCAGCGGGCCATCAAGAATGTGATGGTCTTCCTGCAATCGCATGGGGTTTCCAGCAGCCTGGCGGTCAAGATATACAAGAAATACGGCGACGAGTCGCTGGCGGTGGTGCAGGGGACACCCTACCGGCTGGTGCAGGACATTCACGGGATTGGCTTTAAGACGGCCGACAAAATTGCCCGCGCCCTCGGGTTGGCCCACGACGACCCCGGCCGCATCGAAGCGGGCATCGCCTACACCCTCAACCGCATGGCCGAAGAAGGCCACGTCTACGTGCCGCAGGCGGAGTTAGAACCGGAAGCGGCCGACATCCTGGGTGTGCCACAGCCGCGCGTGGTGGAGGTTCTCGAACAACTGGAGAGCAGCGAACTGGTCAAGCGGGAAACGTTGACCTACGAGATAAAAGCGACGACTGACACTGCCGCCACCGTGAAAGAGGAAAAGGCTGTCTACCTCACCCCCTTTTACTTCTCCGAAGTGGGTCTCACCGGCCGCCTGCGCCGCTTGCTCAACCATCCTACCAGCCGCCTGCGCCGCCTCCAATTACCAATTACCAATTACCAATTGCCCGTTGCCAACAGCGGCCTTGACCTCTCCCCCCAGCAGTTGGAGGCCGTGCGGGCGGCCGTGCTGAACAAGGTAACGATTCTGACCGGTGGCCCCGGAACGGGAAAAACGACGACGTTGCGTACCTTATTGGATCTGCTCGACAGGGGGCAGCACACCTACGCCCTGGCCTCGCCCACCGGCCGCGCCGCCAAACGCCTGGCCGAGGCCACCGGCCGCCCGGCCAAGACCATTCACCGCCTGCTGGAATTTCAGCCGGGGGAGGGTTTCGGCCGCCACGAAAACAACCCCCTGGATGTGGACATGGTTGTGATTGACGAAGCCTCCATGCTCGACCTGGTGCTGGCCTACAACCTGCTCAAAGCCATCAGCCCCGACAGCCACCTGCTGCTGGTGGGCGACGTAGACCAGTTGCCCTCGGTGGGAGCGGGTGACGTGCTGCGCGACCTGATAGATTCGGGCGTGGCGGCCGTCGTGCGCCTGCAAACGATTTTCCGCCAGGCGGCCGACAGCCTGATTATCACCAATGCCCACCGCATCAACCAGGGCGAAATGCCTCTCACGCCGAAGGGGGCTAATGACTTCTTTCTCTTTGTGGAGGAGGAGCCGGGCAAGGCGGCCGAACTACTGGTAGACATTGTGCAGAACCGGCTGCCGCGCAAGTTTGGCTTTCATCCCCTGGACGACGTGCAGGTGTTGAGTCCCATGTACCAGGGCGAAACCGGCGTCACCAACCTCAATGCCTTGTTGCAGCAAGCCCTCAACCCGCCGGCCGCCAACCGGCCGGAGCGACGCCTGGGCGGCCGGGTCTTCCGCGTGGGCGACAAGGTGATGCAAACGGTCAATAATTACGACAAGAGCGTTTACAACGGGGACATCGGCCGCATCGTGGCCCTCGACCCCATCCAGCAGACGCTCACGGTCACTATTGACGGCGCGCCGGTCGTCTACGACTTCCTGGAAGCCGATGAACTGATCCACGCCTTTGCCATTTCAGTCCATAAGAGCCAGGGAGCGGAATACCCCTGTATCGTCATGCCCATCCTGACCCAGCATTACCTGATGTTGCAGCGGAATTTGCTGTATACGGCCGTGACGCGGGCCAGGAAGGCGGCCGTGTTGGTGGGCACGCGCAAGGCCATCCACATCGCCGTCCACAACGACCGCGTCCGCCAGCGCCACACGGCTCTGGATTGGCGGTTGAACCGTTGACCGGAACGATCAGTACTGGTGGCAATGATGCGCGGCTATCAATGGATCATTCCACGTATGTATCAAACTATTTCTGCCCAAATCTGTTATAATTCTCGGCCGGAGAGAGAATGATGCGCGACAATGGCCGGCCGGAAGAGAATCGGCGTTACGTCCAGGCCCATTTTGCATTTCAGGCGACCGAACCTGCCGAGCAAGGGAGGAAGAAGCGGGTGCAGAATGGGATTACTACCTCTAACGTGGTGCAGTCTGCTCACGTGGGCAGCAATGCCGAGCTTTTCCCTCAAATCCTGGCCTTGCACGTTCCTGACGGGGCGGTGATAGCCGACGTTACCTACGGCGCGGGTATCTTTTGGAAGCGCATCCCCAAAGAAAAATATGTCGTGAAAGCTACTGACATTAGTACCGGAGTTGACTGTCGTAGTTTACCCTACACTGACAATAGTATGGATTGTGTCGTTCTCGACCCGCCCTACATGGAAGGGCTATTCCGGTCTAGCGCAGACCAACTGGCGGGTTCTGGCACTTACCAGGCATTCAGGGATACCTATTCCAATGGTGACGCCACTCAGGGCGGGCCTAGATGGCATCAAGCGGTGTTGGACCTGTATTTCAGGGCAGGGCGTGAGGCTTATCGGGTTCTGCGGCCGAAAGGAGTGTTAATCGTTAAATGCCAGGATGAAGTTAGCGCCGGTAAACAACACCTGACCCACGTTGAAATCATCAACGAGTATGAGTCAGTGGGCTTTTACACAAAAGATCTATTCATTGTTGTACGCACAAACAACGCCAGCGTCAGCCGCTTGAAAAAGCAAGTTCACGCCAGGAAGAATCACTCCTACTTTTTGGTATTCGTGAAAGCGCGCTAAAGTCCATTTCTTTCAGATAGGAGCCGATCCAGCAGGATAAACGGATCATTGACAAAAGGGGGGCTGATGGGCCAGGTTATTTTAACGCTGGTAGCCAGCAGGTAACTTTGCTGCTGTGGGGTATATTTCTTGCTTGTACTGCGTGGCAGTTCTCGATTTAGGGCAAAGGCAAAATCCCATCCTTCACGAAAGGCAAATAAACTTACAGCTACTACGTCAAATTCGCCGACCAGGAGGCAAGTTGTCTCGACCCACTCACCCGTGGGAAGCCTTACAGGTCTTCGGTCGCTGGCATATACTTACGAGTATTCAGCCACGTTCATCAGAGAACCACAATTTCCTCAATTGGTACTCGCCAACGTAACCGAGAATGAACCCACGCAGACTTGGGTTGTCATTGATAATTTCTGTAAGTTCCTGGGTCGAGAGTTGCCAGCGTTCGAGAATGGAGTCAGCCATAGGATGGGATCAACTGCCAGGTGTTACACAAACTCCAGGAAGCTAACCAGGCGTTAGACAGCCTCCACCCGGCGGAGTCCGGGGAAGAACGGCCGCACCGTCCCTTCGATCCAGCCGTGCAAGGTATGAGGGGCCAGGCTGCACCCCCGGCACGCGCCGGACATCCGCACGCGCAACGTCTGGCCGTCAAACGAAACCATCTCCAACGCCCCGCCATGATAATACTCGATGTAGGCGGCCAACGTCTCAATCAGGGCGCGCATCCGCTCCTCGGCCGGCGCGTCGGCCGGCACCTCACTCGTATCCGGTATGGCTCCCGCTAGCAGTGTCGTCATCGTGACCTCCTTTGCTTCTTAACCTCATTGTAGACCTACCCCGGCTAGAAGTCAATTGGCACAACCTGGCCGGTTTCGGAAACCTGTCCGGTCTGCCGCCGGTGCTTGACCGGCCGTTTTCTCTCCCATATAATCCGCCCTATCTGGTCAGAGCAGCGACAAGACGGACGAAAACAAGTTCTGTAAATCCTGCCAATCCGTGTCCATTTCCCGAGGAGACATCATGCGCCGCAGCGCACCACGATGAATGAAAATAAGTAGCCTCCAAGCCCAACATCACAGGTAGAATAGGATGAAAGCTGGTCTGCGGTCGAATGTTTAACTGGTACCAAGAGTCTG
>JBFMFT010000321.1:0-6396 GCA_040751925.1 Chloroflexota bacterium
CTGGGGCGCCGACGCGGACTACAACGTTCAGGTAGACGTTCCCTCCGCCTACACTGTTCTCCAACAGGCCAACCCCACCCTCATCCCCTTATCTGTCACCGTCGAAACCGCGCTCAGACGGGCTTATCTGCCCACTCTGAGACACTCCGGGCCACTGGCCCAACTCCTCGCCAGGCAGGCCGAGGCCTTCGCTCAGGAGAACCGCTACGAAGCCCAATTCGGTCAAACGTGCTCAGGCTTGCCCGACGACTCCATCAATTTCCTCCACGATCCGCTGGCTTGCGCCATCGCCCTGGGCTGGTGTGAAGGGGTGGAAATCCGTGAAATCCCCCTGCGCTTGGAGATTGTGCATGGCTGGTTGTACCAACGGGTTGACGCTGACGGGAAACCCACCAGAATCGTGACACACGTGGACGGCCGCCGGTTCAGCGACTTCTGGTTCAATACCCTATCACGTATCACGCCTCACGTTTCACACTTCTGACGATAGGGGGAGTTCGTAGTGGTAGAAGTCCTGCGCCTTCTGGTAGCCCAAAGACTCATATAGGCGTTGGGCAGGGGTGTTGGTCACGGCCGTCGCCAGTTCCAAACGCTGCACTGACCTCAGCTTACTCGAATTTCTTCTCGCCAGCCCGAATCGGAACCTTCAGCCAGTTCTCGGCCGGCGGCAGAGGGCAGCTATAAGACTCACTGTAGGCGCAATAGGGGTTATAACTATAGTTGAAGTCCACCCGGAAGCGACTCGGGCCAAGCTGTGTCAGGGCCGGCCGGTGGTCGTCCAGGTAGCGGCCGGCCCCGTAGGTCTCTTTGCCGTTGGTGGCGTCCTTAAAAGGCAGGAAGAAGCCGCTATCGCCCTCCGGGTCGCTGTAGATGGTCAGGCTTGCTTCTTGACCATCTACCTGAAAGTGGAGACGCCCCCAACGCCGGTACAAACGTGTGTCGCCGGTACTCGTCTGCATCTCTACCACTGGCTCTGCAAGCGGCAATA
This sequence comes from Chloroflexota bacterium, assembly GCA_040751925.1. Taxonomy (GTDB): domain Bacteria; phylum Chloroflexota; class Anaerolineae; order Promineifilales; family Promineifilaceae; genus JBFMFT01. The sequence goes on from JBFMFT010000321.1 coordinate 989, forward strand.
GCTCGGCTTCCAGTTCGAGAACGAGGGCCTTGTTTTCGTCATAGTAAGACAGCCCCTTGAAGTTGTGTTTTTGCTCTCTGCTGAGGGGCGAGTGAGGGCTGTGCTTGAGAAACGTGTCTACCTCAGCGCGAAAACGGGTCAAATAACTCATCGTAAACTCCTTTAACAACGAACAACGACCAATTGTTCATTGTTCATTGTTCATTGATAATTCCGCCAGGGCCGTCAGTAGCCCCAACGCCGCCCAAAAGACCAGGCCGGTTTTGGAGCCAGGGGCCAGGGCATCGGTGAGGCCAAAGGTATGCAGAGCCACTAGACCGGCCAGGAGACCTAAAGCTAACGGCCGCCATTCTACGTCGCGCCGGGCCACCTGCCAGCCGATGACGCCGGCCGTCACCAATATCGCCACGTATCCTACCAGACCAGGTAGCCCCACGTCCAGGGCCACTTGCAAAAAGACGTTGTGAGCGTGGGCCACGTCGTAACCTAGCCCAATGGTGGTCGGGTACAGCCGGGGCAAAACCGCCCGAAAGGCCCCCAGGCCACAGCCGGTCAGGGGGAAATCGCCGATAGCCGTGATGGCCCACCGCCACACCTCCTGGCGAAAGTTGAGCGTGGTTAGCGCGCCAATAAAAGTAGCGGAGGGCGGTTCGACCCAAAAGGCTTGCAGGCCTTCCCAGCCCACCAGCCACAGGGCCAGGGCAGCCAGGCCGGCCGCGACAGCCAGGCCCAGGCCGATAACCCGCCGCGTGCAGGAGGGGGGAATGACCGTACCCCAGAGGGCCAGCAAAGCCAGCAACCCGGCCGCCGTTCCCAGCCACGCGCTGCGCGATTGAGTGAGCAGCAATAGCCCCAGGGTGAGCAGCAGGGCCAGGGCCAGAACCAACCGTTCCAGACGGCGACGACGCAGCAGGCCGGCCGCCAGCAACGGCGCGTATACGACGACCGTGCCGGCCAACTGGTTCGGTTGAATGCCGGCCGCCGGCGCTTCCCGTAAGACCAGCACCGGCGGCGGCAATTGTCCAATGAGGGTTTCCAGGAAGGGGGCTTTGAGCCGCCAATCCGCGCTGAGGAGGCCAACCAGAGCCATGCCGACGCCAAGCAGGGCGAAGCCGGCTACAGCCAGGCGCACTCCCCGGCCGCTACGCCCCCACACAGCCAGGTAGCGCCAGGTCGCCAGCCCCAGGATAAGGCCGGTGGCTTTGGGCAAGGTCAAGTCGGGATCGGCCGACACCACCATCCCTACCCCCAACATCACTCCCCACACCAGCATCGCCCCATTCAGGGGGGTCAGCGGCCAGGGCCGGCCGGTCAGCCGCCAAGCTACCAACCAACTGAGGGCTACCAGAACCAGGGCAAGGGCGGTGGCGGCTGTAGAGAGGGTGGGAAACAGCAAGAAGGGCGCGGCCAGCAGGAGAACGAGACCCTCCAACAGCCAGTGGGGTGTGAAACGTGAAACGCGAGACATGAGTGGCAAGTGGCAAGTGGCAAGTAGCAAGTGGCAAGTGGCAAGTGGCAACGCTTACCTGCTACTTGCCGCCTGCTACCTGCCCCCTGCTCACTGCTTACGGCTAAAACGCTCCCTTGCCGCGAATCACGACCAGGGGCGTCTTGAGCAGGATGTAGATGTCCATCCACAGGGAGTAGTTTTGGACGTAATACAGGTCGTCCTCTGGGTGGAGGTGCATGGGCTTGCTGGAACGGCCGTTAATCTGCCACCAGCCCGTCATGCCCTGGGGGACAGCGAAGCGCTTGCGCTGCCAGGGTTCATAGCGATCTACCAACCAAGGCAATTCCGGCCGTGGCCCCACCAGGCTCATATCTCCCTTAAGGACGTTGAATAGCTGGGGCAGTTCGTCCAGGCTGGTGTGGCGCAGAAAGCGGCCGGCGCGGGTCACGCGCGGATCGTCGGCCTGTTTGTGAATAAGCTGACCGGCTTCATTGACCTGGTTGACCTGGGCCTGGAGCTTTTCGGCGTCAGCAACCATCGAGCGGAACTTGAACATGGTAAAGAGGCGGCCGTTCTCACCCACCCGTTCCTGGGTAAACATGGCTGGGCCTCGGCTGTCTAGCTTGATCGCCAGGGCAATGAGAGCCATGACAGGTAAGGCGGCCAGGGTCAAACAGCCGCCCAGGGCCAGGTCAAACAGCCGCTTGACCAACCGTTGCACATCGTTGAGGGCCGGGTCGCGCAGGTTGATCAGGGGCAGCCCGCCAAAATCCTCCGTCGTGGCCCGGTACAGGGCCAGGCTGAAGTAATCGGGCGCGACCCGCACGTAAACCGGCAGATTGTGTAAGGTGGCGACCAGTTGGTTGACCCGGCCGTAAGCGCGGCGGGGTAGGGCAATCACCACGTCGTCAATCTTTTGCGCCTGGACGACTTGGTGAATCTCGTCCAGGCTGCCCAGGACGGGCAAGCCGTTTTCTAACTTCTCTGGTTCGTCGTCCAGATAGCCCACCAGGGAAAGGCCCGTCCAGGCGTATTGCTGGATGGTGTGGGCCACCCGTTGGCCGACTTCGCCCGCGCCCACAATGAGCACGCGGCGGCCGCTCCCCGGCCGGCGGTTCAGCCGCCAGACGAGACGAGCGACCAAACGCCAACCCAGCAGGAGGGCCAGGTTGATCACCACGAAGGTCACGTAGAGCCAGCGCGACAGGTCACGAAAGGTGAGGTAGAGGATGCCGGCAAAGGAGAAGGCAGCCAGGCTGGCCGCCACGACGACGGCCTGGAGCTCATCCAGAGCCTTGTAGATGCGCCTGGGATCATAGACAGAGGTCAGCAGGAAAACGAACCCCCAAAAGAGAGGGATGACCAGGTAGAGGGCGATGGGTAGGCGGATACGGGAGACGGGCGTCAGATAGGGGAGAGGGGGGAGTTTCGGCCGCAGCCAGACAGCCAGGACCAGGGCCGCCAACGTCAGCCCCACGTCTAATACCAGAGATAGGATGGCCTGGTTGACACTAAACCGCCGTAACATCTGCTTGCTCCCGAAGAAACCGCGTTTCTAAGTTCACGCCCTTAAATCGCGGATGCGCCGGTCAATCTCGGCTACCAGCGATTGATGATAGGCCCACCACTCCGGGTCTTTTTGGGCGTCAAGTTCGGCCACCGTCCGGCCCTGTTGCTCAACCCAGGTGTAATACTTCAGGTTGTGCCAGCGCGCCCGATTGTGAACTGTACCCTCCTGTATCCAATCGGCCGTCGCTCCGTGAAAAATACCGCGCATCCGGGCGGTGGCTTCGGCTTCGTCCATTGCGCCTTGCGTGTTGGTCAGCCAACGGAGGACGCTGGGATAGCGGTCAAGGGCGTCTGTGCAGACGGTGACGATGAGATCGTGACGGCCGAAGCCGTAATACTTGGCCGTCTTAATCGCCCCCAGCAGGTTGCAAATGCCACTGATGCCAAAGAGGGAGGCTAGAGATGCGATGGCGGCGGCCGGTACGCCAAAGCGTCGCTCCATCACCTGCCAGCCAGTTTCCTCGGCGAACAGTTGCAGCCCCTTCAGGCAGGCCATGTCGTCTATGCACATCAGGGCGTCCATGTTGCCGACGTTGTGAATCCAGGTCACGTGCTTATCGCCAATCCCTTGAATCTCGTGCGCCCCGTAGCCATTGTTGAAAAGAGTTGGGCATTGAATGGGCTCCAGGCCGACGATCTTGTGTTCCGGCCACAGTTGCTTCAGGCGGTCGCCGGCGGCAATGGTGCCTGCGCTGCCCATGGCCGAGACAAAGGCGGCCACCCGGCCGTCGCCAATCCCCTGTCCGGCCAACGTCGCCGCCAACTCAGCCACCGTATTGCCCGTTACCTCGTAGTGGAAGCGATAGTTACCCATGACCTCAAACTGGTTGAGGATGCGAATGGTGGGGTCGGCCCGCAACTCTTTGGTCTTGTCGTAAATCTCCTTGACGTTGCTCTCGCTGCCGACGGTCTTGATGACCCGCGCCCCGTAGCTGGCGATGCGCTCAAACCGCTCCTGGCTCATGCCCTGGGGCAGGACGACGATGCTCTGGCAACCGACCCGGCCGCCCACCCAGGCCCCGCCAATGCCATAATTGCCGGTGCTGGGCCAGACCAGGGTGTGTTCCAGGGGGTCCACTTCGCCCAAGACGATCAATTCAGCCAACACGGAGTAAGCTGCCCCGACCTTGTGGCTGCCGCTAGGAAAGTCGCGGCCGTAAATGACCACAATCGGCGCGTCTACGTGAGTGACCTCTGGTGGCACAACGAAGTGATAAATGGCGTTGTTGCCGTCGTGCCAGGTGATGTTGTACAAGTTGATTGGATCCAGGGGATGGGTAGTGCGGGCAGCCAGGGCGCGCGCCCGCACGGCCGGATCAATCGTCTCCGGCCGTCGCATCTCCTGGAATGTCGGACCTAAGAACATAAACTCCTCAATAGGGATGAGTGATGAGTGATGAGTCTTTTCACTCATCCCTCATCACTCAGATACTCGGCCGGTACCCAGCCGGCGATACCCCCCACAGTGCTGATTTCCTGCCAGAGAACGCCGCCGTGATTGGCGTGGCCAGATAGGAGAATAACCAGGTCGCCATCTTGCAACAGCACCAGCGTCTCCCCGGCCGGGATACGCCGCACCCACAACGTGCTGCCGCCGGTGGTGACGACGGCTGTGCGGCCGGTGATGGGCGTGGGAGTCAATGTCGGGCTGGGGGTGATGGTCGGCGAGGGAGTGGCCGTCTGCGTCGGGCTGGGCGTCGGCGTTGGCGTTGCGGTGGAGAGGGCCGGGGCAAGGGTAGCCGTATTCGTGGGGCTGACCGGCGTTTCCCCGGCCGGCGTTGTCGTTTGTTCAGCCAACGGCTGGCCAAAAGCCCCGGTTTCGGGGGTCAGGCGGGGCGTCGCCGTAGGGGTGGGTGAGGGGGTGACGGTGACGGCCGCCACCTGGGTGGGGAGTTGGCCGGCCGGCGCGGTGGCCGCCGGCTGCTGGGAAAGGGTATCGGCGGCCGGCTCAACCAACGGGACACCTGCCAGAAAGAAGCCTATCGCCAGCAGCAGGAAGGCCAGGGCATAGCCGGTGAAGGCGCGCACCCGCAGGTCTAGCCGGAAGCCGGACAGCCCTAACCGCCGCAGGAAACGAGGTGTTTGGGCGATCAGGGCCAGGGTTAGCCAGATGAGCGCGCCCAGGGCGGACAGGCCCATGCCCCATAAGGTCCACGTTGGAAAACCCATCGGCGAGGATTATAGATAAACCCGGCCGCATTTCCAAACGTGTTAAGAACCCCGCAAAAACCCCGTAGGTTTCGTAAAACCTTGTATGTTAATACTCAAGGTTCGGTCATATTTCCTGAGGGTTCGGAGAACCCGGAAAGCAGACAGGTATAAATGGCTGGCGGAAATTCCAGCAGGGACAGAATCCGCTGCTGCAACTCTGATAAGGGCGTCAGATGAC
>JBFMFT010000322.1:0-6344 GCA_040751925.1 Chloroflexota bacterium
AGGGGGCGGCCCTCTGGTTGCCTGTGCCGCTAATAGGGCGCGTCTATTTCCAGCCCTCCGAACTGCTCAAGTTGCTCTTGCTGGTTTTCCTCGCCAGTTACTTCGATGAACGCCAACCGCTCTTGCGGGCCGGCCGCTCCCCAATACCCTATTTGGCTCCGCTTCTGCTCATGTGGGGCTTTTGCATCACTCTGCTCGTCTGGCAGCGCGATCTGGGGGCGGCCACACTGTTCTTTCTCCTGTTTCTTTCTTTGCTTTACCTGGCGACTGGCGAGAAACGCTACCTCTTGGGTGGCTTAGGCTTGCTGTTGGCGGCCGGGCTCATTGGCTATTTTGCCTTTGACGTGGTGGCCCTGCGGGTGGACGCCTGGTGGAATCCCTGGCCGGATGCGGACAATCGGGCCTTTCAGATTGTCCAGTCACTCTACGCCCTGGCCGCTGGTGGCCTGGGTGGTCAAGGCGTGGCTCAGGGCTTCCCCGACTACATTCCCGTCGTCCATTCTGATTTCGCTTTCGCCGCTATCGCCGAAGAATGGGGATTGGTGGGCGGCCTGGCAGTTATTGCCTGCTTTGCTCTGTTGGCCCAGCGATCTCTGCGGATTGCCATTCGCTGTGAGCGGCCATTCCGTTTCTACCTGGCGGCCGGCATCGCTGTCCTGTTTGGCGGCCAGAGCTTTCTGATTATGGCCGGCGTAACCAAGTTGCTGCCTCTGACCGGCGTGACCCTGCCCTTTGTCAGCTATGGCGGTAGTTCCTTACTGGTCAGTATGGTGATGGTCGGGCTGCTGATTTATTTGTCGGCCGAGAGGTGATGGAAAACCCCACAGGTCTCGGAGACCTGCGGGGTTTTAGACCAACCTGTAATGATTGACGAATCTCTGCGAGGCCCACGAGTCAGGGTGCAAACCCTGAGCCTGGTCATTTTGCTGGGCTTGGGGGCGGTCGCCCTCACTTTGGCTTATTGGGCTTTTGCCCGCGCGGCCGCCCTGGCTGGCCGCGATGATAATCCCCGGCGGGTGGAGGCTGAATTGCGGATTCAACGCGGCCGCATCCTGGATACGAATGGCGTTGTTCTGGCCGAGACGGTTGGCTCGCCGGATCGCCTGGATCGTTTTTACCCCGTTGCCACCATTGGCCCGGCCGTTGGTTATTACAGCTTCCGGCACGGCACGGCCGGTATTGAGGCGGGCCTGGACGCTATCTTGCGCGGCGAAGACGAAGGCGAGTGGGAGCGTTACCAACGCCAGCTTTTGCACTCACCTCTGGTCGGCCGGGACGTGCGGCTGACGCTGGACGCGACCTGGCAGCAGGCGGCCGACGCCCTAATGGGTGATCGGCCAGGTGCGTTGCTGCTTATGAGTCTGCCCGACGCTGAAATCCGGGCCATGGTTAGCCATCCGGGCTACGATCCGAACCGGCTCGACGATGATTTTGCGGCCCTGCTGGCCGACGAACGGGCTCCACTGGTGAATCGGGTGACCCAGGGGCAGTACCAACCCGGCCTGGCTCTGCAACCCTTTCTAATGGCTGTGGCGGCGGACGACGGGCTGATTGACCTGGCGGCGGAAGTGGAAGGGGGCGAACGGGCGATTACTTACGGCCGCACCACACTGCGCTGCGCTGATCCGGCCGTCTCGCCTGGGCTGACGATGACCTGGGCCGAGGTTCTCCGCCGGAGTTGTACGGCCCCCCTGTTCTTCCTGGCCGACGACTTTGGGCCAGACCGTTTGTTAGAGGGCTACGATGCCTTTAGCCTGACGGTTGCCCCGGATTTACCCATTGACCTGGTCACACCCCCGGCCGCCCTGATTGAGGATCCCTTCTTAGCCATGATCGGCCAGGAAAACCTGACCGTCTCCCCCCTGCAAATGGGCCTGGCGTTGGCCGGGTTGGTCAACGACGGCCGTCTGCCTCGGCCGAGACTAGTCGCCGCCATTCAGGACAAGGTAGGGGTCTGGCAGCCTTTCTTGCCCAGCTATTCGGTTGAGGAGGGGCCGGCCGTCGCTCCGGCTACGGCGCAGGCTATCTTGCAGGCGATGGCTGAGTATGAGGGGGTGCGGGAACACAGCGCGTTGGCTTTATCCGGCCCAGGTGACGGATCGTTGGGTTGGTACCTGGGTCTGTCCCCAGCCACCTCACCGCGCTTGCTGGTCGTCGTCGTTGTGGAAGGGGCATTGGGGGTGGCCGAAGGGCAGGCTATCGGCCGGGCTTTACTCACCCGTCCGTAGGGCAAACTGAAAGTTTGCCCTCAACGCGGCCGGCCGACGTTGCGAATACGCCACTTTCTGATACAATGGCCTTCCCAAAAGGGCCACTCGCTTGGTCTCTTTCCCTCCATTGTGGTTACTTGAGGCTTCTGTTCCAGTTGCGCCCAAGTATAAGTTACTCATACCTGCGCCACGATAGGGCTTAATCCCTATCGTAAGAAACAAAAGCTATAATCCTTTTGTTAAGGCCTGGTTACAGCTATTGCGCGGGAATGGTCTTCGTCAATCTATTCTCTTTCGTGTCAGTCTATTGTGGTACTGACCCTAATCTGCGAGGAAATGAACCTATGAACAAGAACGTCAAATTGCTCTGCGCTGCTTTGGTCGGGCTGGCGGCCGTAGTAACCCTCTTTGTGCTTGGCCTGGGCGCTGGCCCGGCCAGCGCCACACCCAACACGTTTGAGTATGGCGATTTACTCGTGGCCGTCGGTGGCGGGCTGGTTTACCGCTACACTGCTGATGGCGATGGGTCAATCCAGCAGATCCTGGACACAACGAGCGGGAGTGTCCACATGAACGAGTTGTGTTGGGATGAGAATTACAATCTCTATACGACCAATGCCAACACCGGCAATATGAGCCGCTTCGATGGCGATGGCGTCCTGACTGACCACCCCTGGGGCGGGCCGTTCAGCACGATTCCAGGTACCTGTGTCGGGGATATGAATGGTCACATTTACGTGGGCGAAGGGGCTGGTGATAATTACCTGCGCCGCTTTGACCTCGATGGGTCTAATGTGATAACCTATACGCCAGTGGTGGAGAATGAGGGCATTGGGGGTATGGATTTGGCCTCTGACCTCTGCACGATGTATTACACCTCCCGCGAAGACAGCGTGCAGGCCTATGACGTATGCACCAGCACCCAATTGCCTGATTTGGTGACGGGCCTTAATGGCCCCTGCCACGCCTTACGAATTCGGGACAATGGGGAAATTCTGGTGGCTTGCGACACCGAGGTATTGCGCCTGGATAATCTGGGTAATACGATTGACACCTACCAGCCAGGGGCCGATGAGTATTTTGCTCTGGAATTGGACTGGGATGATACGTCATTCTGGGTAGGTGGTGTCTTTACGGGTGTCATCTACAAAGTTGACATGGAGAGTGGCGATTTACTTCACTCCTTCACGGCCCAGTTACTCTCCAACAAACTTAAGGGTATCACCCAATACACGAAGTGTCCCGAAGGCGGCATGGGGGAAGATTGCCATGAACAGCCGACACCGATACCCATGAGTGTGGATGTAACCTCTTTCGGCAGTGGCAATAGCCCGGCCGGTCATGCGGCCCTGTGGTTAGCTGTGGCCCTTATCTTGCTGATGTCTGGCGTCGCGGTGGCGGCCGTCCGCCTCTATCGCCGCTAATCCTCAATCAAGACCTGACAGGTTTCAACGACCTGTCAGGTTTTGTTCCTCTTATCCGGCCGCCGCTAGTTCCATGATGGCCTGAATACGGGGTAGCATTTCCACAGGGTTGGGGTGGAGACCCTCTTGCACCAATGCGCTGGCGAACAACTGCTCAATGGCTAGGTTAATGAACGGCGCGTCCGGCCGGTTGGTCACCAGCTTTGCCAACTGGACGATAAACGGGTGATCGCGGTTGACCTCAAAAATCTTCTTCGGTAGCTTGTACTCCTGATCCATGTAACGGTAGACGCGCTGTAATTCACGGTTGGGCAGGTTATCCGGTGAGACCAGGCGAACGGGGCTGTCTTTGAGGACTTTGGAGACGCGGACTTCCGTGACTCGGTCACCCAGGGTGGTTACACAGCGGCCGACAAAGCGGTTCAGTTCGACCTCTGGCAAAACGGGTTTGGCCGGGTCTTTGGCGGCCGTCTCCGCTAAAGGTGGCAATTCCATAAGGGGGTCGTCCACGTTGCGGAATTTCTTGTCTTTATAGTCGCGCAAGACGGGGGTCAGGAAAGGATCAATGGGATCGATCCAGTAGAGGACTTCCAGATTGCGGGCCTTAAACGGATCGAGGTGGGGACTGTGGGCCACCGAGTCCAGGTCGTCGCCATAGACGAAATAGATCTCTGTTTGCCCTTCGGCCGTGTCGTTGATCACCTGATCTAGTGACCGGAGACCGCCATTGGAGCGGGACGAGTAGAAGCGAAAAAGAGGCAACACGTCGTTGCTGGCCTCTGGGTCGGTTACTAATCCTTCCTTGAGGGTGCGGCCGAACTGCCGCCAAAAGTGGTTGTATTTGTCGGTGTCTTCCTCGGCCAGCCGGGCCAAGTCGCGCAGAACGCGGTGGCGCAGCGTTTTGCTCAATTGGCGCATGAGCCGGTTGTTTTGCACTGTCTCGCGGCTTACGTTGAGGGGCAGGTCTTCCGAATCCACCACGCCATCAATAAAGTTGAGCCACTTGGGTAGAAGGTCCTGGCAGTATTCCTGGATGAGAACATGATGAGAATATAGCTTGAGTCCTGGCTCGGCGCGGGCGGTCAGGAAGCCTTTTTCACGCTTGTTGGGAATGAATAGCAGCCCGCGCACGTCCACCGGCGCGTCGGAGACGAGGTGAATGGTCAATAGCGGCTCCTCGAAGTCCAATGTTAGTTGCTGGTAGAATTTAGTATAGTCTGATTGGGCGACTTCGCCCGGCCGTTTGCGCCAAAGGGATTGCTGCTGGTTGGCCTGCTCACCGGCCACGTAGATGGGGAAGCCAATGAAATCGGAGTGTCGCTTGATGATTTGTTTGAGCTTCCAGGTATCGGCGTACTCGGCGGCGTCCTCGCGCAGCTTGAGGTGTAGCTCAGTGCCGCGCTCCTGCTTATCGGCCGCTTCCATACGGAAAGTCTCGTCGCCAGAGGAAATCCAGGCGGCCGCTTCGGCCTCCGGCCGTGCGCTGCGGGATACCACCCGTACTGATTCGGCGACCATGAAAAGGGAGTAGAAGCCCACTCCAAAGCGGCCGATGATCTCGCCAGGGCTGGCCTCGCCACTGCTGACCCGCTTGAGAAACTCCCTGGCCCCCGACTGGGCGATGGTGCCTAGATGGGTGATCATCTCCTCACGGGTCATACCGATTCCACTGTCTTTGATGACGAGGCGTTTTCCGTCGCCTTCGCCCACCACGTCCACGTGGATAGCCAGTTCCGCCTCGGGGTCAAGGACTTCTTTGTTGGTCAGCATCTCGAACTGAAGTTGGGTCAGGGCGTCGGAGGCGTTGGAAATTAACTCACGCAAAAAGATGTCTCGCTCCTTATACAGCGAGTGAACCAGGATGTCGAGTAGTTGCTTGATTTCTGCACGAAAGTTGAACTGATTGGCCTTACTCTGGCTTGATGGGTCACTGGTCATGGTGCGACGTTCCTCTCCTTACTAAAATAAACGCGGATGGGCAGGATTAACGGATTGACCCTGCGGTGTTTTACCTTGCCGCCAATCTTACCCGGTTTTTGTTAGATAGACGTTAGCTGGTTGTTCGTCGCCGGCCGCGCCAGAGGGCCAGGATCACGGCCCCCAGCAATAGAACCAGCCCGGCGTAAAGCAGCCCATTACTGCTGCTGGCGGCCGGGGTGGTTGTTGTCTCGACTGGCGCGACGGCGGCCGTTGGGCTGTCGGTGGCTGTCGGCGCGGGCGGTACAATGGGCGTCGCCGTTGGTATGTTGACTAGCGTTGCGGCCGGGCTGACTTGGCTAACCGTGGCCACGGCGACGATTTGGGTGGCGGCGGCCGTCGGCTGGCCCTGCCCGGCCGCTCCCGGCGTGAGAGTCGGTAAGGGTGGGCAAAGGGGATTCGGGGTGGGCTGCCAGGTTGGGCCGGGCGTTGGCGTCTGGCCGTTGAGCGGTGGGCTGGCAACGATGGGTACCTGGCCGGTGTAGCCATGCACGTTCACCACCTGGTCAGCGACCCAGCCCAACGTCCCGTCGGCTAGTTGGATAACCCACCAGGCGGCGTCTGCTGCCCGGCCGGCAATCGGCCGCACTTCCAGGTAAGCCAGGCCGCCAGTGATTGGATAGTCTGGGCCAGGGCCGCCACGCACGTAAACCAGGTCAATGGCCTGGATGGTGGGCGGCCCGCACGGCTCGGCCGTCGGCAAATACCCCCCGCTAAGGGTGGGAAAGACTGT
>JBFMFT010000323.1:0-6336 GCA_040751925.1 Chloroflexota bacterium
GATACTCGCGGATTGTCCGCAAGGGGGTAGCCATCATAGCTGCCCCAGCGACCAATAGTGCGCTGTACCTGAAAGAGTGAAAACCGCCCTATGAGTAACGAAGGTAAAGCCCTGATTCCAATCGAAGAAAAGCTGGTTGATTTTTATGGTGATGAGTTGGCGGCCGTTCTAGTTCAGGATGATATAGGAGAGGTTCAGGTTTACGTCCCAGTCCGGCCGATCTGTAGTTACCTGGGCTTGGCCTGGCCACCACAGTATAGTCGTATTCAGAGAGACCCGGTGCTTTCTGAAGCAGCAAGCTCTGTTACCGTAACAGTAACAGAGGTCGGACAACGAGGGGTAATGGTTTGTCTGCCGTTGAAATACCTCCCTGGCTGGCTATTCGGTATCAGCGTCAATCGCGTCAGGCCAGAATTGCAGGGGAAGATTATCCGCTACCAACGTGAGTGCTATGATGTGCTTTGGAAGGCTTTCCAGACCGGCCGATTGACTACTGATACAGACATCATGCAGGGTGATTCGCCAGCTGTGCAGGCTTACCACCTGGCTATGGCTGTGGTTGAATTGGCCCGCAATCAAGTTTTGATGGAGACACGCCTATCGAGTCGCCTGGATGAGTACGGCCGACGACTGGAACAGATCGAAGCCACATTGGGGGATCCGGGCCGAAATGTTAGCCCAGAACAGGCCAGCCAACTTAGTCAGGCTATAAAAGCAGTCGCCATGAAGCTTTCCGAGAAGTCCGGCCGTAATGAATATGGTGGGGTGTACGGGGAGTTATACCGGCGATTTGGTATTACTTCTTATAAGCTACTATCAGCGCAACGTTTCCAGCCAGCTATGCGCTGGCTGACGGAGTGGTATCAGAGTGTAACTGGTGGCGAAGAGGCGCCATTCTAATATGAGTAAAACGCTGGCCCTCGAAGTTCGCAACGTGACCAAACGCTTTCCGGGCGTCGTCGCCAACAAGGAGGTGAGTTTGACCCTCCGCAAGGGGGAGATTCACGCCTTACTGGGAGAGAATGGGGCGGGCAAGAGTACCCTGATGAACGTCGTCTATGGTCTCTATCGCCCGGACGAGGGCCAGGTTTTGGTGGATGGACGGCCGGCCGACATCCATAGCCCCAACGACGCCATTGGCCTGGGTATCGGCATGGTTCACCAGCACTTTATGTTGGTGCCGGTCTTCACCGTGGCCGAGAATATCATCCTGGGGTCGGAGGTGACGCGCGGCCCCTCGCTGGACATCCGCGCCGCCCGCCAGCAGATTCGCCAGTTGTCGCAAGACTTTGGCCTGGAAGTGGACCCCGACGCGATTGTGGAAGAGCTGCCCGTTGGGGTGCAACAACGGGTGGAAATCGTCAAGGCCCTCTATCGCCACGCCCGTATTTTGGTGCTGGATGAGCCGACGGCCGTCCTCACTCCCCAGGAGGCGGAAGACCTGTTCCGCGTCATGCGCCAGCTGACCGAGCGCGGCGTCTCCATCATCTTTATCACCCACAAGCTCAAGGAAGTGCTGGCGGTGGCTGACCGGATTACGGTCATGCGCCGGGGGCAAGTGGTGGGGACAACCACGCCGGCCGAAACCGATGAGCATGGTCTGGCGGCGATGATGGTCGGCCGCGAGGTGTTGCTGCAAGTGGAGAAGCAAGCGGCCCGGCCGGGGGAGGTGGTGCTGGACGTGCAAGGGCTGACGGTGCGTGACGAACGGGGCGTGGAGGTGATCAAAAACGTTTCCTTCCAGGTGCGAGCGGGGGAAATTCTAGGCATCGCCGGGGTGCAGGGTAACGGCCAGACCGAACTGGCCGAAGCGTTGAGCGGCTTGCGAGCAGCCCAGAGCGGTCATATTTACCTGGATGGACAGCTAACGCCCTTTCACGACCCCCGCTTCCTGATTGAACATGGGCTGGCCCACATTCCCGAAGACCGGCACAAGCACGGCCTGGTGCTGCCCTATACCATCGCCGACAACCTGGTTCTCTGCACCTATTACCGGCCGCCGTTCGCCCACGGCCTCCAGCGCGACGCCCAATCGGTGTCGGAGAATGCCACGATTCGGGTCAAGGAGTTTGACGTGCGGACGCCCAGCCCGTTTGCCACGGCCGTCACCCTCTCTGGCGGCAATCAGCAGAAGGTCATCGTGGCCCGCGAATTGAGCCGGCCGGTGCGCTTCCTGTTAGCCAACCAGCCCACACGGGGGCTGGATGTGGGTTCGATTGAGTTTATCCACCGGCGGATTGTCGAGGAGCGCGACCAGGGGGTGGGGGTGTTATTGGTGTCGGCCGAACTGGATGAAATCATGGGCCTCTCGGACCGCATTGCCGTTATGTATCACGGGGCGATTGCGGCGACCTTAGCGGCGGCCGAGGCCACGCGGGAACAGTTGGGGTTGTTGATGGCCGGGATCATTAAACAGCCTGTTCAATCCCTCCTGCTACCATAATCCAGGCAACAGCCGTAACCACCCCACGCTGGCCGCCGCCAATCAGGATGATTATTGAATCATGTTCTATCTATCAATCCTATCGGGTCAGGCCCGTCTCCCGATCAAGCCACAGGTAGCGAAGGTAAGCAGTTACAAAACGACAATCAAGGCAACCAGGTTGGGATCAAGTAGTTGATGTCCTCGGCCGCCGGGACGGGGGTCAGGTAATATACGTCCACGTAGCTGTTCCAGCCGACGAAATCAGCCTCGCTGTAGCCCAGGTCAATCCACCGGCCGCGCACCCCACCGCCGGTGTCGCCGGCGTAGCCAATACCATAGCCCGGCACGTAGACGAAGGAGCGGAAGGGAATGACACTGGGGTCTACGGCGACGATGCCTGTGCCGGCGAGTGCGCCGCTGGCGGTGATGCCGTAGGCCGGGTGGTCAGGGGCTTTGCCAGAGCTGGCGGCCGTATAAGCCGTCACCCGCATCCGCACCACCCGCCAGTATTCATAGGCCCCATCCGGTGTTTCCAGTACCCGCACGTTGATCCGTGTGCCATAGCCAATGACTTCGTTGACCGGCGGCTGGGCCACCCATTCGCCGTCGGGGGTCTGGCTCACCTCGACACCATTCTCGTAACGCACGCGCAGGCGGCGGCGCAAGATGCCTGGGACACCGTAGCTCAGAACGGCCCGGCTATCCAGTTCGAGTTGGTCGCTGGCCTGGTAGAGCGTTTCGTAGGGAATTGGTTCATCCTGAAGGCGGAAGTCCTCGGTGACGCGCACGACCTGAATCGCCCCGCCGGGCTGGACGGCCGCTTCTAAGGGCGGCCGGGCGAAATCCTGCCCCACCAATCCAATCCCGGCCTCGGCCAGAATGTCCAGGACGTGGGTGTGGTGGCTGCGGGTGTGGATGAGGCGGCCGTCTAGCTGGATGGTTATGGGCATAGATCGGTGGACGGTGACGTGCAAATCAGGCGTCAGCCAACTGCCCAGGGGTGGTTCCACCCCGTCGGCCGCGTAGAGGGTGATACCAGCCTCTTGCAAGACCTGGCCGACGGTCTGGGCGGCCGTGCGCCGGGTCATCTGGCGGTTATCGTCGTGGATGGTGACGGTGAGGAAGCGGCCGACCTCGACTTCGGCCGGTAAAGAAATGTTGTCCAGGCGGCCGAAGGAGACGGGCTGCCCATCGGCCGTCACCTGGTCGGTGCGCTGGACGACCAGCCCCACTTCACGTAGGAATGCGCCCAGGTTGGGTTGGTGGGTCCAGTACGTTTGCGCGCTACTCTCGGTTCGCACGGTGACCGGCCGCGCCTTTTGTACTTGGATAGCGGTTTGGGGGGAAGCGGGAGTGGTGAGGTCGGGGGAAATGCGGTCGGCTGGCTGTAAGCTGATTTGGGCGGCCGCAATTACCTGGGCGACGGTCTCATAACGGCCGCTGACGGAGAGGGGGCGGCCGTCCACGTAGACGGTGTATTGTTCCTGGGCGGCCAAATAGCCGACCCCTAGCAAACCAGCCAGGGAAAGCAGAATGAGCAGTAAACCAAAGGTTCTGGAGCGCACGACTGGACACGGATGGGCGGGATTAACGGATACAATCTCCTAATCCCCCCAGAAAAAATGTGTCCATGAAACCGGAGACGACCAGGTGATCCTGGGCGCCCGAGGGAGACGCCTTAGGGCTGCTTCCTTCCGAACCTGACCCGGTTCGACGGCCCTCGCCGCCAGGGACCCAGTCCTCACCGGTCTCATGGACACATTGGGGGCAATAGTAACAGAAATGAATGGGCTGGGCAAATGGTAACGCACGCTGGCAGCAATTCCAAAGAGAAGGTCGCTGAACGGAAAGAGCCAGAGTCGCCAGCAGTTCGGCCGGTACCTCTGCCCTATCCAGCTGCTACACCTCCATATCTCATGGCTCATCCAGACCGGCCAGGTGTTCACCAACGCTGCCGGCCTCGGCCGCAATCTCCCGCTCATATTGCCGCACCAACTCCCGTCGTAGCACCTTACCAATGAAGCTGCGGGGGAAGTCCTTAACAAAGATGACCAGGCGGGGAGCCTGACCCGGTGGCAGTCGGCGGCGAGCAAAGGCGATAATGGTCTTGGCCGGTAGGCGGGCCTTGTCTTTGAGACTCACAAAGGCCACCGGCTGGTTAGCAATCGCCACCACTACCACTTCGTTGACCTCCGGCAGTTCGTAGATAACCTCCTCCACGTCGCGGGGGAAGGCAGGGGTGGCCTCGTCGGCGTGCCACATATCCTGGCGGCGGCTGATGATCTGGAAATAACCATCTTCGTCCATGCGGGCCACGTCGTTCGTGTGCAACCAGCCTTCGGGGTCAAGAACGGCCGCCGTCGCTTCCTCATCCCGCCAATACCCCTGCATCACCTGGGGGCCACGAATGACCAATTCACCCACCTGGCCGGGCGGGAGCGGCCGGCCGCTGACCAAATCCACGATCCGCGCCTCGGTGTTGGGCAAGGGCAGGCCAATCGAACCCACCTTATTCTGGCCGTTGATGGGGTTGGCGTGGGTAACCGGGCTGGCTTCACTCAGGCCATAGCCCTCCACCAGCTTGCCTTTGGTCAACTTCTCAAAGGCCTCTTTCACCTCAATCGGCAGCGGGGCCGCCCCACTAATGCAGGCCCGAATAGAGCGGACATTGAAGCGGCGCACCCCCGGAAAGTTGTTGAGGGCCATGTACATAATCGGCACGCCCGGAAAGAGGGTCGGCCGCTCATTCTTGATGGTCTCCAACACTTCTTCGGTCTTGAAAGTGGGCAGCAAGATCAGGCTGGCCCCCAGGCTGACGGCCGTATTCATGGCCGAGGTCATGCCGTAGACGTGGCTGAAAGGAACGACGCACAAGAACCGTTCCTCCCCGTCGCGCGCCCCCGGCAGCCAGGCGCGGGTCTGCATGGTGTTCGCCACCAGGTTGCGATGGGTCAGCACCACCCCTTTGGGTTCGGCCGTTGTGCCGCTGGTAAACTGAATGACGGCCGCGTCGCCAGGGCCAACTGGACTTTCAGGCGGCCGGGTCTTGTGCTGGCGCAACAAACTCGCCCAATGGAAGTCCTGGGGAGAGAGCGGCCGGCGCAGCCGGTGGCCTTCCTTCTTTTCCCGGGTCAGGCCAAAAAGGAAAGCCTTGACAAAGGGCAGGTAATCCTTGATGTTGGCAAAAATCACGTGGCGCACCTGGCTTTGGGCCTTGACAATTGTCGCCGTCTCCTCGAAACGGGTCAAGGTAATCAAAACTTCGGCCTCGGTGCGCTGGGCCTGGCGGGCGATCTCCTCCGCCTCGGCCAATGGGTTCGCCATCACCACCACCGCCCCCAGACGCAAGGCCCCATAGTAAGCAATGACCATCTGCGGCACGTTGGGCAGCAGCAGCATGACCCGCGTCCCCTTGACCGCCCCCAGAGCTTGCAAAGCGTTCGCCAGCCGGCCGACCTGCCCGCTCAGGCTGCGGTAGCTTAGGCGGCGGCCGAAATAGCGAATGGCCGGTCGCCCCGGAAAACGCCGCCAGGCGCGATCCAGCAGACGGGTAATGGGCAAGCGCGGCACGTCCAGGGTAAAAGGAACGCCGGATTCGTAGTGGGCCAGCCACGGCCGTTCGGCCAGCAGAGAGCCGCCGGCATGAGCGGCCGTCCCCTTGCTATCGCTGCGCCAACGGCTGTGGCGACCGACCTCACCATCCTCGATGAACCGCTCAATGGCCCGGTTGACCGCATCTCTGCGTTCAATCATCACCATGTGGGCCGACACCCCCACGTTGATCACTTCGGCGTCAGGAATCAGCTCCCCCACCCGGCTGAAGACAGCCTGGGGGAAGACGCGGTCACGGTCGCCCATGATGACCATCGTCGGCGGCCGGAGTTGGGGAAAGGTGTCCCAACCCCGCCACT
>JBFMFT010000324.1:0-6319 GCA_040751925.1 Chloroflexota bacterium
CTCTCACTCAATCCCAGTTCTTGCGAAAATAAATCCGGCAGCCATCGCCAGTTCTTCACTATAAACGGCCGCAAACGATCAGCGTATTGCCGTTGTAACAGCATAGCTGCTGTATAGAAACACTTGAGCATTACACTCTCGGTCGCAGCCAAACATTTCAGAGCGGCCGGTACTGCTGTAGATAGCTCAGGGTGTATAAGCAACACAGCAATAAGGGCGCAGCGCACACGGGCGCTGGGCTGTCTGAGCAGATCAGTTATCAACACGTCTGGCGGCCGCACCTGTGTCGCCTGATAGTCCGTCTGGCGCGACAGATAATGAACGCCTAGCAGTTCCAACTCGGCCACCAACTGTTCTTCCTCCGTAATAGCCACAGGCGCATCGAGATAGGTTGCCACTTTGTCACGCCTCACGTTTCGCTTCAAAATAGGCGCGTAAGTACTGCGGTTCCAAAATGCCTCTGTCCGTCACAACGGCCGTAATCAACTCCGGCGGCGTGATGTCAAAGGCTGGGTAATAGCCGTTAATGCCCTCGACGGCCGTCCGCACCACCCCTTCTCGCCCCCTGGCCTGAAAAATCTCGGCCGGGTCGCGTTCCTCGATGACAATCGAAGCGGCCGTCGGGCTATCAGGGTCGGGGCCATCGTAGCCTAATACGAAAAAGGGCCGGCCAAAGTAGTGGGCGGCGATGGCGTGCTGCAAGGTCCCCACCTTGTTGGCGATGTGGCCGTCCAGGGTGATTCGGTCGGCCGCGCAAATGAACTTATCTATCTGGCCCTGGCTCATCAGGTGGGCTGACATCCCATCGGTGATGAGGGCGCAATCTACGTCCATCTCCAGGCACGATTGGGCGGTCAGCCGCGCCCCCTGGAAATAGGGCCGCGTCTCGCTGGCGATGACGTGAATGGTCTTGCCGTCCAGTTTGGCGTACCACAGCATCCAGCAGAAGGCCGCCCCGGCGATGCAGTGGGTCAGTACCCGGTCGCCGTCTTGCAGCAACCCGGCCGCCTGCCGGCCGCACGCTCGCGCCACCTGATTGCCCCGCTCAATTTCGCTATTCACAAAGCCCAGGATGGCCTCGGCCGCTCCCTCCGGCCCGGCCGCCAGCCCCACCGCCAATGCCTGGGGAATGAGATGGTGCAGGTCGTCGGCCGTCGGCCGCGTGTTCAACAGCCGTTGGGCGGCCGTTGCCAGATTTTGGATTTTGGATTTTGGATTTTGGAGAGCGGCCAGAGCCAGACCTAAGCCGGCCGCGTAAGCCAGCGGCGGCCCTCCCTGCACCACCATCTCCTCAATAGCTCTGGCGACGCCTTCCACCGTGCCGTATCGCTCATAGACGGTCTGGAAAGGGTACCTGCGCCGATCCAGCAGCACAACTTCGTTCGTCTCCGTGTCATAGCGCAGGGTGTTGAAGCGGTCGGCCAGGACGGCCGGGCAGGTCTCTTGAGAAACCAGGTTTTTGTCAAAAACCTGGTTTCTCTTAGTCGTGGGTGATTGGCAATTGGGCATTATCTGTAGGTCACGTTTCCAACGTGACTTCATACTATTCGAGCAGTCCCCTGGCCTGTTGCAGAAGGTCGTAGGCGCGGATCCTTTCGGCCGAAATAAGTTGCCAGGCTTGGTTGCTGATCTCTTTCGTTTCGCCGGTGACGACAGCCTCCCTACAACCATCTACCCAGCCCATTACGGCGTTGGAAAAGATGCCAACGGCCGTCTGGTACAGGCTGTAGGCGCTCTGAATCTGTGGATCTGCGGTAGTCACAGGTGGGGCAAGGCTGGTGACAAACTGATCATAAGCCGTGATAAAAGCCTGGCAGTCAACTGTGTAGTCAATTGAGGAGGCAATGTTATTAAAGGCTGTGAAGCTGGGCTCTAAGGCGGCGGCTATCTCATACATCAGATTCTCGGTGTACACGATAAAGGCGGCGTTAAAACCGCTTGTTGAGCCCGTGCCAGAAGGCGATCCCTGGGCGACAACGGTGGGTCGGGGCGTCGGCGTGGTTGTGGCTGTCTCGGTGGGTAGAGGGGTTGGCGTTGGGTAAGGTGTATAGGTGGGTCTGGGTGTTAGCGTTGGAGCCGGCGTCCGGGTAGCGGCCGGGGCCAGCGTGGGCGGCGGCGTCAGGGTAGGATTAGCCGTTAAGGTGGGTTGGGCTGTTGCAGTGGGCATGGCTTCGATGGTGCCGGCCGCCGCTTCGGCCACCTGCGCCTCTACCATAGCCGCCACCTCCGCCTGGTTCGGCCCGCAGGCCGCCAGCAAAAGTGTTGCTGAGATAACGGAAAGGAGAATGTACGATTTCTTCATAAGCCCTCAAAACAGCTTTGGGTTGGGTGTCGCCTATTTCTTGGATGCTACTTCACGAATTGACATTGTTCTCCGGCCGCAGGCTGTTAGCTTCTGCTACGGACTCATTTACGAGTGTACGGAATATGTTGCTGCCAATAGCACCACCAATCATCGCCGGAAGGATAAATATCAAAGCAGAGAGTTGGAGTACTCCTTGAGCCACCCTACGCAGGATCTCCCTTGTCGCGGAGAGGGTTCCTTTACTTTCAGAGAAGAACATGATAGTTACCCAGTAGTGAGTGAATGACCTCTGCGCCTATTTTACCCTGGTGGAGTTGCACGGCCGCCTCCGCCTCCTCCCTTACATCCAACGACGGCGAAGAACCCAGGCTGTCCGTACCCAGGGCCACCGGAATCCCCCGCGCCAACATCTTCTCCAGGGGCATCCGGCCGCACTGCAACAGTTGATTGCTGCGCGGACAATGAGCCACCTTGCAACCCGTGCGGGCAATGATGTCCAATTCTTCGTCGCTGACCTGGGTGACGTGGATCAGCAGCGGCCGACATTCCAGCACGCCCAATGATTCCAGATATTGGATGGGGGTGAGACCCGGCGGGTCGAGCGGCCGTTGGCTGAGGCCGGCGTATAACTCATATAACGGCCCTTTGCCTTCTAGTAGAGCCTGGTGCTCGTAAGGCGACTCGGCCGCGTGAATGCACAACGGCACTTCTTCACGCAGGCAATAAGCGGACGCGGCCCGGAAAGCCTCGGCGTGGGTGGAATAGGGAGCGTGAACGGTCAACCCCAGGCACATCCCGTTGCGCTCCTGCGGCCGGTACTGCTCGATCAACTGCCGCGCCCGCTCAAACATGGGCTGCCACTGCTGGCGATCCAGTCCGTAAAGCTCGACGTAGACCACGCCGGCCAAACCGCTGTCCAGGAGCGGCTCGATGCTCACCCCGGCCGGGGAGATGTCCCCCATGTGGGTCGTGCCGGCGGCCAGCAAAGCCTCGATACCCCGTTCCACCGCCCGCCATCGGGTCTGTTCGGCCAAACCAGAGGCGCGCAAGGCCCGGCCGCGCTCGATCAGCCGGCCGATCCAGGTGGGAAAGGGCAGGCCCTCCGGCCCCGGCCGGATCTCCGCCAGCCAGCTCTGCTCCAGGTGGGTGTGGGCGTTGACGACAGAACTCACATTCATTCCTGGGGCGGATGCCACCCGGCCGCCACCCAATTCCGGCGTACTGTCAGGATTCTAACGGCGGCCGAAGGCCGCGGCTCACTGCTTCAGCCAGGGCCTCTGACTGGCGAAGCCAGAGTTGCTGGTAGATCTGCATCAGAGCCAGCAATTCTGGACGTTCACCCTCGGCCAGGTTCTCTTCACGCTGCCTTTCCAGTAAGTCGCTCAATCGCTGCCCTTGTGTCTCCTTCATCCTGGTCCTGGACAGTGTCAGAACCTCGTCATCTGAGAGGAGACAACATGAGTGGACACACCACCACGAATGAAAACAGCGGACATCCGCTTGCACCAATCCGTTAATCCTGCCCATCCGTGTCTATTTTCGAAGGAGTTAGTTGTGTTGTCATGGAAATACTGTCTCTATGCTTCACACTCGATCTATTATAGCCAGCGGCACACGTTGACCATAATTGCCCGTCGGCCGTTCCGCCAGTTCCGCCGGTGGCATTTGGGCCGCATCTTCCGCTTCATCGGCCGTATACTGCCGCACAATGTGATAGCTGCTGTCCCGCTGGGCGGGAACGAAGCCGGCCTCCCGAATCTGGCGGTGGATTTCGGGGACGTTCAGGCTGCACTTGACGGCCGTCCGCGCCCCGGCCGCGCTGACTACGTTCTCCTCAATCATCGTGCTGCCAAAGTCGTCGCAGCCAAAGTGGAGGGCGACGGCCGCCACCTTCTCCCCTTGCGTCGGCCACGAGGCCTGGTGGTGGGGGATGTTGTCCAGGAAGATGCGGGCGACGGCCGTGTGGCGCAGGTATTCGTGCGGCGTGGCCCCGTATTCAGGGGCGAAGCGGCTCTTTTCTAGCGGGGTGTTCTCAATCTGCACCGTCCAACTGATGAAGGCGTTAAAGCCGTTGCCAAAGTCGCGCAGACTGGCGTCCTGCAAGTCGCGTAGCCGTTGCAGGTGGTTCAGGCGGTGGCGAATCTCCTCGCGGAAGCCAATGACCATCGTCGCCGTCGTGGTCAGTCCCAGCTTGTGCGCCTGGCGCATACAATCCAGCCAGCCGTCGGTGCGCTGCTTCTTGGGGCTGACCCGCCTGCGAATCTCGTCATCCAGGATTTCACCACCTCCCCCCGGTAATCCTCGCATCCCGGCTTCCTTCAGTTCCTTTAGCACTTCGTAGCGGCTCAAGCCACTCACCTTCACCATCTGGTCAATCTCGCTCGGCGAGAAGGCGTTAATCTCAATCTGGGGATAGGTCTGGTGAATCCAGCCGACCAGGTCGAGGTAATAGTCCCAGGGCAAGTCGTCGTTGTGGCCGCCCTGCATCAGAATCCGCGTCCCGCCTAGATAAAGCGTTTCCTCGATCTTCTTGCCCAGCACCGGCTTGGGATTGACGTAGGCTTCGGGGTGATTAGGGTCATGGCGATAGAAGGCGCAGAAGGAGCAGTCAGTGTGGCAAACGTTGGTGTAATTGACGTTGCGGTCAATCAGGTAGGTGACGCAGTTGCCAGGCACGACCTGTTGGCGGCGGGCGTTGGCCGCCCGGCCGAGTTGCAACAGGCTCGCCTCCTGGTAAAGCAGGGTGGCTTCGTCGTAAGTAATCCGGCCGCCCCCCTCGACCTTCGCCAGAATATCCGGCGCGTCGGTCAGGCTGGGCAGGTGCGCGTTATCGCCCTTGTAATAGCCAGCCTGATCACTGGCGAAGGTGCGGTGGGGAGTGTAATGTCCGTTGGGATGAGTCATGGGTAAGTTCCAGGTTAAAGGTTAAAGGTTGAAGGTTAAAGGTTGAAGGTTCTTTCAACTTTCAACCTTCAACTTTCAACCTTCAACTAAAAAACTCAAGTCGTCTGGCGCAAAATCGGGCAAAACCATCTTCAGAAAGGTGACCAGACCCTGCCGGTCATTGTCCGTCAG
The DNA here is from genome assembly GCA_040751925.1 of Chloroflexota bacterium. Classification (GTDB taxonomy): domain Bacteria; phylum Chloroflexota; class Anaerolineae; order Promineifilales; family Promineifilaceae; genus JBFMFT01. Next base: position 5,381 of record JBFMFT010000324.1, read on the forward strand.
GTCATAGCGCAGGTCGCGCAGGTAGCGCAGGCAAACCCCGGCCGGTAGAGCCAGCGAAGGGGCGTAGGCGGCGGCGATCTCCTCCAGGTGGGCCAGCCCGGCCGCCTTGCTGGCCGCCAGGGCCTCGGCCACCCCCAACTGGCGTAGGGCCTCGACTGAATCCCGCCGGACGGCCCATAAAGCAAAGACGAACGGCCGGCCGGTCAGTTTGAGCCATTCGTCGCCCAGGTCAAAGATGGTGGGCCGGCCGTAGCTAAAGGCGTCGCGGGTGAGTTCGCGGTGCAGGGAGCCTTCCACCAGCGCGGCGTCGCCAATCAGCAGGGCGGCCGCCCCCTCCTGCATCATCGTTGGCAGGTGGGGCGGCCGGACGACGTACTGGGACGCAATCCGGTAGCGTTCGCGGCACAAAGCCTTGAGCAAAGCGATACTGGTGGCCGATTCTTCGGTCAATACAATGGTTTGCCCATCCAGTTCGCGGATGTCCGGCCGCCAACTAAACAGCAGCACCGTCCTGACCGCGCCCAGGGAGGCGATGCTATGCCCGGGGAGGATGGCAAACTCGCCGGCGTGTTGGGCGGCAAAGACGGCCGAGATGGGGGCCAGGTCAATCTCCCCGGCCAACAACGCCTGGTTCAAGGCCGTCGGCACCCCGCGCCTAAAGTTGACGCCTAGCGGCCGTAGCCGTTCCTCCAGGTCATACTGGAAGGGTTGTGTGTTCAAGTAGTCTATGATGCCAATCGTGAAGTTCATACTCAATCCGCGTCCATCCGCGTCATCCGCGTTCCATCCGGCAGGCGGCCGTACCACCCGGCATCTGATACCGATGGTCGGCCACCCAGCGTTAGGCCCAATCCTCGAACTGCCGGATGCCGGGCAGCCGGTACAACCAGGCCAACGGCCGCAGCCACCCGCGCATCCCCAGCACGGCATTGACGGCCG
>JBFMFT010000325.1:0-6318 GCA_040751925.1 Chloroflexota bacterium
AGGGCGTCGGGCGGCCGGGCCGCCCGGCCGGATAGCGATACGGCCCTGTCTAGGGCGGGGGCCGGCCGGCGGAGATAGGGACCGGCCAGCGATGGCTGGTGGAGGTGCTGGCGCAAAGAGGATAGGGCGCCGACCATCGAGCGATAGGCGGTTAGAGCCTGGTCACTATCGCCTTGCTCTTCGGCCAATTGAGCCAGGCCAGCCCAGGCCGGCCAGGCGATTTCCGGTAGGAGTGCGCCAGTCAATTCGAGGGCGGCCCGCCAGGCGGTCTCGGCTTCGGCCGGCCGCCGGCCAGCCCAATAATCGCCCAGAGTCACCTGGCAAGCAGCTTCTTCAACGGGCATCGCCAACTCCCGGAAGGCGGCGGCGGCCGAGGTCAGATACTCTTTGGCTTCCTCGTCGCGGCGCGATTGCCCATAGACCTGACCCAACCACCGTTGGATGAGGGCCACCTGGGGCTGCACGGCGGCTTGCCTGGCGGCGGTGAGCGCCTTTTGTAGATAGGCGATGGCCTCCGGCAGTTGGCCTTCCAGGACGAACAGCCGGGCCTGCTGGGTGAGAATGACCGATTGCAGGGCCGGCTGCCCGGTCGCCTGGTAATGAGCGGCAACCTGGGATAGCAACTGCTGGGCGAGGTCGGGCCGGCCGAGATTGAGCCAGGCGCGGGCCAGTCGGCGTTGACATTCCAGGCGGCGACCTGGGTCTTCTAATTCCTGGAAGCGTTCCAGGGCTTGCTCCAGGTGGCTGAGGGCCAGTTGGTAATGACCGAGTTGCTGGTGGGCCTCACCCTGGTACATGGTGACCACGGCGACCATGACCTGGTTGCCAAATTGCTGGTACAGTTGTCCGGCCTGCTGGAAATGGTCGAGGGCGGCGGCCGGTTGGCCGCGATTGAGTTCCAAATAACCGCTATCCACCAGGCAGGCCGCCCGCGATACGACGACGGGATAGCCGTCGTGAATCAGGCGGGCTTCGGCCAGGGCTTCGGCCGCCTCGGCCAGACGACCCACGTCCTGATAGACCTGGGCCAGCCCATCCTGCGCCTGGGCCACCAACAGGGGCAGATCGGCTGCACTAAAGAGGGTGATGGCCCGGCGGAAGGAAGTTTCGGCCGCCGCGTATTCCTCTTGCAAGTCGCGGTGGCAATAGCCCATTTGCAGTGAAGTTCTAGCCGCGTCTGCTACCGCGTCCATCTGCTCGCAGAGAGCCAGCGTCTCTTGAGCTAGAGCCAGGGCTGGGCGGGTGAGACCCCGCCGGCGCAGGATGCCGATGCGGACGTAGGCGCAACGCGGCCGGTCCATCGTCTGGCCCTGGTCAGAAAATGATTCTTCGGCCAGGCGTAGGGTTCGTTCGGCCGCCTCCAATTCTTCCTGTAGCAGATAAGCATAGGCGAGGGAGAGGCGACAACGGGCCGCCCAGGTAACGCCGCCGATGGCAGGCAGCTTGGCGACGACGGCGGCCAGGGTGGCGGCGGCTTGGGCGGCGTTGGGGCGCAGCCAGGGAATGGCGTTGGCTTGCCAGTCGCAGGCGGCTACCCAGTCGGGAAGGTGGAGGCCAGCAAAGAGCGGCCGGGCGCGCTGGACGGCCGCTTCGACGAGGGCCGGCCGCACCCATTCGTTGGCCGCCCCTGCCAGATACCAGGCGGCCAGGGCTTGCAAGTATGGCTGCTCAACCAGGCTGGCGGAGGCGTCGCCGACGGCGGCGATGGCCCAACCCAGGCGCGGCTGGCGGCGGCCGGCTACTTCTGCCTCGCGGCCTAAGTGATGGAGGATAGCCTCGTCGAGTGGCGGCAGGAGGGCGGTGGCCGCCGGTAGCTCGCTTTCGGCTACTTCGCCGCGAAAGAGGGCGGCGGCCAGGCGCAGATGATTTTGGATTTTGGATTTTGGATTTCGCTATTCACTCCTTCGGCCAGAAACCAGGTTTTTGGAAAAAACCTGGTTTCTACACCGGCTCTAAGCTCAAGAAGAGGTTGGCGGCGACGGTTTGCGAGGAGGGCTGGAGGATGGCCGGTAGGGGTATGGCCGGGAAGGTGGCCTGGCCCTGTTCATTGACCGGCACGGTTTCCACGTAGTCACCCCATTCAATGGTTGCCTGCCAGGAACCAGGAGCGGCCGAATCTGCTGACGATTGGCCGGCGACTGTCAAAGCCAGGCTGACCTCATCTGGCGCATCAGCGGCCAGGCTGGCTTGTAACAGCACGTCCAATGATAGTCGCTCGACGCTTACCTGGCTCCGCAGGAGGGTCACGTAGCCGTCATCGAGCCAGCCGTAGCTGGAACGGAAGCCGGCCGCCAACCGCCAACCTGTTGGAAAGAGGAGGTTTTGCAATTCCTCTTTGGAAAGTTGCCAGGCCAGTTGTAGCCGGGTGGAAGCAGTTTGGAGAAAGCTCAGGTTGACAACGGGCGGAGTGGGTAGGGGAGCCAGATGATGGGAGTGGCTGGCTTCGTACAATTCCAGAGTTTCGAGGAAGGTTTGCCGCAGTTCTGGGTCGGCCAATAGTTGGCGGTAGAACGTGGGGTAGCGAGTGGCAATGTCCACTCCCTTTAGAGCGTCGGGTATGATGAGTGAAATCATAAGCCATTCCTCTCTATTCAGCAGAAACCAGGTTTTTGCAAAAACCTGGTTTCTTATTTATATCCATTTCGACCTAAATTTTTCCGAAGTTGTTCCAGGGCGGCAAAGTGCAGCTTGTAAACGGTGGTGGTGCTGCTGCCCATGCGGATGGCGATTTGGCGAAAGGTCAGCCCCTCGAAGTGGCGCAAGCGAACGACCTCCTGGCAGGCGGGTGGGACAAGCCGGCCGATGGCCGCTTGTAGATCCAGGCGCAGGTTGGCGCAATGGAAGCGGTCTTCGGCCGCCCCATCCCGAATAGAGCCCAGGTAGTCGTAGATGTCCACCAATTGGTGGTTTGGCCCGCCGGCCGCGTCGCGGCTTTCTTTCATCAGGTTGCGGCAGACGTTCTGAACGAGCAGGCACAACCAGGCCTCCAGGCTAGTATCATAGGGGTAGTAGGCTTTAAGAAGCCGTTCGCTGGCAGCGACGGCACAATCTTCGGCAAAGGCGTAGCTCTCCGATCCGGGGCTGAAACCCTTGTTAAGCAGGTAGGTATAGGCCAGGGAGAATAGCCTCAAGTAAAGGGGTTGCCACACGCTGGTCGCCTTCTCCACCTGTACCTGGTGGAAAAAGGGGGCCAATTGCTCATAGTGACGGGCAACCAACAAAACGTAATCATAGGGTTGGCAACCGCTATGGTTGTCCAGAAAATGACTGACACGGCCGCGCGATAAGTTTTTGCGGATGATGGGGCGCAAGCTGACGGCCGTTTCCGGTGGCTCGTGCGGTGGCAAACGCTGAATTGCTTCATCCAGGGCTTCTTTGAGGCACGCCTTGTCCCAAACCATCCAACCCTCCTTGATGCGTAGAGGCGAGGCAACGCCAAACACGCAGCTACCTCCGCGCTGCGTTGCCTCCCCGTACCTCTCTCCAAAAGAACATTATACTCAGGCGGTTCAGGTTCGCCAAACAGCCGGTTGGCTCAAAACCCCGCAGGTTTCCGAAACCTGCGGGGTTTTCCCAACTCTTCTTTGCGTCACCCGACCGCACCTATATACTTTGCCCATGTTCTTGTTGCGTATCCTGGTCTTCCTATTCGGGGTGGGGTTGGTGGCGCGGGCCCTGCTGTCGGCCGTCCGCACGTTCGTTTTGCCGCGCAGCGCCCGCGATGGGGTGACGCGGACGGTCTTTCTGACGGTGCGCTGGTTCTTCAACCTGCGCCTGCGTCGGGCCAATTCTTACGTGGATAGAGACCGCGTCATGGCCTTTTACGCGCCAGTGGGCCTCTTGCTCTTGCCAGGGGTGTGGCTGGCCCTGGTTCTCCTGGGCTACATGGGTATCTTTTGGGCGTTTGGGGTGCAGCCCTGGCCGGCCGCCTTTACTTTGAGCGGCTCGTCCTTACTAACGTTGGGTTTTGCCCTGGCGAAAGATTGGCCGACGACGGTGTTGGCCTTTTCGGAGGCGGCCATCGGCTTAATTCTGGTGGCCCTCTTAATCTCTTACCTGCCGACGATGTATACGGCCTTCTCGCGGCGGGAGGCGGCCGTCACCATGCTGGAAGTGCGGGCCGGTTCGCCCCCCTCGGCCGTCGAGATGCTGGCCCGCTTTCACCGGCTGCACCGGCTGTCTAAGCTGTCGGAATTGTGGGAGGAGTGGGAGGTCTGGTTCGTAGAGCTGGAGGAAACCCACACCTCGCTGGCGGCCCTGGCCTTCTTTCGCTCGCCGCAAGCGGATCATTCGTGGGTGACGGCGGCCGGGGCTGTGCTGGATGCGGCCGCCCTCACCCGCTCCGTGGTGGATACGCCTCTCGATCGGCAGGCTGACTTGTGTATCCGCGCCGGCTACTTGGCCCTGCGGCGGATAGCTGAATACTTCACGATTGACTATGACCCCGATCCAGCACCCGACGATCCAATCAGTATCGGCCGCGACGAGTTTGAGGCGGCTTGTGAGGAGTTAGCCAGCCAGGGCGTGCCGCTGGTGGCCAACCGTGAGCAGGCCTGGCGGGACTTTGCCGGCTGGCGGGTGAATTACGATACCGTGCTATTGGCCCTGGCGGCTTTAACGATGGCCCCTTACGCGCCCTGGTCATCCGACCGCTCACTGCGCCTTCCACCTTCATAAACCTTTGGTATGACAAAGAAGATTACAGACGCATGAGAGTTTTGACGCCACCCATAGCACATGTTATACTTCTGGCACTCGTGTTGTTGGCTGGCTTCGCCTTGCCCGTCTACGGCAAGGGCTCGCTCGTGCCAGCTTCGTAAGGTTCCATATTTCTCAAGGAGAAACCCCATGTTCAAACGCTCGACTGTCCGTATTGCTGTGTTTACAGTCCTGGTTACGGCGGCCGTTTTGGTGGTTCTGAGTGGCTTTCTAGCCATGATTAACGCCAAGCCGGCCCTGGCCCAGGAAGTTGGCCGCTACACGACCCAGCCCGTGCGCGGCAGTAATCCCTTATCTTACTTAGGCCCCAACCAGTTACTCGTCGTTGGCCCGAACAGGAACATCACCAACAAGAATGGGGCCCAGAGCGAAACATCTGTGGCTGTTGACCCCACCAATCCCGCCCACATCGTGGCGGCCAGCAATGACCTGTCTAGTTTCAGCACCTACAACAGCGTCTACGAGTCGTATAACTACGGCCGCACCTGGGCCCTGGCTGGCTACAGCGTGAACGCCTTTTGCTATGACCCCTGGGTTGACTTCAACGCTGATGGTACCGTCCTCTACGCTTACGAGTGCTACGACCAGCGCGTGGCCTACCGCCCGGCCGGCTCCACCACCTGGACCTATTACCGGATTGGCAACGCCGGTGGCTTCCCCGACCGCGACATGATCGTAGTAGACCGCAACCCGTCCAGCGCTTACTACAACCGCGCTTACATTGGCTATGATGACGCCAATGCCAGCAACGCCGCTTACGTTTTGTACGCCAACGCCAGCAACTACAGCAGCTGGACAAAATCGCCTAAGATCAACGATTCGGGCAACACGATTGGCGTCAATGCTACCGTTCTCTCCGATGGTCGTGTCTTGAGCGTCTGGGAATCGTATGCCCAAGACCAGATGCGCTCCGACTGCTCCAGCAACGGTGGGGCGACCTGGGGTACCGATACGACCGTCCTGACCTATCGGGCCAACGCGCCGCAGTTCTTCATCTACATTCCGCCACAACCGGATCGCGGCGTGCTGCCCATGCCCTTCAGCGCGGCCGCCCCGGCCGGCACCACCTACGCCGGCCGCGCCTACGTGGCCTACGCCGACCAGGCTACCAGCGGCAGCCACTGGGACGTTTACGTGCGCTACACCGATAACTGTGGGGCGACCTGGTCCAGCGAGGTCAAGATCAACGACGACACCGGCACGGCTTACCAGTTCTTCCCTGAGCCGGCCGTTCTGCCCGATGGCACCGTGGCTGTCTCCTGGTACGACACCCGTGACGACGCCACCAACCGCAAGACCCATCGCTACTGGTCCTACTCCACCAACGGCGGCGTGACCTGGAGCGCCAATGAACGGCTCACCACCGCCCAGTCGGATGAGTCGGGCTTTGGTGACGCCAACGACTACGGCGACTACGAGAATACGGCCGCCGGCAACAACTTCTTCTACCACGTGTGGACGGACTCGCGGCCGGGCACGAAGGCTGAGGATATGGCTGGCGCACCGTCGCGGCCGTAATCTAATCTGTAGGGCAAGTTGCCAACTTGCCCTGGTTCAACAACTGAATAGATTGCCAAAGGGGCGGGTACAAATAACCCG
>JBFMFT010000326.1:0-6279 GCA_040751925.1 Chloroflexota bacterium
AGACCAGTATACCTACGCCTGCTACTAACAAAACCGTGGGCGTTGGGTTCTTTTCACGCCTCATTAAGTTTTCTCCCTCGAGGCTCAATGAAAGCCCATGTAGTATGCCAATGAATGGAAATAGAATTACCACATTTATAGCCGCAAAGAGCAGAAAGGAACCAACTCTAAAGGGCAAGATAATCGCATCGATTATTGCCAAGATCGCCACGACGATTAAGCGAATTATACGAAGACCATAAGTTGGACTAATTCGAGTACTCCATGCATAGCCGTCCCAGAAACACAAGAAAGCGTAAACCCCAATTAGCCCCAGCAAAAAGAAAGAGATGCCTTTTCGGATAGGGCGGATAACCCATCGTCCCAGAGGTGTTGACACATCTTTTAGCGTGTCAACACCAAATAGCCACTTAATTGTAAAAGCTTTCAGATTTGACGTACGACCCGCATTTGACCCATTCATACTTCCCTCCACTTTTGAGGCTGGCTGGTTATTTGTTGCCCTGTGGCACTTGCAGGACAATCTTTTCTCCACAATACTACTCTGCAACCTCAGAAATGCAAAAGGTTGCTCGGGCGGCGGGGCTGTTGCATACGCGCCATGGGTAGGTGTGTAACCCAGCCATTTCGCTCAGATTATGCCTTGCACGGGGAGGGGTGTCAACCTATAATGCCGCCCAGGATTGTTGCCAGGTCAACTATACAGGTGAACGATGTCTGAGGCTAAGAAGAACAAGATTCGCTTTGACACCTATTACCGCTACGAGGCGATTACCGCCTTCCTGCACGAGTGGACGGAGAGGTACCCGCGCCTGTGCCAGTTGGGTAGCCTGGGCAAGAGCTACGAGGGGCGGGACATCTGGGTGGTGACCCTGACCAACCTGGACACCGGCCGCGACACCGAAAAACCGGCCTATTGGGTGGACGCCAATATCCACGCCACAGAGGTATCGCCGTCTTCGGCCGCCCTCTACCTCATCCACAAGCTGCTTACCCAATATGGGGTAGACAAGAAGGTGACTTACGCCCTGGACAGCCGCGCCTTCTACGTCGTGCCGCGCATGAACCCCGATGGGGCGGAGTGGGCCCTGGCCGAGCGGCCGAAGTTCATCCGCAGCAGCACCCGCCCCTACCCACGCACCGACGAGCTGGATGGTCTGGCGCAGGAAGACGTGGATGGCGACGGCCGTATCCTACAAATGCGCCTCAGAGACCCCAACGGCACGTGGAAGATTCACCCCGACGAGCCGCGCCTGATGATCCTGCGCGAGCCGGACGAGCCGCCCGGCGGCGACTACTACCGCTTGCTGCCCGAAGGGACGATCCGCAACTACGACGGCGTGACGATTAAGATGGCTCCCCCCTTGCAGGGGTTAGACCTCAATCGCAACTTCCCCGTCAACTGGCAGCCCAATGAGCATGGGGCCGGCCCTTATCCCACCAGCGAGCCAGAGGTGCGGGCGGTGGTGCAGTTCATCGTGGATCATCCCAACGTCACCGGCGGCGTCACCTTCCATACCTTTAGTGGGGTGCATTTACGGCCGCTGTCGGCGGCGGCCGACGACACGATGCCCACCCAGGACTTACGCACGTTCCAGGCCATCGGCAAGAAAGGGGAAGAGCTGACCGGCTACCCGGCCATTTCCGTCTTCCACGACTTCAAGTACGACCCCAAAGAGTTCATCAAGGGCACGTTTGACGATTGGATGTACGAGCATCTGGGCTTGTACGCCTGGACGACGGAGATATGGAGTCCGCAGCGGCAGGCGGGGATCAAGGATTACAAGTACATTGACTGGTTCCGCCAGCATCCGGCGGCCGACGACCTGGCCCTGCTCCAATGGAACGACGAGCAGTTGAACGGCGAAGGCTATATTAACTGGTATCCCTTTGACCACCCCCAACTGGGGCCGGTGGAGTTGGGCGGCTGGCATAGCCTGGTTACCTGGCGCAACCCGCCGCCGAAGTTCCTGGAAAAAGAAATCGCGCCCCTGGCCGATTTTGTGCTGTATAACTGCCTCATCTCGCCCAAGCTAGAAATTCACAGCCTGACTACTCATTCCGTGGGCGACGTGCACACCATTCGCCTGGTGCTGCACAACACGGGCTGGCTGCCCACCCACGTCAGCCAGAAGGCTCTGGATATGAAGGTGGTGCGCGACCTGGAAGTAGATATTACCTTGCCTGAAGGGGCCAAGCTGCTAACGGGGCAGTTGAAGACGACGGCCGGGCAATTGAAGGGGCGCGACGCTAAGAGTATGTTCCCCCTTTTTGGCACGGACGCTACTGAGGAACGGGTGAAGATCGAATGGGTGGTGCAGGCCGCGGCCGGTGGTGTGGTGGAGATTACGGCCATCCACCAGCGGGCCGGTACGGTGCGGGCGACGGTGCAACTGTAAGGGCGAGGCAGGTGGGAGAGGTGATCCTGGTTTAAGATGAAGCCATTCCCACCTGCCTCGCCCCTACGCCTGGCCTGCCCACGCTGCCGGATGGCGTTGGCGGCCGACGGCCCGGACGCTGCTCGCTGCCCGGCCGAGGGGACGGTCTACTATCGCGTGGAGGGTATCTGGCGGATGCTATTGCCGGAGCGGACGGCTGTGTTTGAGCGCTTCAGCCGAGAATATGAGCGGGTGCGCCAGGCGGAGGGCTGGGGGTTGCCAGAGCGGACCTATTACCTGGCCCTGCCCTTCCGCGACTTGAGCGGCCGTCACCGCGACGTCTGGGCTATCCGCCGCCGGAGCTACCAGACGTTGGTGGCCGAGATCGTTGAACCACAGGCGAAGGCGGCCGGCCGGCCGCTCCGAGTCTTAGACCTGGGGGCGGGCAACGGCTGGCTCTCCTACCGCCTCAGCCAACAGGGGCAGCAGGTGGCGGCCGTAGACCTGCTGACCAACGCCGTTGACGGTTTGGGGGCGCACGTGTATTACGGGCGGCCCTTCCTGACCATCCAGGCCGAGTTCGACCGGCTGCCCTTGAGCGAGGGGCAGGTTGATCTGGTTATCTTCAACGGGTCACTCCATTATGCCAGCCATTATGAGCAAACGTTGGCGGAAGCTTTGCGCGCGCTGACCGATGAGGGTCAGATCGTGATTATGGACTCGCCTTTCTACCACGACCCAGACAGCGGCCGGCGCATGGTTCAGGAACGAGAGGAGCGTTTTGCCCAACTGTACGGCTTTCGGGGCGATTCCCTACCCAACGAGAATTACCTGACCTTTGACCGGCTGGCCGAACTGGGCAGACAACTTCATTTGGCCTGGGCGATTCACCGGCCGTTCTATGGCTGGCGGTGGGCCTTGCGGCCGTGGATCGCCCGGTTGCGCGGTAGTCGCGAGCCGGCCACTTTTGTCCTGGCCGTCGGCCGCTGTTTTGATGGACAGGATGGACAGGATTAACAGGATAGAAACCTACGGGGTTTCCGAAACCCCGTAGGTCTTGGAGGTATCACCGAATGAATCAGTTAGTTGCCGCCCGTAGCGGCTCTGTAGAAAGCGTGCGACGAGGTCAGGTAGTGGCCTCGGCGCGTTTGGAGTGGACGGCCGCCCTCCTATCCCTGGCCCTGGTGGGGGGCATCTTTCTGGATGGGTGGGCGCACAATAACGGCCGGGTAGACGATTCGTTCTTCACCCCCTGGCACGCCGTCCTCTATTCGGCCATGCTCCTCTCCGGCCTCTACCTGGGGGCCAACCTGGTTATCAACCGAGTACGTGGTTACGCCTGGCGCGGCGGGCTGCCGGCCGGCTACCTGCTCTCCCTGGCTGGCGTCGTCTTTTTCTTCCTGGCCGGGGCGGGCGATCTGGTCTGGCACAACGTCTTTGGTTTCGAGGTAGACGTGGAAGCTCTACTCAGTCCGGCTCACCTGGCCCTGGGTTTGGGGGCGGTTCTCCTCGTCAGTGGGCCAGCGCGGGTGGCCTGGGGGCGGGCCACAGAAAGCGGCGGCCGGGCCAGTTGGCCGGCCGTCCTCTCCCTTTTCGCCACCCTGTCCGTCTTCACCTTCTTCACCCATTTCGCCCACAGCTACACCGGCGTGGACGTGGTGAGCGGCATGGCGCCTGATGGCGACCCTTACTTTTATGACACGACTATCATCTCCTACGTCCTCATTCCCACGACCCTGCTGATGGGGTTCATTCTGCTGGCTCTACGGCGCTGGCGGCTGCCGGCCGGCGCGCTGGCCCTGTTTCTGGCGGGTAACGCCGGGCTGATGTTTGTTTTGCGCCTGGGCGACGTAAAGAATTATTGGCCGATTCTGCCGGCCGCGTTGGTGAGTGGTCTGCTCGTGGAGGCTCTGGCCCGAACTTTGCGGCCGGGGATGGAGCGGCCAGGGGCCTTGCGCCTGTTCGCCTTCTTGACCCCCTTCATCTTCCACCTCCTCTATTTCCTGACCCTCATTGCCACAGCCGGCATCTGGTGGCGGATTCACCTGTGGCTGGGGGTGACGGTGATGAGTGGTATCCTGGGGCTGGGTCTGAGCCTCTTACTGGTACCACCAGCGTACCCGGCCGGGGAGTGACGGCCGCCCATACCAGAGAAAAACCTGGGTAACTATTCAGCCAGAAACCAGGTTTTTCCCTGGCAGAGCGTGATTATTGGCAACAAAAAACCTGGTTTCTTCAGAGAGTGGTTTCTAATCGTTACCCAATCGTTCTACTTTGAGGTACACTGGATAGACTTTTCTGACGGAGTTGGGTATGTTGGAGAACCTGGCTTTACTGGGCATTATCATCATCGTTCTGTGGTTGATCTCCCTGGCCTTCTACTTTCGCGTCTCCCGCCAGCACAAAGAGATACAGCAGGAAATCGAGGCGCTACGCGCCCTCCTGGACGAGAAAACCCAGGACGGATGAGTGTTCGTACCACCGAGATGCGGCTTCCAAGTGCTGAGTGATGAGTCGTGAGCAATAAGTGACTTAATTCTCATCACTCATCACTCATCACTCATCACTCATCACTCATTATGCGTTACCTGATTGGTCTGGGGTTGGGCTTGCTACTCGTGACGGGGCTGCTCACGGCTTGTGCGGCGGCCGGTTCGGAAGAAGGCGAGGTTTGCCTGGGCGATGGCAGCCTGTTTAGCGACGATTTTAGCGACGAAGAGAAGTGCGGCTGGACTTTGTACAGCCAGGGCGGTACCACGGCAGCCATCGCCAACGGCGTCTTAACCATCACCACCAGCCAGCCGGGGCAGATATGGTGGAGCAACCCCGGCCGCCTGTTCGACGATGCCGTGATAACTGTCCAGGCCCGCCAGGCCGAAGGCCCCAACGACAACGCCTTTGGCCTCGTCTGCCGCTACCAGAGTACCGAGAACTTCTACGTCTTCTTGATTAGCGGCGACGGTTATTACGCCATCGGCAAGTACCAGAGCGGGACCGATCAAATCGAGTATTTGACAGGCGAGGGGCAGTATTTACCCTCCGACGCTATCAACCAGGGCGTGGCGACCAACCAGATTCGGGCCAGTTGCATCGGCAACCAGTTGAGCCTGATGGTCAATGGCCTCCACCTGGCGACGGTGACCGACCCCACCTTTGTCACCGGTGACGTAGGGCTGGCCGCCAGCACCTTCCAGGCTGGCACGGCCGTCATCCAATTCGACGATTTCCGGGTGGTGCGGCCGTGAAGAATAGAACGCGGACGACGCGGATAGTCGCGGATTTCTTACTGAGTTTAGCTATCGGGTTGATGTTGCTGAGTGGCTGCGCTCTAGTGGGGGGTGAGGGCGACCAGGAGACGCTGTTCGCCGATGACTTTACCGTGGGGCAGACGGGTCAGTGGCTGCTGGAAGGAGATAGTGTAGCCCAGGCCACCATCCGCGACGGGCAACTCTTGATTGAGGTGAACGGGCCGAACGTGGCCCAATTTGCCACCCTACAAGAGCCAACCCTGAGTGATTTCGTGGTCGAAGTAGAAGCCACTCAATTGGCCGGCAGCCCCGACAGCAGCTACGGTCTCCTCTTCCGCCTGCAAAGCCCCAACGCCTTCTACCGCTTCGAGATCACCAGCAGCGGCCTGTACATTGTGGAGCGGCGCGACCCGGCCGGGACGTGGACGCGCCTGGTAGAAGATTGGACGGCGGCCCCGGCCGTCCAGACTGGCCTCCACGTCGTCAATCGCCTCAAGGTGGAGGCGGCCGGCCCCATTCTGGCCTTTTACGTCAATGACCAACTCCTGCGCCAGTTGACCGACGCCACCTATACGGCCGGGAACGTCGCCCTGGACGCTGGCACGTTCGGCCAGGCCGGGCTGCAAGTGGCTTTTGATAATCTGGTGGTGCGG
>JBFMFT010000327.1:0-6262 GCA_040751925.1 Chloroflexota bacterium
GACAGCAGGCCGGCCGGTTGCTCCAGTACCTCGGCCGCCTGCCGGTGAACCTCCAGGGCCTTATCCAGCAATTGGTCACTGATGTCCAGGTAAACAGCCCCCAGGGCGCACAGAATCATGGCGTCCAGGAGCGGCGCGCCGACGGCCTGGCTGGCCGTGAGCGATTGTTGCAGGTAATCAATCGCTTGTTCGTAGAGGCCAAGTTGCCGGGCCAGGGTAGCCAGGGTGAAGGCCCCCATGCTGTGGGGATAGGCGGCCCCAATGCGGCCGGCCAGGGCTGTCCCCTCGACGGCCGTCTGCCAGGCCGTCGTCAGGTCGCCGTTGCGCCAGTGATAGAAAGGAATTGTCGTGGCTAACACGTCGGCTTCATGTTCGCGGTCGCCTATCTGCCGGCTTAACTGTAGGGCTTCCTGGGCTGTCACCCAGGCCTTCTCAAACTCGGTCATCAATATCTGGGTATTAGCCACGTGCGCCAGGCCAACGACCATTTGCTGCTTCACGTTGAGTTCGCGGCCGAGCTGCACCGCTTCACCCATGTAGCGGATGACCCCCTCGAAATCGGCCGCCGCCGTACACATCATACAGCGGACAATGAACATCTCCGACAGCCCTACCTTATCCTGATGCTGGCGAGCCAGGTTTTCCGCGCTATCCAGGGGTGGGACAGCGGCCGGGAACTGCCCCAGGCGCAAAGCCAGAACGTAGGAGAGTTTATTGAGGGCAGAAACCTGCATGGGCGCGTCGTCGTGGCTCTTGGCCCAGGCCAACATAGTCTGGTAGGTGTCCACGGCCTGGGATGGCTCATTGGTCAAGGTTTGCGCCCCACCCAACCCCTCATAGGCGCGGCGGGCCAGGTCGCGGGGCGCCTGTTGGCCTGCGCCATCGCCCTGCACAATCTTAATAGCCTGGCTGTAATAGGTAACAGCCTCGGCCGTCGCGTAGGCTCTGGCCGCTCGCTCGCCCGCCTCCACCAGATAAGGCAAGGCGCGTGACTCCTCGCGGGCTTCCAGCCAATGGCGGGCGATGTCGTTGGCCCGTTCCTTCTCCGTCTGTTCCAGGTGTTCGGCCGCCCGCCGGTGCAGTTGGCGACGCCGGCGCAACAGTAGCGAGGCATAAGCCGTCTCCTGGGTCAAGACATGCTTGAAGTGGTAAATCCGCCAGGCGGTTTCGCGGACGAGTTCACGCTGCTGCAAAGTCAGCAGAGTCTTGTCCAGGTCGGCCGCTGTGCCATGAACAGCCCGCAAGGTGTCAAAGGCAAAGGTGCGGCCGATAACCGACGCCGTTTGCGCCACCCGCTTCGCTTCCTCGTCCAGCCGATCCAGGCGAGCGGTAATCACCCCGGCCAGGGTGTCCGGCACGGCGATATTCTCGATTTCGCGGGTAGCCACCCAGTGCGAATTTTGGCGCACGACTAACCGGCTATCCAACAGGGAGCGAATCACCTCTTCTACAAAGAAGGGATTGCCCTCAGCCTTGTGCAAAATCAGGGCGCGCACTTTCTCCGGCAAATCCTCGACGTGCAAAAGATTGGCGACCAGGGCGCGGGCGTTCTGATCGTCCAGTGGTTCCAGAGTGACCGGCGTATAGCGGTGGGCATAGTGGCGGGCGGCGACTTCGTGAAAACGCCAGGCCGGCTCCTGGCGGCGCGGCCGGAAGAGAGCTATTACCAACAGTCTGGCCCGTTCTGTCACCGCCATCAATTGCTCCAGCAATTCCAGGGAGGTAGCGTCGGCCCAATGGAGATCGTCAAACACCAGGACGGCCGGCCCCTTTGTCGCCAGGCGCTCCATGAAGGCGCAGGTCGCGTGAAAGACCCGCTGGCGCAACTGCGGCGGCTGCAAATAGTACACCTGGTCACTGTCCTCCAGGGGTACTGGTACGTCCAGCAGCGTCGCCAGGAAGGGGGCCAGGTCGGCCCCGGCCGTTGACCGGATCACCCCGTACTTTTCTGCATCGTTGGCCTCCGGCCGCCAGCCCAGAATCGCCGGTAGTAGCTCCAAGAAAGGGGTGTAAGGAGTGGCAGTCTTGTAGGACAGGCAACGACCTTCGTACCACCACAAAGGGTGGTTATCCGTCTTTGTGGTGGCACGCAGTTCGGCCACCAAACGCGACTTGCCCAGCCCGGCCTCACCGATGACCGAAACAATTTGGCCGCGCCCCTGGCGCAGATGGGCTATGGTCGTCAGTAGAGTGTCCATGTCTCGTTGGCGGCCGATGAGTGGTGACGACAAGCCTTCTCTTTCCAGGCCGCGCAGGCGGCCAGGTTGCGCCTGGGGTCGCAGCACCCGATAAGCAGGCACCGGTTCGCTCTTACCCTTCACCTCGATAGCCCCCAAATCCTCAAACTCAAAGAGAGGGGCTACCAGCTTATGGGTGTCGCCGGCAATCTGCACCGTGCCGGGGGCGGCCGTTTGCTCCATGCGGGCGGCCAGGTTGACGGCGTCGCCCATAGCCGTATACTCTACCCGCAGGTCAGAGCCAACCTCACCCACGACGACCAATCCCGTGTTGATGCCCACCCGCAGGTCAAAGTCCAGGCCACGCTCACGCTGCAACTGCTCGCGGTACGGCCGGATACCCTCCAGGATGTCCAAGCCGGCCAGGATCGCTCGTTGAGGGTCGTCTTCGTGGGCGATGGGCGCGCCAAAGAAGGCCAGAATCGCGTCGCCCATCAGTCGGGCCAATGTCCCCTCGTAGCGATAAACGGGCGCAATCAGGTAGGGGAAGGCCCCGTTCATAATGTCTGCCCATTCCTCTGGGTCCAAAGTTTCGGCCAGAGCCGTCGAGCCTTTGATGTCGCAAAAGAGGATGGTCACGATCCGGCGTTCGCCCTGCATCCCCCCACTGGCGCGGGCGGCTTCCAATTTGGTTAGCAGGGCCGGGGGGATGTATTGTTGCAGGTTAGGGGCTGGAGGCTGGTAATTGGTAACTGGTAACTGGTCACTGGCTACTGATAACTGACCACTGGTTACTGACAGCTTGTGGCCGCAATTGAAGCAGAATTTAGCCCCGGCCGGTAACGGTGTACGGCAATTCGGACAGGCCACGACGAGGGCCGTCCCACAATTCAGGCAAAACTTCGCCCCATCCGGGTTGACGGTCTGGCAACGCGGGCATTCCATGGTTTGTTCTCCTCACGCTCATCACAGAGTGGCAGGTAGCAGGTGGCAAGTGGCAAGTAAGACCTGCCACCTGCTACTTGCCACTTGCTACTCTCTTGTGTTGCACCCGCATACAGGCATCCATGACCACAGCCAGGCCGGCGTCACGGGCGAGTTGGGCGGCCGGTTCATTGACGATGCCCTCCTGCATCCAGATAACTTTAGCTCCCTTCTCGATGGCCTGTTCCACAATAGGCATGACCGCCTCGCTGCGCCGGAAAATCTGCACCACGTCCACCGGTTCGGGTACGGCCGCCAGGTCAGGATAGGCCCTCTCCCCCAACACTTCGTCCAGATGGGGGTTGACGGGGATGATGTGATACCCCTGGGTCTGGAGGTAAGCGGGGACGGTGTGGGCCGGCCGGTCGGGCTGCCCAGAGATGCCCACGACGGCGACGTGGTGGGCTGACCGGAAAATCTCGCGCAACTGGTCGTCGTCCGGCCGGCGCACGCCGGTTACGAAAACCGAACGCGAACGACGCGGATCAGGCGGATTGGCGTGGATGTTCGTGGGGGATTCCGACTGGTTACTCGCCTTGTCTCCGGTGGCGGTCGGCGGCCGGTCGTCCGCCGTCTTGGCCGCGCTCGTCGTCTCGGAGTTGACTGGCAACCTGACCTCAAAACAGGTCTTCCCCGGCCGCGAAAAAACTTTAATCTCCCCGCGGTGCTTGTGGACAATGATATTATAGCTGATATTCAGCCCCAGCCCCGACCCCTTGCCCGGTGGCTTGGTCGTGAAGAAGGGATCGAAGATCTTCGACTGAATAGCCTCTGGTATGCCTGTCCCGTTATCTTCAATCTCCACCACCACCCAGTTATCTTCCTGGTGGGTGCGTAAGGTCAGTTGGCCCTGGCCCGGCATGGCGTCGGCCGCGTTGTCTATGATATTCGTCCACACCTGGTTGAGTTCACTGGCGTAGGCTTGAATACGCGGCAGGTCTTGGGCATACTGCCGGTGGACAGTAATCCCACCTTTGAGCTTGCCACGCAGCATGATCAAAGTGTTGTCCAACCCCTCATGCACGTCTACCAATTGGACCGGGGCTTGATCCAGGTAGGTGTAGCTCTTGAGGGCCTTGACGATCTCCGCCAGGCGGCCGGCCCCCTGGCCGATCTCCTCCAACAGACTGTAAACGGTGTAGGCGGCCACTAACCAGGTGAAGACGGCGGCCAGTCCCTCGCCAAAAACGGCGCGCAGGTGATCCAGTTCGGACGTCTCGTAGCCCAGGTTGACCAGGGTGGGGGCAACCTCCCAGGCGTTCTCTACCCCCTGTTCGTCCAGCCAGGTTTCCAGCTCATATTCGCGGTCGCTGCGGCCGAGGGGGTCTATGGCGAAGGGCTGGCGGGCGTAGCGGTTGGCCCGTTCGTCCACCGTTCGCAAGGACTCTAATTGAGACGGGCTTAGGACTCGCTCGCTCAACTGCCAGTAGCTATGCTGCAATTGGCCGACGGCCGCCCGCAGTTGCCCGGCCCCCCGTTGGGCGGCGGCGGCCGGGTTGTTCAATTCGTGGGCGATGCCGGCCGTGAGCGTGCCTAATTGAGCCATCTTCTCGCTCTGCTGCAAAATGGCCTGCATAGCCATCCAACGGGTGGTAACGGTGTGCAGCATGGCGCGGGCGGCCGAGGGACTGGTGTTTAGGAGGTGGTCTAGTTGCGCCTGGGTGATCGCCAATAATACGCTTTCGGTTCGGGCGCGGGCTGTGGCCGTGCGCGGCGCTTCTTCCAGCAGTGACATCTCCCCGATCACCTCCCCGGCCTGGCGCACGGCTAATAGCACCTCCCGTCCGGCCGACTGTTTGAGGATGTCAATTTCCCCCTCTTTGATGACGTAAGCCTTATCCCCCGCGTCGCCCTCGGCAAATAACTCGGCCCCGGCCGGCAGGCGTGACTCGTCAATCATCTCACAGAGCCGTTCCAGGTCGGCCATTGGCAAATTGGCAAAAAGGGGAACCTTTTTGAGGAAGTCGTACACAGGATCTCCTGAAAGTGGCAAGTGGCAGGTGGCAGGTGGCAAGTGGCGAGTAGCGAGTGGCAGGTGGCAAGAGTTCGGTCAGGCTTTGTCGGGGAGGTGGCGTTGTTGCTCGGCCGTCGTTACCAAACCGGCAATGATTTCGTCTATCAGCGTCATTCGATGCTTGACCACTTTGTCATCCCAGACATAGCGGCCCCGGTAGTACCAACCGCGAGTCTCCCTGGCCGAACCAAGCGCGATCCGTAGAAAGCGGGCGTAGTCTTTGCCAAAGCCTCGGCCGTAGCCCTCCTCGATATTTGCGCCAACAGAGCCGGCGCTATCAATCAGTTGCCAGGCAATGCCCTTGCCACGTGGGTCGGCCAGAAGCTTCTGGCAGTCTTCCCAGGCCAGGTCACCTAAAAACAGGGCTTTGCGGTACGTCTCAAAACCCCAAAGAGAATCCTGGCTAATGTTGGCTGGCACACGTAGCAACCACTCATCATAATAACTCATTCGTTCCTCCCACTCTTACCTGCCACCTGCCACCTGCCACCTGCCACCTGCCACCTGCCACCTGCCACCTGCCACCTGCCACCTGCTACCTGTCACCTGCTACCTGCCACCTGCTACCTGCCACCTGCCACCTGCCACCTCAAACCGTCTTCAGATACTGATGTGCCAACTGCACGGCCGCCGCGCCCTCGCCCACGGCCGAGGCCACCCGTTTGATTGAGCCGTGCCGCACGTCGCCAACAGCGAAAACGCCCGGCACATTGGTTTCCAGCAGGAACGGGTCTCGTTTTAACGGCCAACCGGCCGGCCGCTGGCTATCGTGGAACAGATCGCGGCCGGTCAGAATAAAACCAGCCCGGTCGCGCTCCACCACCCCGGCTACCAGTTCACTATGGGCAGTCGCCCCAATAAAGATGAAGAGGGCGGCCGCCGCAATTGTTTCCGTTTCTTCCCGGTCAATGTGCCGGACGACCACCGCTTCCAGCTTGTTTTCCCCTTGCGCGGCCACGACTTCCGTATGCAGCCACACGGCGATATTGGGGGTCGCCCGAATCTGGTCTACCAGGTATTGCGACATCCCCTTCTCTAACGCGCTGGCCCGCGCCAGTATGATCACCTGGCGGGCGTAGCGGGAGAA
>JBFMFT010000328.1:0-6241 GCA_040751925.1 Chloroflexota bacterium
CTCTACCGTTTCCTGGCTGAAGAGGGGCAGGACTTCTCCGCCCGCAACTACTTCCTGCCCGAAGGCGGGCCTGGCTCGATCATCATGGTCTCCGGCGTAGGCGTCTTGAACACGGCCGGCCACCCGGCCGCCGCCCAACGCTTCGTAGACTTTCTGCTCTCGCTACCCGCCCAGCAGTATTTCGCTTCGCAAACCTTTGAGTACCCTGTAGTGGACGGCGTGGCCCTGGCGGCCGGGCTGCCGCCCTTGAGCGACCTGGACGCCATAGCCGCCCAAATCAGCCTGGCTGACCTGGCCGACCTGGAAGGCACAGCCCGCCTCTTGAGTGAGGTGGGGGTATTGCCCTAATCACCCCCCTTGAAATCGTACAACCCATCCACCACCGCCCACTGCCGGCCGCACGAGCCATTGGAGCAGACCCGCCGGCCGGCTGTTGGGTCGGATAGGGGCGTCTGGCAGGCGGGGCAGGCAAAAAACGCGCCAGGGGGAGCGGCCGTTCCCTTGTGGGGATGCTCATTCAAGACAAAGACGCTGGGCGAAAGCTGCCACCCATTGCCCGTCAGTTGGGCCAGACTGTCCATCGCCACCAGCCAGCGAGTGGGGAAAAAGCGTTTGAGTAAAGCTATCCGGTAGTGGGAGACGGTAAGGGTGCGGCCGGGCTTAAAACCGGCCGCCCGGAGTTGCCGTCTCATCCAGCCGGGGTGAAAGTCAAAATTCATCTCGGCAAACTCAACCGGCTCTGGCGTGAAGGGCGACCACCTTTGCCGGCCCAGCCAATAGCGCAGAATAGCCTTGACATTCCGCTTGTTGGCAAATTCCAGGACGTACCGGCCGCCCGGCCGGGCAATCCGCGCCAGTTGGCTGAGAAGGGCTGGCACGTCGGCGGCGTGGTGAATCGTCCGCACCTGCGCCATCGTCTCGAACAGGCCAGCCACGAAGGGCATCTCATACCAGTTGCCGGCCACGTAGAGGAAGCGCGGATCGTCCCCCAGGCGAGCCTGGGCCTCGCGCAGCAGGGAGCGGGAGTAATCAAATAAGACGACTTTCGCATAGCCGTTGTATTCGTCAGCCAGGCGGCCGAAGCCGGCCCCAACATCCAGCAGCGTATCACCCGTCGGCGGCAGCAGCCGGCGCAGAGCGATACGCTCTACCTGGTCTTCGTAAGAGCGTCCCTGCCCCTCCCAAAAACGGCGGTGGTAATCAGAACCCTCGTAGTCACATAGACGTGGAGCGGAGGTCATTGTTCATTGTCCACTCTTCATTCTTCATTGTTCATTGTCCATTGTTCATTGCTCATTTCATCCGGCCGCTCCAAACTCCGCACGCGGTCAAAGAGATCGTCGTTGTCGGCCGGTAGCCGCGACAAAAAGCGGTC
Organism: Chloroflexota bacterium; assembly: GCA_040751925.1. Classification (GTDB taxonomy): domain Bacteria; phylum Chloroflexota; class Anaerolineae; order Promineifilales; family Promineifilaceae; genus JBFMFT01. The sequence continues at coordinate 1,376 of JBFMFT010000328.1, forward strand.
GAGCGGGGCAAAGATGGCCTGCAAGTTGTTGAACGGCGCGCCCAACTCCGTTTCCTGCAAGGGGATGTTGACCGGCACACTCAATTGAACTGGGATGACCTGATTGACCGGCACGTTCAGGTTGAGGCTCACCGGCAAGGCCAGTCCTTCGGGGAGGGTGATGGCGACCCGGCCGTTGATCGTGCCGCCCCCGTCCGGCAGGTCGAAGCGGGCCGGCACTTCCAATGGTACAGGCGCAGTCAGGGCTACGACGGTGGTCTGCGAGAGCGGCAGCGTAAAGGAAATGGGTATCTGGTCGTTCACTTCAATCACGCGCACGATTTGGGCGTCGCTCATGGTGACAAAGCTATCGTTGAGGCCACTTACTAACGGCCGGGCCACCCCGTGCAGCGTAGGCAGGAGCAACGGGGCGGCCAACAGGATACCAATCAGCAGAATCAAGTTAAGGACAAACGAGAAAAGAATCGCCACATTCCTGAACGCCTGCCAGGGCTTGCCTTGCCAAATCCAACCCTTCATAACTCCTCCTTTTCACCGCTGAGACGCGGAGGCCGCAGAGAGAATCCGGAGGTTAAAAGCTGAAAGTTGAAAGTTCAGAAAACCTTTAACTTTCAACCTTCAACCTTTAACCATCCCTCCGCGTTCTCTGCGCCTGCGGTGAGCAGTTACCGCTGCTTATTGTATCTGCAAGACGTAGCCGGACAAATCAGTTAGACGCAGGTACTTGTTGCACTGAGGGAACGCAGGATAATTGAGAGGCGGCCGGTTTTATACGGAAGGTATTGTCCCACCTTCACCCTAACCCTCTCCCTCTGAGGGAGAGGGGATGAGCACTTCTCCTCGCCCTCGTAGGGAGAGGGGGTAGGGGGTGAGGGTGGCTCCTTAGCCATGAAGAAAGGAAAGCTCGCCCTCCTGGCTTTATCCCTCTTGCTGCTCCTGGCGGCCGTCGCCGCCGGGGTCAGCCTGCTTCTCCAACCCTCCCAATCCATTTTCCGTATCCTGGCCGTGGTCGCCCTGGCTATCGCGGGCGTAGCCGCCCTGTTGAGCGGCTGGAAGGATTTCTACGACTTCCTGGCTGACCTGTCCGGCCGCCAGAGCCGCCCAGGCGACCCACCGGCCGTCACCCCCCCCGTCAACTACATCACAGCCGCTAGAGACGCCGTCTTTGCCGAGAATTACATCGTCGCCGCCGAAGAGCGGCCGCCGATCTGGGCCGGCGTGCCACCCATGCCCCGCTACTTCGAAGGGCGGGAGGAATTGGTGCAGGCGTTGGCCGGGCGGCTGACCAGTGGCCAAAGCCTGGCCCTGGCCGCCGAAGGGCGGCCGGGGGTGGGCAAGACCACCCTGGCCGTAGCCCTGTGCCACCACCGGCCGCTCCTGGCCCATTTCAGCGACGGCGTGCTGTGGGCCGGGGTGGGGCCGCCGGGCGACGTGATGAGCGCGCTGGCCGCCTGGGGGCAAGCCCTGGGCCTGGATCTCTCGCCCCTGGCCGACCCCGTTGCCCGCCAGCAGGCCGTCCGCGCCGCCATCGGCCCGCGCCGGCTGCTCCTGGTCATTGACGACGTGTGGGATACCCAGGCGGCCGAACGGCTGCGCTGCGGTGGGCCGCACTGCGTCCACCTGCTCACCAGCCGCGACAAGGGCCTTGCCCGCGCCTTCGCCGGGGCTGGCCAGGTAGAGAACGTGCCGGCCCTCGAGGACGATCCCTCGTTCGCCCTCTTGCAAAAGCTGGCCCCCGAAGCCTGCCGGAGCGACCCCGCGGCCGCCCAAAGACTGGCCCACGCCGTGGGCGGACTGCCCCTGGCCCTGGAACTGTTGGGCGGCTACCTGGCCGCGCCGGAGCACTGGCTGTTCCCGGAACTGAGCCGGGCCGCCCTGAGCGAGATGGCCGACCCCCCAACGCCGCCTCCAACTGGCCCAGGAACGCCTGGGCGCGCCGGGGCAGATAATCACCCTCCTGGACACGATCAACCTGAGCCTGGCCGGGCTGCGGGCGACGGAGGAAGGGCGGGAAGCGGAGCGGGTCTTCTACGCCCTGGGCGCCTTTGCCCCCAAGCCGGCCGCCTTCAGTCGCGAAGCGGCCGAGAGGGTGGCCGTGGCCCGGCCAGAGACCCTGGCCCTCCTGATCGCCCGCAACCTGCTGGAGAAGGTGGACGAGCCGGGCGAGCAACTGGCCCTGCACCAGACGCTGGCCGAGGCGGCCCGCACGCGGCCCATCGCCGCCGCCCAGGAGCGCCACCGCGCCTATTACCTGGCCCTGGTGAACGAAAATCGGGAGGATTGGCGGCGGATCGCGGCCGTCTACCGGCAGATACAATGGGCCTGGGAACAGGCGGCCGAAGACGAGAAGCTGCTGGATCTGGTCTGGGCCTTGCGCCGCTATCAAAACCGGCGCGGCTTGTGGCGCGACTACCTGGACTGGGCTGGACGGGGTCTGCAAGTCACCCAAACACACCATCTCCGCCAGGACGAAGGCACTCTACTTAACAACATCGGTAGTATCTACGATGACCTGGGGCAGCCGGACAAAGCCCTGGACTACTACGGCCGCGCCCTCCCCATCCGCGAAGAAGTGGGCGACCGGGGCGGGCTGGCCGTCACCCTCAACAACCTGGGCCGGGTCTACGACGGCCTGGGGCAGCCGGACAAGGCCCTGGACTACTACGGCCGCGCCCTCCCCATCCTGGAAGAAGCGGGCGACCGGGGCGGGCTGGCCACCACCCTCAACAACCTCGGCCTGGTCTACGCCAACCTGGGGCAGCCGGACAAGGCCCTGGACTATTACGGCCGCGCCCTCCCCATCACGGAAGAAGTGGGCGACCGGGCCGGGCTGGCCGCCACCCTCAACAACCTCGGCGCGGTCTACCACGCCCTGGGGCAGCCGGACCAGGCCCTGGACTACTACGGCCGCGCCCTCCCCATCCTGGAAGAAGTGGGCGACCGGGGCGGGCTGGCCCGCACCCTCAACAACCTCGGCCTGGTCTACGACAACCTGGGGCAGCCGGACCAGGCCCTGGACTACTACGGCCGCGCCCTCCCTATCCAGGAAGAAGTGGGCGACCGGGCCGGGCTGGCCGTCACCCTCAGCAACCTCGGCCGGGTCTACGCCAACCTGGGGCAGCCGGACCAGGCCCTGGACTATTACGGCCGCGCCCTCCCCATCACGGAAGAAGTGGGCGACCGCTATGGCGAAAGCATCACCCGCTATAATATGGCCTGGATTTACCGGGCGCAGGGGCGGCTGGCCGAGGCGGTGGCGGAGTTGCGGCGGGCCGTCGAATTGGCCCGGCTAGTGCAAAGCCCGCACCTGACAACATTCACAGACACACTGGCCCAGGTGGAGGCCCAATTGCGCCAGCGCCAATCGCCTGGGTCGTCGTGACCGGAACATGATCATCAACACTATATATGATCACCTTGATCACCTTGAACAGATAAGCGGATAACACCCCACCAACCATCCGCTTATCCGCTGTCCATCCGTTGCCCAAATGCATCACAATGTTTGCACTTTTACATTTTCCTCTGGCGTAGAGACGTTCCGCCGGAACGTCTCTACAGTGGCGCATCCCAAAAAGCGCAAGGATAGTGGTACGTTTTCGGAAAAAACCTGGTTTCTCGCCTTGCCAGGAATGGGATATAATGGGAGGGATTGGAGGCGGTAAAAGAGAATGGAAATCTCCGAGGCCATGCACGACATCATCGTGGCCATCTCCCGCAAAGCGGTAGACGACCGGATGCAGGAAATCAGCGTGACGCGGCAAGACTTTAGCGAGGTCAAAATCGCCCTGCGTGAATTGAGTACGGCCCAGGCGCGCACAGAAAAGCGGGTCGGCCGGTTAGAAGCGGCTTTGGCCACCCTGGCCGAAGCCCAGGCGCGCACCGAAAAGCGGGTTGACCGGCTGGAAGTCACCTTAATCGCTTTGGCGGAGGCCCAGGCCCGCACCGAAAAACGGGTCGAGGAACTGGCTGAAGCCCAAGCCCGTTCTGAGGAACGTCTGACGCGGGTGGAAGCGGCCGTCGAGCGATTAGCCGAGGCCCAGGCCCGCACCGAGGAACGCCTGACGCGGGTGGAAGCGGCCGTCGAGCGATTGACGGAGGCCCAGGCCCGTTCTGAGGAACGTCTGACGCGGGTGGAAGCGGCCGTCGAGCGATTAGCCGAGGCCCAGGCCCGCACCGAAAAACGGGTCGAGGAACTGGCTGAAGCGCAGAGCCGCACTGAAGCAGAGCTTAAGCAACTGGGCCGGGCTGTGGCTGTCATACAGACGGACTTGAGTGGTCTCAAGGGGCGTGACCTGGAGCGCACCTATGGAGAGAAAGCCTATGGCTATTTTAGCTCGCTTATGCGTCGGGCCAGGGCTGCGTCTCTCTACGACGTAGAAGACCAACTGGAGGCCCATCTTTCGGATAAAGAGATAAGCGAATTGCGCCGCCTTGATTTGCTCATACGGGGAAAGTTGAGAGCGCCAAGAGCAGGAACGGAGGTTTGGCTGGCTCTGGAGGTCTCGGCCGTCGTGGATCGGTACGACGTAGAACGGGCCCAAGAGCGAGCGGCCCTGCTGCGACGGGCGGGCTTGCTGGCCGTCCCGGCGGCGGCCGGCGAGGAGGCCACCCAGGGCGCGGAGGAAGCTGCTCGCGCCCGCCACGTCCTGCTGGTGCAGGACGGCCGCCAGTTGTTCTGGGAGGAAGCTCTGGCCGACGCCCTGGCGGAACAGACTAACGTCACCCCGTAGCGCAAGCCGCCGGCTTGCGATCTGGACGCAATCGAGCCGATTGCGCCACACCTGTAGCGCAAGCCGCCGGCTTGCGATCTTGCCTGGGCGCAATCGAGCCGCTTGCATGACGGTAGCGCAAGCCGCCGGCTTG
>JBFMFT010000329.1:0-6228 GCA_040751925.1 Chloroflexota bacterium
GATGAGTAGGGAGTTAGAGATGGTGTTGTTCATTTTTGGGGTAGTGTAGCACGGGGGGTTAAACAGGCTGTTTAAGTGGGGGGTACGGGTGGTTTAGAAACCAGGTTTTTCAGAGAAAACCTGGTTTCTATAGAGAGCCTGAGCAGTTACGATTTGTCTATCCGGCCGCAATTGTGATATGCTGTTTGGTGAGGTGGTGGGGAGCAGAGTAGTTGACGCTATACTGTGGGTTATAGCATTAGACGTTTTGGTATGATCCCGTTGCCCATTTGGTTAAGCCGGCCGGTGGCCGCCGTCGCCCGCCTGTGGTTGACCCTGCGCTACCAGGTGTTAGACCAACGCTACGGCCGCCTGGTGTTGGAGGAAGTAGACGGCGTTCCCCTGATTGTATTGCCCCAGGTTTTCAATCCCGTTCTCTTGCGTTCGGGGGCCTTCCTGGCCCGCAACCTGGCGACTCTGCCCTGGTCGGCGGCCGTCGGCCGCCGGCTAACCGTACTAGATATGGGTACAGGTTCGGGCATTGGGGCCATTTTTGCCGCTCGCCGCGGGGCGCAAGTGACGGCCGTAGACATCAACCCCGAAGCTGTTCGCTGCGCCCGTCTCAACGCCCTGCTCAACCAGCTAGAGGATCGAATCACCATCTACCAGGGCGACCTCTTTGCGCCGGTGGCCGGCCAGCAATTTGACCTGGTGTTGTTCAACCCCCCGTTCTATCGCGGCCGGCCGCGCGACCTCTTGGATCACGCCTGGCGGGGAGTAGACGTATTCGAGCGATTCAGTCAGGGCTTGAGCCAGGTCTTGCGGCCGGACGGCCGGGCCTGGTTGGTCTTGTCCTCCGACGGCGACGGCGACCAACTATTAGCCGCTCTACGCGCCCAGGGATATACTATAGTGGTGGTGGCGCAAAAGAACCTGGTCAACGAAGTGCTGACGATGTATGACGTCATGCGTCATGCGTAATCCGTAATCTGTTATACGCAATACGCGTTACGCACGACGAATGATGCTGCCCCCATGAGCGTTTGGAGAGAGTTGTGATGGGTGATCTCATCGGCCGCGTAATTGCCAAATATCGCCTGGACGCCTTGATTGGCGAGGGAGGCATGGGGACGGTTTACCGCGCCTATGACCTGAACCTGGACCGGCCGGTGGCTATCAAGCTCATGCACAGCCATTTTGCCCGCCAGCCAGAGTTCCGGGCGCGGCTGACCCAGGAAGCGAAAGCGGCGGCCCAACTCGACCACCCCTCCATCGTGCGAATCTTCGACTTTGGCGAGTCCGAAGAAGGGCTGTATATCGCTATGGAAGACGTGAAGGGCGGCAATTTGCGCGCCCATCTTCAGCGCATCCAGTCCGAACAGCGTTTTCTCCCCCTCAAGCAAGCTCTGCAAATTGGCTTCCAGATTGCCGACGCCCTGGATTACGCCCACCGGCGCGGCCTGATCCACCGCGACGTGAAGCCGGGCAACATCATCCTCAAGCGATTGGCCCACGCCGACGAACCAGGCGAGCAGCCCTTCCGGGCCATTCTGACCGACTTTGGCCTGGTGCGGCTGGTGGACGGCGACCGGATGACCCAGAGTGGGACGACGCTAGGCACGCCGGTCTATATGTCGCCGGAGCAGTGCCGGGCGGACAAGCTGGACGGCCGCAGCGACCTCTACGCCCTGGGCGTCGTCTTGTACGAACTGTTCACCAACCGGCCGCCCTTCCAATTCAACTCCCTTAGTGAAGCCTTGATGGCCCACCTGCAAGGGCAAATGCCCCCGCCCTTGAGCCGGTATCGGAGCGACCTGCCGCCTATGCTGGAAGGGCTGGTCAAGAAGGCCCTGGCAAAAGCCCCGGCCGACCGCTTTGCCGACGGCGCGGAGATGGCGACCACTCTCCGCAGCGCGCTCTACGCCCTGGACAACCCGCCCACCCAGGTCGTCCCGCTCCCCGAAGTCGGCCGCGAATTGACCCCGCAGCCAGAGCGGCCGGCTTACCAATTGATTATTACCACGCCGGGCCATCCCCCCAGCGCATTGGAGTTAAGACCGCCTGGCGTTAGCCTGGGGCGATTGGGCGACAACGACGTGGCCCTGCCGGCCGAGGGGATTTCCCGCCACCACGCCCGTCTGGTGGCTACCGAAACGGGTTGGGCGGTGGTAGACCTGGGTGGGGTCAACGGCACCTTGTTGGACGATCAGCGGCTGGTCGCCAACCAACCCACGCCCCTGCCGGCCGGGGCGCGGCTACAAATTGGCCCTTATACCTTAACCATTCAACCTGTCCAGGCGGCCATTACCCCGCCGCCGGCCGCCGCCCGGCCGCCCATTTCCTCCCCTGCTGCCGGATCCGCCTTGAGCGGTGTGGAGCGGCCGACCATCCTGCCCACGCCAGTCCCTTCTGCCCTCGTCATGGCCGTCGTGCCGGATAGCTTGTCAGTGGAGCCGGGAGAACGCAGCCAACTGGCCGTCGAGGTGACCAATAACGGCCCGTCCGACGACATGGTTTACGTGCGGATTCATGGCCTGCCCCCGAGTTGGGTCACGATTCCCCAGGAACCAACGCGGGTAGCCGCCGGCCGCACGGCCCGCATCAACCTGCTGGTGCAGCCGCCCCGCCGCCCAACGACTCCCCCCGGCCGCCAACGCTTCCGGGTGGAATTGGTTTCTCAGAGTAACCCCGGCGCAGAACCGGCGGCCAACGCTTCCATCCTGATCGGCTCCTACGAAGCCTTTGAGGTCAGCCTGGAGCCGCGGCAGTTCACCCTGCCCGGCGAGGCCCAAGTGACCATCCGCAATACCGGCAACACGGCCGCCGAATTCAGCCTGGTGACCCGCGACCCGGCCAGTGAACTTCATTTTGAGGGGGAGCGCGGCCGCCTGAGCCTGGAGCCGGACAAGTCAGAAGCCATAGACCTGCGCGTGGAGGCGCGACGGTCGGGGCTATTCAGCCCATCGCACACCTATCCTTTCCAGGTCGAAGTGACCGCCCGCTCCGGCGCCCAGCAGACGCTTTCGGCCGAAGTGCAAACCGGCTACCCTATTCCACCGGCTTTCCTCTACGCTGCCATATTCGTCGTCACCTTCGCCTGCATCCTGGGCCTGATGTACCTCATTCTCGGCCGCAGTCCGTTCGGCCGCGCGGGAACAGATGGTCAGGTGGACTTTACCGCGACGGCGGCGGTCGCGGAAACCATTACCAGCGTCTCGGTTGCCCAGACCAGCGTGGCTAACCTGGCCGAAACGGCCACTTTGGTTGCGGCGACCGACTCGGCGGCGACGGCGGCCGTCCTGGGTGACCGCGACGGGGATGGGTTGAGCGACGCCCAGGAAGCTATCGTGGAGACCAATCCCGACAACCCGGACAGCGACAGCGACGGCCTGACTGATGGGGAGGAGGTGCTAACTCATGGCAGCGATCCGCGCAACCGAGATACGGATGGCGATTTGCTGCTGGATGGCGACGAGGTCAACCGCTTCAAGACGCGGCCGACCAACCCCGACTCGGACGGCGACGGGGTGCGCGACGGGGTGGAGATAGACCAGGGGACAGACCCCTTAGCCACACCGGCCATGACGCCAACGCCTTCCTGGACGCCTAGCGCAACACCTTTGGTCAGCCCCAGCCCCACGAATACCAACACCCCTAGCCCGACGGCCAGCCAGACGGCAGCCCCCACCGCCACCCCCACGTTCACGCCGTCGCCGAGCGCGACGCCGACGCCGACCCCAACCGCCAGCCCCACCAGCGAACCGAACCCGGCTCTGGTCTGTGTGGAGACCCCGCCGACTTTGGATGGCGTGTTCAACGCGGCCGAATGGGGCGACACCCCGCTCTTCACCTACAGCCTGGAAGAGTTGCCAGAGCGTTTGGTGGAGGTTTACTTCGTGCGCGACGCCACCCAACTGTACCTGGCTTTCCGTCTCCACGACACGACCGACGACGTGACCGATTCCCTGCGGCTCTACGTGGACACCACCCGCAATGAGGGCGACCCGGACACGGCCGACCGCTTCTTCCAGATCGGCCGCGACGGGACGCTGACCATCCAGGCGGGTATCGGCAGCAACGCCGACGGTCAGCATTGGGACGCGACTTATAGCAGCAGCAATTGGACGGCCGTCCTGGGTGAGCCGGGGACGGGTGAGTGGGTGGTGGAAATGGCCGTTGGCGCGGCCGAAGTCGGCGCGTTAGCCAATCCCTTTGGCCTCATGTCCCAGGTGCTTTTCACCAACGAGGGGCTGGCCGACTGGCCGGCCGAGGCGATCAATACCGACGCCGCTACCTGGCAGGACGTGGACAACGTGACCTGTACGCCCTAGCTGTGGCAAGTGGCAGGTGGCAAGTGGCAAGTCAGAAGTGCTACCTGCCACCTGCCACCTGCTACTTGTCACCCATGCTCGACTTCACCTCTGTCCGTACTAAAGAGATAACGATGGCTGAACTGGCGGCCGGTCTGACGAAGGAAGACCTGCGCCGTTTGACCCAGGAAATGGTGGATACGATGCTGGGCCTCCTGGCGGAATGTGAGGATCGTGACGTGACCTTTGTCCCCGATGACCCGGCCGCCTACGACGAGGCGGCGGTCACTGAAGCAGAGCTTTACCTGCCCTGGACGTTGGGCCACGTCATCGTCCATACCACCGCCTCGGCCGAGGAATCCGCTTTTCTGGCGGCCGAATTGGCGCGTGGGGTAGCCTATCACGGCCGCTCCCGCTACGAAGTCCCCTGGCCGACCATCACCACTGTTGCCCAATGCCGCCAACGGTTGAAGGAGAGCGGCCGGCTGCGCCTGGCCAGTCTCGATTTGTGGCCCAACCCCCCTCACCTGGACAACACCTATCAGGCGAAGCCCGGCGGTGAGGCCATCAACGCCGCCAACCGCTTCTTGCGCGGCCTGGCCCACGACGACAGCCACCTGGCACAGATCAAGAAGATAGTGCGGCAGGCTCAAAGGATAGCAAGTAGCTGGTAGTGTGCCATATACAGAAAACAAGGGGCTGTCAAAGTAAACCTTGTTGTCCCAGCCTCCTGTTCAAGTGCTCTTGCCAGGGCTTGCTCAACTTTCGGAATGGTATATGTTCTGCCTGTACGGAGTGGGCCAGTGAGTTGCTGAGCTCCTCGATGTCGCGTATCACGATATCGTACTCGCTGTCGAGAATATTCCTGACGAGCGCAACAATTTTAGACCCAGTAAGCTCAACCAGATTAAAATGCCAGAAATTGGCAACTTCGTCCTGGGTGTTACCAGGTTGTGGTTCACGAATCAGAGTGAGATGATCAAGAACCTCGGTGGGGAATAGGAGACAACTGAAGTTATCAGGTCTGCTCCACATACTGACATAGGCAGCTATGGTGCGATCCAGGTTTGACCTATCTTCTTCGACCTTCCACAAAGAAAGTTTGTTGTCTTTCGTATGAAAGTCTCGCAGATAGTCAGCCGCAATATCCCCTTGCCCTATCCAAGGCAAGGGGTTTCGGTTCATCCAAAGTGGCGCACCCTTTACAACTCTAAGCACCTTCGGCACTACGAGAATCCCCCCAACCGTGTGACAACTCGCTCCATATAGTTTCGTAGCTCTGGAAATGGCTCCTTTTCTATAGCATTTCTCAGGAACGGGATGGCGCGACCGTCGTTAAGCGATGACAGACCCAACGCAGCCCCATCTCGAATCCAGATCGACGGGGATTGGAGACCATGCTGGAGCAGCCAGAACCGATAGTTGTGCGTCTGGGGATGGCGAATTCTGCCGATTATTTGCAAAGCCTTGCACATCAGTTCTGGGTTGGCCTTATTATAGCTAATTTGATCAGCCATCATGTTTAGCACGGCTTCGCCATACCTCTCAATAAGCCTGATTAGGGTGATCTCGAACTCGCTCAGAGTACCATCTTCAATCTCTTCGTAAGAAGCTAGGGCAAATACGGCTTTTAGCTGATCTTCTAAACTCTCTGCTTCATTTGCAGCCAGGTCGTCTGCCGCTTCGGGTGGCGACTTTCTGCGGACTAAGAGCTTGACTGGTTCAGCAAAAGATCCAGGGCGAGAGATTGGGAGAATGAGTATATTTCCAACCAGGGATGAAGCAGCGCCAACGTCAATGTCCTGAATAATAGGGGGTTGAGGCTTATGAATTTCAGTCGCGGCCGAAAGGATCACTTCACATCTCCTTTAACAGCAATTTCCTTTCCAAGTTCGACGAGTTCGTTGAAGATATTGGCAAGTATATTGCGCTCTAAAAC